>CAZTZC010000282.1:0-1517 GCA_964618045.1 uncultured Candidatus Bathyarchaeia archaeon | reverse complement strand
GCAGCCTTGGTGCTAGGCACCAGGTTTGTCAGCCTGAACTCTCCTCCGCTTCCCCAGGCCCCCATGTAGTAGAAGATGAGGACCACCACGCCGTTGAGGGCGAGCTCCTCCGCCAGATCCATGTTCTTTGTGTCGCCGGGGTACCCGTGGCAGACGGCGACGGCGGGATACACTGATTCTTCCCGGGGTCTGTACATGCGTCCGAGGAGTCTGACGCCGTCGCAGGGGATGATCGTGTCTTCGACGACTATGGCTTCACCCATTTTCACTCGTCTCTCCGTTACCGGTGTAACCTGCAATGTTTTTAACGCTGCCGCCCCCAGTTCAGGGCGATGGGGAAGCGCATCACCACCAGTTTCAAGCCTAGGAACGTCTGGGTCCGCGACATGGTTGAGGGTGACCCTTTCGTCGCCTCCTCGCTGGACGTGACGAAGGGCATGCTGAAGCTTCAGGCCCCCAAGCAGAGCCTCTGCAGCGTCTGCAAGGGCGGTAAGATGCTCTGCGGGAAGACGAGCTGCCCCATCATGGCTCGTCTGGGCGCCTTCTCCAAGATGTTTCAGGGCGTGAAGGGAACCAACATCGACGGGAGCAGCCCACCCGGCGTCTTCGTCGGTCGCTTCGGGTACCCTTACGTCCAGATGGGGCCCCTCACCCCGACGTTCCATGGAGACACCCAGATCCTTGACTCCCCTGAGCAGTGGTTCGGCAAGAGCATAGACGAGATCATAGGCTACAGGAGCCAGCTCATCAGGGGGATGACCCCGGTGAACGTCCGCAAGCCCTGGAAGGCGGGGAGGCTCTTGGATAAGACCCAGGAGCTGAGCCTGGCCGAGCACTACGTCGAGACCGAGATGAAGCTGACCCGTAGACCCACGAAGCGGTTCTACATGAACGGCGACGTCCAGCCCATAGGGCCCACGGCGCCCATGGAGGACGTGGACATAGGGTACATCAGGTGGAACAGGCACATGGAGAGGTGCCACTACGACGGCGACCTCAAGGCGGCGCCTGCCACGGTCAAGCTCTTCGATGAGGGCCTCCCCGTCAGCAGCATAATGAAGGCCTTCAGCATGGGCAGCTTCGGCGTCGAGAAGAACCGTAGGCTCGTGCCCACTAGGTGGAGCATCACGGCCGTGGACGACCTGCTGGGGAAGCACCTGACGAGTAAGATAAAGGGCTACCCCTTGGTGAACCAGTGCGAGGTCTACGAGAGCAACTACATCGGCAACCGCTTCGAGATACTGCTGGTCCCTGACGCGTGGGCGTATGAGGCTTACGAGGCGTGGTACCCGAGGACCCTCTGGAATCCCTCGGAGGAGGAGGTGGCCATCGTGACGGACTGGGAACCGTACAGAGGCCGCTCGACATACGCGAGCATGGGCGGCTGCTATTATGCGGGCAAGCTGGCGGTCCTGGAGCACCTTGAGAGTGAGAGGCGGCAGGCGAAGGTTTTCATATTCAGGGAGGCGTACCCCGACTACATACTGCCTGTCGGTGTATGGCAGGTCCGGGAAAAC
>CAZTZC010000281.1:0-1527 GCA_964618045.1 uncultured Candidatus Bathyarchaeia archaeon | reverse complement strand
CGTCTGGCTACGGGATGAAGACCAGATATGTGCCGCGAGGCGTAACGCGATAAAAAAGTTTCAGGGGTGGATCAAGAACCCCTCCATCCACAACATAGTGCCTGTGCTCAACAGCGGCGACAAACTCATGAACCTACGAATGTTCAGGTACGCCTCGGAGCACCGTATCTCTCTCCTCCTAGGCGGAAACGTCGCAGGGACGAGCACATACGAGCACGGCAACTCCAGGACGGGGTACCTCGGAGTGTTCCCGGACGACCATGGAGTATACTCCTTCACCGACAAGCTCAGGCTCATACTTTTTTATGGGTGGGACTTCTTAGCTAACACATATAACTGGAGCCCCTCCATATTCAAGGAGTACCTCACGGGGGCGGCGGTCTACTTCTTCGACCACTTGTTCAAGCCAGGCAATGTGGACCTGGTGGGGTTCTACGACTATGTTCCGTGGAACGAGGAGAAGATCATCTCCACGATAACCAGAGAACTGGGTTGGAGAGGAGCCGACGACACCACGACCACGTGGCGGATAGACGACTCAGCCTACGCCCTCATCAACTACTTCTACTTCTACCTCGCAGGCATCGACGAGCATGTGGAGTTGTACAGCAAGATGATCCGGGCAGGCCAGATAACCAGGGACGAGGCGTATCGTCGATGCCGCATGGACTCCCGGCCCAGGGTCTACAGCCTCGAGAAGGAGTTCAACGGCCTCGGGGTGACGGAGGAAGAGGTCCACCGTGCCCTTGATGAGTACCGTCGTGAAGTAGTTAGAAAATACCTGAAAGGAACAAGTTTCGAGAGATGCATGTCCTCATACTCGCCCAGTACTATCCCCCAGACCTCGGTGGAAGCAGCACCAGAGCCCATAACGTCGCCCGCGGACTAGCGCGGAACGGCGTCAAGGCCACCGTGATTGCTGCTTTTCCCCACTACCCCCACGGGGTGGTGCCGAGGATGTACAGGTGGAAGCCGTACCGCCGAGAGACTGAGGACGGCGTCGAGGTCATCCGGACGTTCATGCTGCCCATCGAGTCGAAGGGGCTGCTTCGCCGCGTGTTCACCTTTATGACCTTCATCCTGAGCAGCCTCATAGGGCTGCTGCTGGTCAGAGACGTAGACGTCGTCTGGGCCGCCAACCCCGACGTATTCGCCCTAGTCCCAGGGACATTGTACAAGTTGGTGTACCGATGCCCCCTCATCTTCAACGTGGACGATCTGAGCATGGAGGACGTGGACAGCCTCGGGTTAATGGGAAGTGGAACCGCCGCGTTTAGGTTGGCGAAGACGATCTCCGCGGTGCTCTACCGGGGAGCAGACGCCGTGACGCCTCTGAGCCCCGGGTACTTCGACGGCATAGCCAAGTTCAGTGTACCGCGAAGCAGGATGCACCTGATCAGAAGCGGCGTGGACCTCGACGTCTTCAGGCAGGCAAAGAGTGGAACAGGCGACAAGTTTACGGTAGCGTACAGTGGCTCCTTCTCCGTCGCCTACGACTTCGACCAGGTCATCCGGGCGGCGGGGCTT
>CAZTZC010000280.1:0-1532 GCA_964618045.1 uncultured Candidatus Bathyarchaeia archaeon | reverse complement strand
GATGTCCCTGGCGAGCTCAGGCGACAGGCATTGGACAGCCTCAGAGAAGGCGACCTAGAGGCTGCTGAGGGCATCCTAGAGACCATGGAGAAGATATACCTCCACCTGATCGAAGCCGAGGAGGCGAGCATGATGCTCAAGGGTATGCGCCGGAAGCTGGATGTCGCCCGCGGCGTCATCGAACGCACGAGGGCCGAGGCCACGGCGGAGGCCGGGAGACGCCGCCTCTCCAGGGAGCTCGGGTCGTTCAGGGATAGACTAGAGCCCTAGCCTGCGCCTCGGCTCTGCGAGCTCGTTGTAGGCGTCAAAGAAGTTTCTCGGTCCTATCCAGATGGTCTCGATGAGGGTTTCGCGGCCTTTCTCCACGTCGATGACCCTGCACATCTCGCCTCCGGCGACGTAGAAGGCCCTGCCTATGACGCCTACGTCCCATGAGAGCTTCTGCAGCTCGTCGTCTGGGAAGGAGCCGACCTTGGAGAGTATGTCCCTGACCTGTCCGAAGCACTGGTCGACGACGCCGGGGGCGTCCATCATCACGAAGTCCTTGTCGTCGGGGGCTGGGAATATGTGCTGAGCGTTGTAGGCCACGTAGGTGGCTAAGCCCTCTCCCTAGACGTTGGACAGCACGTTCGTAAGAGGGTCGTCGGGCGGCTCGGAGCCGTGTTTCTTGTGCATGTTTGAGATTCCGACGTGGTACAGCTCGTGGACGAGGGTGTTGGGTATAAACATGAGTTACATCTTGTGACTGACACGCTACAAATGGATTAGTGGCCATTACTTGTGGCGCTTTATCCTGTCGGTCATACGCTCCGCGGCGCGGTACGCGAACTTCCGGGAGGTGCTTATCTGGCTCCTGTGGTAGCGGTATCGTCGGCCCTCATCGTCGCTGAGGGCGTCGTAGAACTCGGGGTACGTGATCTCCTCGCTGAAAAGCTTGGTGATGACGTCGTTCAGCGTCTCCCTGTTGTCGGGCGTGGCCTCGTCGAAAGCCTTCTCATAAGCCTGGTAAGCCACGTTGAACTTGAAGTCGTCGCTATCGAAACTCAGCTTCTTTATCTCTTCGCTGCTCATACGTCTACAGTCCGGTGAAACATTATAGCACACACCAGATTTATAGGTTCCCTGTCCCGTCCACGGTTGAAAAGTTTAAAAGAGCCTCGACGGTGTATTGATGCGGATACGAGGAGCCTCTCGAGGCCCTAGAGTATACCTACCGAGTAGGAGTGAAAGAGATGAGTGATCGAAGACGCTTCGACAGAGGCCCACGCGAGATGCATAAGGCGATCTGCAGCGACTGCGGAAAGGAATGCGAAGTCCCGTTCCAGCCCACCGAGGGCAGGCCAGTCTACTGCCAGGAGTGCTACGCGAAGCACCGGCCGCCGCGCCGCAGGTATTAAACCGTGAATAGCCGAGCTGTTCATAACATATTTTATATTTTACCCATTCTATGCATTCATAGCTAGACAGGAAGAATGAGACTATTGTGTACCATAGTTTAAGACTGGTCTCAAACTCGGCAGGTCTAGCAGACA
>CAZTZC010000279.1:0-1532 GCA_964618045.1 uncultured Candidatus Bathyarchaeia archaeon | reverse complement strand
CGACGGACGGAGGCGCCATGGCGTGGATCAACTTCCTGTACATAGCTGTCGGGCTAGTCTGCAGCACACTGTACTTCCTGTTGACCTACGAGCACAGTGGAGCGATGCAGGTACCCACAAGGATAGGCCGCCTGTTCATCATGGTCGCCCTGGGAGCCTACTTCGGCAACACGGTGCTGTTCAGGTTCACGATGCTGACAGGCAGAGCGCAGTTCTTCCTACAGGTCCTGAAGCTAATACCGATGTAAAAACCACCTTTTCTTTTCTTAATTTTTCTTGGGCACCCTAGCAGATGTTTTAAACTGTAATGGCTGAGTCATGTTGATCGCCTTGGACACTGAGACACTGGATGAGCTGCTGGCAGACCAACACATGCTGAACCGGGTGAAGCTGGAGTGTCTGCTGCTGCCCTACATGGGGTTAAGACCTGTCAGCCAGATCACTGTCCCCGCCGAGTTCCCGAGAGGCTTCGAGATGGGGCAGAAGATAGACCACGACATCATGCCCCAAATAGATAAGCTTCAGGCCATAACGGAGCCCAGAGCCAAGGTGCAGGCCATCCAAGAGATAAAGAAGCTCATGGAGACACAGTTCGAGACCGTGGTCGAGAACTCCGATCCCTACAGGGCGTACTACAGTTGGAGCGACAGGCTCGGGTTAAAGTCGGAGCAGGCTCAGGTCCGGCCAACCGTCCACGACATATTCCTGTTCAAGGAAGGTAGAGACGGGAAGGAGCTCAAGAGGCTGCTTAAGGATCGGGAGAAGCTCAGGGTCAGGGTTCAGAGGAGGCCCGACCCCCAGATGAGCCGCGTCCGTTTCGCGTACCCTGAGGAGTTCGACGTCAAGTGGATAACCCGCATGGGGAGGCTGCTGGGGTACCCCGACTGCTGCATTAAACAGTACGCACAGGACCGGGTGAATGGCGTCAACGTGGAGACACGGGCAGCCATACAGCTCGCCGAGGTCCTCAAGGAGGAGAAGAACGTGGACGCCCACGCCTACATACTTGGCTTCTTCTTCCCGTGTCGACCCGACTGCCCTAAATCTGCAGAGAAGGGTTTCAGGTGGCACGACGAATTCTCTAAGATGGATGAGAGGCTGGGAAAGATGTACGCGGAGCTGCTCGGAGTGAACGCAACCATGGTGCTTAGACAGCCCGAGCTCATCAACCAGTATCTATCCCAGTTCCAGAAACCCGCGGAAAAAAAAGACAGCGCAGACGGTTAAATACAGGTAGACAAGATCAAGACTGGTTGCAGCACGGTGGACCCCGACGACATAGCCAACTTTTTTCCGCTGGACCTCGACGCCACGGAGCCTGTCCAAGTCGATGGATTTGGTGAATCCCGGCTATACAGGGTCATCGAATCCAGACTAATCCCGATGGGCGAGCCGGTGGGAGCCGTATACATCGTGGACAGCCACGCCGGCGGGATGGTCGCATGCCACCCCCACATAGTCGGCGAAGACCTGAAGATCCTCTGCAGGGAAGCAGCCAACGACTTCGTGAAGGCAGCTAAATCAGTTGGGGT
>CAZTZC010000278.1:0-1545 GCA_964618045.1 uncultured Candidatus Bathyarchaeia archaeon | reverse complement strand
GGGTACAGGAGCCAGCCGACTATGACGTCCAGGGGCATCAGGAAGGCCTTCCCGACGGCCTGATACATGCTCCTGCTCATGTCGATGGGCTCGCCGCGTAGATCCACTACCCTGATCTTCATGGCTCTCTTGCCTAGGCTCTGCCCCTGGGTGCCCTCTAGGTACGCCCAGTAGAGGAACAGGAAGACGCTGTTCACGCCTATGTTGAGAAAGGGGACGGGGTCGTGCCACCTGAGCGGCCACGCGAACATCCCCGCAACTATCCCCACCAGCAGCGAGTCGATGAGAAAGGCTACAAGACGTTCACCCCACGAGGCGAGCTCAAGCTCGTCAACATGCTGCCTGGCTCCGCAGCCAGAGCAGTACTCGGCGTCCTCACTGAGCTCCTTGCCGCACTTCTTACAGTACACCATACAGTACGCCTCCTAGTCTCTCCTGACGACGGCGACGTAGATGATAAGGGCGCCTAGGCCGAAGCATACGAGGCCACCGAAGAGCAGCCCCTTGCCTATAATGTCAAGGAAAGGCGCCTTCACGCCGAACCCGGCGTCCACATCCACACCCACTGAACCGTCGAGGTTCATTATGACTATCGAGTAGTCGCCTTCCTCGGGCTCCCACTCTAGCGTCAACTCGTCGCCGTAGGCGTAGGCCGTCCATATGCCCAGGTCGGCTGGTGAGCCTTCGAACAGGTCTCCGCTGTGCCTGCTGTAGGTTATCTGGGGGTAGCTGTCACGGGGGTGGTCCATATGGAGGTCGATGATGGAGTCGTACATCATCCCCGTGAAAATGGGAGCGGCGTCAGACTCCTCAACTATACCTATGAACACCTCTTTGCCGTTGTTGCTCTCCAGCGTGAACTTCAGGTCGATGAAGTTACCCGGCTCGGGATGCCAGTATCTCACCATGGGTCCATCGATCTCGTCGATGACCATATCGTCGACGTGCATGGGCCTGAACACGATGGCCTGTGTGCCCGTCCCCAGGTCTACGCCGCTGACGCCGATGTAGCCGTAGCCGTCGCTGAGGCTCCGGGTTATCCCCATCAGGGCCGTCCCGCTGAACAGCAGGGGGACGCCCACTAGTATCAGGAAGCCGCCGAAGAACACTACCAGCACCTTGCCGGCGTCCCAGCCGCGGCCCCGGGGCTTCGTGTACAGTATCTCCGTAGCCCTTAGATCGGCTCCGCAGTGGGGACAGAACTCGGCTCCGTCCTCCACCTCGTTTCCACATTTCTTACAGTATTGCAACTTGTTTCACGGGTCTCGCAGACGGTTTCCGGCTTTTAAGGGAATTTCAGGATTTCTTCAGAATTGGATCACAAACTGTGCTGAATCTATTCATAAATTCAAGTAATAGAAAGTGTATTTTGGAAACCCATGGGATGATCGAAAGAGGATAGGATATTTAACATCAAGGAAAAAAAGTTCCATATAACTAAGAAAAACCGATCCGTCAGGCCGCCCCAAAACACACTCATCAAGGGGGGAGGGGGGGTAACCTAGAAAAGGCGAATCCAAGCCCCTTCCACCTAAAGGAGCCCCA
>CAZTZC010000277.1:0-1550 GCA_964618045.1 uncultured Candidatus Bathyarchaeia archaeon | reverse complement strand
CCTCCTGTATATCTGCACCGACACGGTGGCTCCCGCCGCCCCCACGTTGTGGGCCATGCCGACCTCTGCGTCGGCGACCTGGTGTTCGCCTGCCTGCCCCCGCAGCTGATTGAACATCTCGTACACCATCCCGGCGCCCGTGGCTCCCACGGGGTGGCCCTTGGCCTTGAGCCCACCGTCGGGGTTCACAGGCATCTCCCCATCCAGCGCCGTCCTCCCCTCCGAGGCCGCTTTGCCACCCTCGCCCTTGGCGAAGAACCCTAGATCCTCGGTGGCGACGACCTCGGCGATGGTGAAGCAGTCGTGGACACAGGCGACGTCGATGTTCCTCGCCTCGACTCCAGCCATATTGTAGGCTTGCCTAGCGGCGACGCCGGTGGCTCTCAGGGAAGTGAAGTCTTCTCGGTCGTGGAGCGCCAGGGTGTCCGACGCCTGACCGATCCCAGCGACTCTCACCGGCGTGTCCGTATACTTTTTGGCTACCTCGTCAGCGGCGATGATTACGGCGGCTGCCCCGTCGGATATTGGGCAGCAGTCGAACAGCCTGAGAGGGCTCGCGACGACGGGGTTCAGCGGCGAACCGAGGAACTCCATCTCGTCCCGGAAGCTCATCCCATTCCTCTCGCCCAGCTTGTCGGCTATCTCCTTGATGGTCTCCTGGTACTGGGCCTTGGGGTTCTTCTTCCCGTTCGCATGGTTCTTGATGGCAACCTGCTGGAGCTGCTCCCACGTCGAGCCATGCTTTCTGAAGTGGGCTGACGCGATGGCCGCGTACAGCCCAGGGAAGGTGAAGCCGACGCCTGCCTCGTAGTTTGCGTCCGCCGCCAACGCGAGGGTATCCGTCACCTCCGATGTGCCCAGAGTCCTCATCTTCTCGACCCCTCCCACGACGACCACGTCGCACATGCCCGACGCGATGGCCTGGACGCCCGCGTTGACGGCGACGCCGCTGCTGGCGCACGCGTCCTCGACCCTGTACGCAGGCTTCGGATTCATCCCTAGCCAGTCGGCCATCAAGGCCCCCGTGTGACCCTGCCGCTCGAACATGTCGCTGCTGAAGTAACCGAGGTACAGGGCGTCCGCGTCGCCGAAGGCGAAGCCTTTGTCCACGGACTCCGCGGCCTCCAGCGCCGCCTCGACGAAAAGCTCTCGCCCCTGCTTGTCTTGGTGGAGCCTGTGGTGGAACCTCGTCATCCCCGCCCCTATCACTGAAACTTGACGGTATAGACTCAAAACGCTCATAACCGGCAGGGGAAGAAACCATATTAAAACTTGTGACGTATAAATAATCGACGAACGACGAACAGGCCTGCCTTCAGTTGAGGGCCGTGCAAACACGGAGACTCAAGTATATAGAATAATTTCTGCAGATTTTACGCTTTGGAAAACGTTAAAAGATTATACAAAGTTTTTCACATAGGTATACATATGAGCATTGCCTTCGTTCTGATCAACACAGATCTAGGTGAAGGATCCGAGGTCGAGAAAGCCCTCAAAGAGATCCCAGAGGTACACGAAGTTCACGGAGTCTACGGAGTCTACGATTTCGT
>CAZTZC010000276.1:0-1553 GCA_964618045.1 uncultured Candidatus Bathyarchaeia archaeon | reverse complement strand
GGTCCCAAGACGAGTTAAGCGTCGTCGTGAAGCTACCAGGGAACCCGAACCCCATGCTCAGAGACTGGTGGCACCCGACAACCATCAAGAAGACAGACGAACAGCCTCTGGTGATACGGCTGGATAGGCTCGTCGGGTGCCTTAAAAACGAGGCCGTGCTGGCGACCAAGGCTTGGATAGACAGGTTCGAGTCCAAGCCGGGGGACGAGGTAATCATCTCCCCGTGTGTCCCAGCTCCCGAAATAAGCTATAACGTTAGATGACGTGAGCATGCATCACGGTCATAGAGAGGCTCAACCCCCCTCACACCATTTTATAATTTTACCTAATTTCCCACACGAATTCTTATTTAAACGCATGCATAGCCTTTATCTCAACCATCCATCATGAAATAAACCATGAGGCTTGACGAAGAACTGCTCCAGGGAGCCATCGATCTTCACCTCCACGCCGGGCCCAGCGTCTTCCCGCGTCTCATGGACGCCGTGGAGACCGCGAAGGCCGCGAGAGCCGCCAAGATGAGAGGCATCGTAATCAAACACCACCACACATCCAGCGTCGACAGGGGGTACTTCGTGCACAAGGCCGTGCCGGAGGTCGAGGTGTACGGTGGAGTCACGTTGAACTACGCCGCCGGTGGGCTGAACCCTTTCGCCGTGGACTCCGCCTTCAGACTCGGCGGAAAGATGGTCTGGATGCCGTCGGTGGACGCCCGGAACCACAAGAGACACTTCGGCGAGCTCGGGAAATACGGCTTACGCCTAGACTACGACAAGCCCAGCATCTACAGAGACGCCCAGGGCATCACCATCCTCGACGAAGGAGGCCTGAAACCGGAGATCGGCCAGATACTGGACATCGTAGCCGACCACGACGCAGCCGTAGCCACGTCCCACCTGGACCTGGAGGAATCCAAGGCCCTGGTGCAGGAGTCGAGGAGAAGAGACGTCAAGACCGTCGTCACCCACGTCAACTTCGTCACTGCGTCGCTGTCAACCGACGACCAGCGGTGGATGGCGGAGAAGGGAGCTTACCTCGAACTATGCTACTCGTCCCTGTCACCCACCTGGAGATGCACGTCCATCGAAGACGTCGCCGAGACCGTGAGAGTGGTTGGCCCAGAGCACTATGTCTTAGCTAGCGACTTGGGTCAGGTTCACAACCCCGCGCCGCCGGAGGGCCTCCGCATCTACATCAGTCTGCTACTGGAGCGTGGACTCGACTCCGAGGAAATTAGGGTCATGGTCAGAGAAAACCCGGAGAGAATACTAGGCCTCCAATGACGTCTCTTCCATGAATCTGCATACATTCATGCGGACTACAAAACATCAGCGCGTAAAAGGCTTCAAGAAAAGACTCTCCGCGTTCTCCCTTAGAAGCCACCTCGCATACTTCTTCGCCTGGTCCATCGAGTATACCCCTCATCGACCTTCGACGCCAGCACCGTCGCGACGTTCTGCCTGGCTATGACGGAGTGCCCGTAGGCGCCCTCCACGAAGAGGTAGTCGCCTCCGAAACCCATTATCTTGTTGGCGGGAACCTCGTCGAGCCAG
>CAZTZC010000275.1:0-1568 GCA_964618045.1 uncultured Candidatus Bathyarchaeia archaeon | reverse complement strand
CCCGAAGAACAGCATCCCCATCTTGTACGCCCCGAACAGGAACGCCACCAGCGCCATCTGCCAATCACCCACGCCCTCATCGACGGACGCGTGCTCCTTGAGGGCGTCGACGATGGTGATCTGGGTGGCTTCCTGGGCGGGACTGTAGACCGCCGTCAACGCGAGCGCCGTGCTGAACAACAGGGTGGCCCCTAGGGTCAGCGGGCTGACGCTGTTCAGGACCTCGAGGAAACCCATCTCAGGGATGACGACCACGAGTACTGCCGCCCCCACCAGCACCCCTGTCACCGCCGCCAGAACGCTCACGATGAGCCCCTCGAAGACCAGTATGTAGAGCACCTGCCTGTGAGTCATGCCCCTGGTGAACAGCAGCCCTATCTCCCTGCGCCTCAGGTTGAAGACCACGTCGGAAACCGTCATCCCCAGGTACCATGCGCAGAAGAAGACCGGGATAGCCACGAGGACTGTGCTCGTCTTCATCTGGTTGGACAGCTGCGACACGGCGGTCAATACCTCTTGCAGGTAGCTTCGGGGCGTGTAGATGTATTCCGCGCCCTCTGTGTTGATGTCGTCAAAGATTCCCTGCAGCCTGTTTTGCGAACCCTCTATGTCCCAGGGGTTTATCAGCGTCTCTCTGTCAAGCATTATCAGCGCCTCGGTCGTCTGGTCCTTGGTTGGCCGCCTCATCTCCGAGAAGATGGGGTCAAGCAACTCCTCCAGGGTGCCCTCGGTTATGAGTATCATGTTGTACCTGGGTCTTCGGCTGAGGGCCTCTCTGCTCTGGATTAGGTCCCTCAGATAGATGTTATATCTGCCCGTGGTGATGGTGAACGTCCTCTCGTCAAGCGCCACCGAGCCGGCGACGGTGTAGTTACGATGCCTGTACTCGAACCCCGGCGGGTTACGCGGCTCATAGGTGTTGAAACTGATGGTCAGCGGGTCGCTTCCCTTGATCAGCGTCGCGTTCGTCGAGGAGGCGTCCACGTACACCACACCTTCCTCCAACGGGCCCTCGACGGACATACCCCTGTAGAGCGACGAGTCGCCAGGCAGCGCCAACAACACCGCCTCGATGGTGTCGTTGATCTCGGGGGATCGCAGCTCCACGCTCCACCTTATGAAGTGGTCTACATGCTCCACGCCCTCGACTTCGCCGAAGATCTCGTCTATCTCAAAGTAATGGGTCTTGGAGACGTTCTTCTCCGGCGCGCTGCTTATGATGTCTACGTACGCAGAATCGAGGGTCTCGTCGAGTATCGCCACCCCTATCGCGTCCGCACCCTGCAGGATCCCACTGAACAGGGTCGCCGCTAAAGCCACGCTCAGGAACAGTGACAGGAAGAGCCCTCTCCCTCTGACTATGCGTTTGGCTGCGTAGCGGAACATCTCTTACACATCTTGGGAACGTGTTTAAAAAAATATGCCGAATTCCTTTCAGAATCCCTGAGCGCGTCGAAGAGGTTTGTTGAAGCCGGTCTTTTAAAGACTTATAGACCTAAAAACGAGTGCTACTTTTTATACTAACATTTATATCGCTTGCTCTGTCAAGAACAGCAGTGATTCAATGT
>CAZTZC010000274.1:679-1584 GCA_964618045.1 uncultured Candidatus Bathyarchaeia archaeon | reverse complement strand
GACGGCCGTCCTCGGCCTCCTGGGGCCCGTAGGGCCTTCTGGAGGGCACTCCTGCGCTGAGGGCGTGTTTCATGTGCTGTCCTCGGTATAGAAGCGGCCCCAGCGCGCCTTTCTACGTCTGAGACGCTTGAGCTCGTCCCGGAAGCGCTCCAGGCGGTCCTTGCCCCAGGCCATGAACTCGGTGGGGGTGGGCTTGCCGCCGATGTTGACCTTGTTGACGCTGTAGGCGGCCCACTCCATAGCGGCGTAGCCTTCTGCTCCGATGGCGCAGATATCCTCCAGCTCGGCCGGCAGGGTGGATCCTTCGGAGTCGACGGTGTGGACCTTGTCGTAGTAGAGGTAGAGGCTGTCGCCCGCGGTCGGTATGATGGGTACCTGGACCTCCAGTACCTGGGAGAACACGTTGAAGTGCCGGTAGCGCTTGGGGAACTCTCCGACGGGGTACTCCACCGCCTTGACGTGGATGAGGCCGGTGACCCCGGAGATATCGACCTCCCTCGATGCCGGGTCGGGGAAGGTGAGGGCCTCGTCCTTGGCCTGGAGCGGGGCTGCCAGGTTGAGGTCCTGGACGGCGTGCTCGATGTGCCGGTCCAGGTCGTCGTCGGACCAGCGGTCGGAGTCGGGGTCTTTGAGGTCCTTGCGGATCCGTGCCCGGATGGTGGCTATTGTCGTCGGCATGCTGCCTCCTCTGCGTGAAGCGTGATGCGTAATGCGTGATGGGTGAGCAGTCCATAGTCGAGAGTCGGAGGGAGGGACTGTTGACTGTTGACTGCTGACTGCCAACGGCCGCGTGACGCGTGAAGGGTGGGCAGGGGAAAGCAGTTGCCCCTCATTACGCTTGACCCTTCACGCATCACGATCCCCTCTAGATCTCGCTCTTTCCGAGCTGGACAAGCACGGTGGCG
>CAZTZC010000274.1:0-669 GCA_964618045.1 uncultured Candidatus Bathyarchaeia archaeon | reverse complement strand
CCCGGATGGTGGCTATTGTCGTCGGCATGCTGCCTCCTCTGCGTGAAGCGTAATGCGTGATGCGTGATGCGTAATGCGTGACGGGTGATGCGTGATGGGTGAAGGGTGGGGAGCGAGTAGGAGCTGCCCCCCATTACGCTTGACCCTTCACTCATCACGGTCTCTCCTAGATCTCGCTCTTGCCGAGCTGGACAAGCACGGTGGCGCACACGACCTGGGTAGCGATTGAGTCTGCCGCGCCTCCCGTGAGGGAAACGCCGATCTCATCGCCTTCGTCGAACGTCATGACGCTCTTGTCGAAGCGGGCGTAGCCTTCCGTGTCTGTTGCCACCAGGGCGATGGTGGCGTCGCCTTCGGTGCCTCCCTTGGTGACGGCGACGGTGGCGGTTTTATCCGCTGCGACGCCCGTTTCGAGCTTGACGCTCAGGCCTCGGATCGCGCCCTCCTGGGGCATCGGGACGCTGATGGGGGCTGTGCCAACGACCGAGTTGTTGGCAGCGGCCAGGTCAACGGGGGTCGTCCCGACTGCTCCCGACTCGCCCCCGAACTGGAGTGCTACGACTCCTGATAGTTCTCTAGCCATGGTTCATTCCTCCTTTGTTCCTAGTCTTTGCCTGCCTAGTCCTTGACCCCGATGAGGGCGGCGGCCCGGACGCTGGAGAACAGGGC
>CAZTZC010000273.1:0-1589 GCA_964618045.1 uncultured Candidatus Bathyarchaeia archaeon | reverse complement strand
TGGGGCTCCTTTAGGTGGAAGGGGCTTGGATTCGCCTTTTCTAGGTTACCCCCCCATTGATGAGGGCGTTGTGGAGCGGCTTGACGAATCGGTTTTTCTTAGTTACATGGTACAAGCGCTTTGGGGTCATGTGGATGGGCTCTTGGTCGAGGCGTGTGTCTCTTGGACTTTTAAGTCTCGTGTTGACTGTAGATTCCTGACTTTAGTTATCTTCTTACCTCTAGGTTTACCGCGTTGACCATCATCACGGTGTTGAGCTTGACGCCGACGGCTTCGTCGAACGAGGCGGAGAGGTAGCTCTCTAGGAAGACGCTCCACTTGTAGCCCATCTTGTGGGTCAGGTGGAAGCTGTCCAGACCCTCCACCGTGTTGCGGTCGCATCGGAACCAGCCGTTGTACTCGCCCAGGATCTGGGTGATGTACCAGACGACGTTCTCGTAGTTCACCCTCATGCCCCTCTGCATGAGGCTACTCTTGACGTGTCTCCGGCCGGAGGCTTCCCCGATCTCCTGTATCTGCTCGTTGTCAAGCTTGGAGATGAACTCGTTGAACGTGTCAGAGGAGAAGGTCACCATGCCGGCGCTGTCCTGGAACCGTACGGAGGCGAGGTACCTGTTGAAGATGTTCCCTATGAGGGCGTTGACGCTGAAACCCCGGCGCTCGGCCTCCTTTATCAGTGCATTCTCCTGCTCCTCGTCGAGCCGGATGGTCCTGGTAGCTGTCTTCCTGCTATCCCTGCTTGTCAAAATGATCTACAATGTACCACAGTGTGTTACACTTCATATGGTTTACGCCTTGTAGAGGCAAAGACGGCGTCAATGATGCATTTAGTTACGATGTGGACTGACTGTTTAAATAAAAACCGTGGCTAGGGCTACTTGGAAGAGGAATGCCTTACGTAAAAAGATACAAGGACCTGAAGACCGACTTGGAGGCCGTCTACGACGACATCAAGTACGAACTCCAGACTGGCAATGGGCTCAACGTGGTGAAGGAGCAGGACGGTACCGTGAACGGTGTCCCGTTCAAGAGCATCTTCGCGGTTCGAGAGAGCGTCCCCAAGGCGCTCACAGGCACCCTGAGGGAGGTGACGGTGACCATCACAGGCGTGGCCGATGAATGGCTCCTTGAGGTTCACACGGGCGCGTGGTTCAGCAACATGATCACACCGGGAACCGGCGGCCTGATCATCGCAGGCCCCCTCGGCGGGTTAGCTGCCTCGGGGACGGCCGCCGTATACGCCGTGCAGTTCGAGCGGGACCTCAAGAACCGGATCAAGGAGATCGTCAAGAAGCAAAGCAAGAAACCCTACACCGAGGACAAGGTGGAGACGTTCTAGGGGTGAACACGTGTGCCATTCGTTAGAAGATACAAGGACTTGTCCACCGACTTGGACGGTCTGTACACAGACATAACAAGGGAGCTGCAGCAGGAGAAGGACCTGGAGATAGTGAAGGAGACCAACGGAGTCATCAACGATGTGGATTTCCGCAGCGTAACGGCGATACGCGCCACGGTTCCACGCGCTATGACAGGCACCCTCAGGGAGGTCAGCGTCACCGTCGCAGGGGAGCCGGATGACTGGCTGC
>CAZTZC010000272.1:0-1671 GCA_964618045.1 uncultured Candidatus Bathyarchaeia archaeon | reverse complement strand
CCCTAGCTCAATGGCAGAGCATCCGGCTGTAGTCGTCGCCCCGCGGGGCGGTGGCAGTCAGGCCATGAGCGGACACCGGAGGGTTGCAGGTTCAACTCCTGCGGGCGGGACCATCTTCCAGGTGCGTTCAAAACCCTAGTATTATATCCCCGCCACCCGTGTATTCCTTCACAGAATCCGAGGGAAGAACAGATGCAGTACAAGGCTCTGGTAGCGTTATCAGTCGTCTTCCTCTCCGCTACCGTGACCATATGCGCGCTGCATGGCTTGAACCCGGATGCCGCGGATGAACAGCGCTACGAGTACGTCTTCGGCTCCTATGGCGAGCCGTGGACCCACTTGACTCAAGCGGGGAACGTTTTGTTCAGCATGCGAGGATCACACAGCTCCGACTTCGGGGGAATGGGCTCAGCGTCGTTCAGAGATAAGGAGCTCCCGCAGGGGCTAATCCTCGGCAGAACCTGGTCGGACTCCGGCGCCTGGACAGACCACTCGTACAGGTACACGGCGCGGCTCGAGCAGGGCGAAGGCATCCTGCTCGGCTACAACGCCACCGAGCCCATCAACGTCCGATTCGCCTCGGGCTCAACGGTGTTGTCGCAGGAGACCCGCATAACCAGCAGACAATACTACCTGATCCCTGAGACGGGGAACTACACCCTAAAACTAAACGTGAAAGAGCCCAGAACCGCCGTCGTCTCCCTGAGATGCGTATACCTACGCTCGGGCCTAGGCTCTTCAACTGGTTACACGGAGAACGCCACAGAGACAACGAAGCAGGTTAACACGTTCCCCCCATCCGTCCAAGAGATCAAGACGCTCCGGGGAAACCTCCGCCAGGTCTCGGTACCCGGTTCAGACGGCCCCGTCATGGCGCTGGAAACCATAAACAGCTGGAACGGGTCCAAGACGTACCCCCTCCACCTCGGGCTAGGCGAGGGCATGCTCTCGTCTCCCTGCGGCGGGTACACGATGCTGGGGAACATGTCGCTCTTCGAGGTGAACGACGCGTGCCTGAACAACGTCACGGTGCAGGTCGAGGGGTTCCCATTCACCTACATCATCGGGGATGCGTCACACGAGGTGTTCCACGTCAACGCCGTCAGATCACTCGAACAGGAGACGCTCCCCCTCTACGCTGTCCAGACCATGGAGGTCATAAGCGGCAGGTTCCACGAGTGCCTGAGCGGCAATGGGCGAGAGTACTTCCCCATTGAGTTCACCCTAGGCTTCGACGAATACATGGGCCACTACGGCAACATCGAGAGGTTCTACCACGTCCACCTCGGCAAAGGCGAGACCATCGGGTTCAGGTTCAACGCGTCCGGTCCGGTCGAGTTCGGGCTCTACGGCAACTACGGTGACAGCTACGGCACGAGGGGATTCACCCTGAGTGACCGTGAGGACTACCACATCAGAGAGTCTAAGTTAGATGCATTCGAGGCTGTATTCACGGCGCCTAGGCGCGGCTACTACAGCTTCGCCTTCAAGGCGTACTCGGGAGAAAAGACCCTCGTCCGCCTCGACGCTTGGAGAATAAAAATAGTGGGTGTAGGCTTCACTCCTTGAGCTTCTGGTTCGCCAGCTTCTCAACGGCCACCACCACGGCCTGGGTCCCCTTGTCCCTCATGCCCTCGGCGGCGCAGTGGTAGAACAGCTGGTGGACCAGGC
>CAZTZC010000271.1:0-1699 GCA_964618045.1 uncultured Candidatus Bathyarchaeia archaeon | reverse complement strand
ACAGACACCCATCTCAAACGTTAAATCCACCCGACCAACCTTAGGCTAGACTAAAATGGCCGCCGCCTTCATCAGGGAACTCGGAAAAGTCTGGAGACGCCAGACACGCAACTGGAGAACCGTCGTCACCCGCCAGATCTTCAACAGGTTCTTCAACGAGCTCACCCTCCAGTACGCCAACATCTACATAACCCTCCTAGGCGCCTCACCGGTCCAACTCGGCGCCGTCAACAGCGTCATGGGCGTCGCCCAAGCCATAATATCCATACCCCTAGGCGTCATCCGCGACCGCTTCAACATCCGCAAGATCTACCTCTTTGGCGTAGCCATGCTCACATTCGTCCCCCTCCTCTACGCCGTAGCACCCAGCTGGCAGATCATATCCCTCGCCATCCTCCTCTCAGGACTCGGCATGATGGTGGGCAGCTGCGTCCTCATATGCGACCTCAGCCTCCCACCCCAAGACAGAGCCACCGGCAAGGCCCTGTGCGAGGGAATCGGCGCCCTCCCCACCATACTCGCCCCCACCGCCGCCGCCGTCCTCATCACCCTGCTCGGCGGCATAACCGTCCACAGCATACGCAGCCTCTACTGGATACAGTTCGCCGCCAGAGCCCTCCTCTTCCTCTACGTCTACAGAAACCTCACCGACGTAGACAGACCCAACAGCAAGCCGAAGGGCCTCGACGTGGCAGCCGAGTTCGGCGAAGTATTCAGACGCGGCACCGCGGTCAAACGCTGGATACTCTTCCAGAGCGTAAACATGTTCACCATGACCATCTTCTCCACCTTCAGGTACCCCTACATATACGACGTAAAAGGCGCCAGCCAATACATAATAGGCGGCGTCGCCACCGCCACCCTCATCACCGAAGCCATCTTCAGCACAGTCATAGGCAGGTTCGCCGACAAGATGGGGCGAAAAAAAGCCTTCTACATACTCATACCCCTGTTCAGCGCAGCCAACATCGCCCTGATACTGGCCCCCACCCCGGGATGGCTACTGTTCGCCGGCTTCCTCATGGGATTCAGGATGATCGCCACCTTCAGCTACGGCTCCATGACCCCCGAGCTGGTGCCCCCCGAGTGCCTGGGCCGGTGGCGCGGCCTCATAGGGCTCTTCACCGGCCTGGCCAGCATACCGGCACCCGTCATCGGCGGCCTCATATGGGAGAGGCTCGGCCCAGAATGGGTCTTCATCACCATAACAGCCTTAGACCTGCTGGTCAGAACCCCCTTGCTCTACTCCGTCCCAGAGACCCTGGGAAACCAGAGCAAGTAGAGCCTACCCAACAGGGATACAGCGGATCTCGTAATCCCCAGGCCTCCGATAGCTGAAGCCCGTGTGCTCTAACCTCAAGAGCACGTAGTCGGGGTGGTCGACCGTGTCGAAGAAGTTCTTGGCCCAACCGATCAAGTCGTAGACCCGCCTCTTGGCATCCTTGTCGTCTACCTCGGCGGCCACACCCTCCCCCCTTATGAAGCCGTTCCCGTCGTCGCCCTCCAGCGTCATGTAGTACTCGACCCTGGGGTTCCGCCTGATCTGGACCAGCTTCTTGGCCTGCACCCCGCCCCGGGCGCCCGTGATCATGTAGAAACCCTCACCCATCTTGATTAGCGTCATGGGACGTACACGGGGCTGCAGACCCTCAGCCGTCGCCAGATACACCACCTGCTGCTCCCCATACCATGAAAGCAC
>CAZTZC010000270.1:0-1710 GCA_964618045.1 uncultured Candidatus Bathyarchaeia archaeon | reverse complement strand
ACAGCTGAGCTCGTACCGTACCTGGCTAGGATGGGCCCCGACGACGTCATGATCAAAGGAGCCAACGCCATCGATCCCTTCGGCGCAGCCGGCATACTGCTCGCAGGCTCCGGAGGAGGCACCATAGGCACGGCTTGGGGCCACCTGATAAGGAACGGAGCCCAGCTAATCATCGCCGCGGGGCTTGAGAAGCTTGTCCCTGGTCCTCTGGACGGCTTGGCGCCCATGATGGGCACCGAGGCCATCGACAAGGCCATGGGCTGGAAGTGCGGCATGATGGTCGTGCAGGGCCAGATCATCACGGAGATGGAGGCCATGAAGCTGCTCTTCGGCGTCGACGTGATACCGGTGGCCGGCGGAGGGATCGACGGGGCCGAGGGATGCAAGATATTCCTGTTAGAGGGACCCGCCGAAAACGTGGAGCTTGCCTTCGAGGTGCTCTCCGGGATAAAGGGGGAGCCCAAGCTCAGCACCAGCATCATGGAGAAGCCGAAGGACGCGTAGAGCCTAGGCCATCCACTCTATGTCTTCCGCGCCGTGGAAACTGGCGAACTCCTCTATGTTTCTCGACAATTTATCTTCGTAGTCTTCCGTGGCTTTGAAGCCTTCCTCCTCCCAGTAGCCGCGTATGATCATCACGTTGTTCTCCCGGTCCATCTTGGGCTCGACCCGCGCGACGAGGCGGTCACAGTAGAGAACCGGGAGATGATAGTACCCGTAGACCCGCTGATCCTTGGGGACGTAGGTCTCGAGGCGGCCCTCGAACCCGAAGAGCTCCATGATCCGTTCCCTGTTCCACATCATGTTGTCGAAGTAGACGAAAAGCCGCACCTCGTCGAAGTCGAAGCCCGAGCCCAGCTCTTCAAGTCTATCCGTGTCCCCGGGGAGACAGTAGTACGGGTTTTTGTCTCCATCGACGCTGTGCTTCACGGCTTGTCCATCTGAGACGAGCCGATCCAATAGCGCCTGCAGTTGCTTGGATGTACGGCTCGATTTTATCGACCATGGGTGATAGTACTTCCTCACCTCCTGGGGCTTGACCAACCCTAGGCAGCTCATGGTCTTCAACGCGAAGAACCTCGTCCTCTCCTCCTCGTCCGGCTCAGCGGTGTCCACGTTGGCAGGCAGCACGTTCTCGGCAAGATCATAGTATCTCTGGAAGTTCTCCCTGCGGTCGATCAAGAGTATTCCGGCGCCGAACAGCAGCTCCAGCGCTAATTTGGCGGGCTTCCAGTTCCACCAGCCGCCTTTCCTCTTTGGCCCCTCGAAGTCTTTGGACGAGAGGGGGCCTTCGTCACGGACCCTGTTGAGGACCCTGTCAAGCAGCTCGGGGTCGGCCTTGCTCCTCTTACTGAATCTGGCCCGCATCTCCTCTCTTCTTACGTTCATCGACTCGATGTAGTACCTGTAGTCCTTGAATGGGACGTAGCAGGCAGAGTGGGCCCAGTACTCGAAGAGCAGCCTGTCTCTGTACGCCAACTCGTGTAGATCCTCTTTTTCGTACTGGCCGAGCCTCGTCCAAAGCGTAAGGTAGTGGGATCTCTCGACGACGTTTATGGTGTCGATCTGGAGGCAGCCGAGGCTGTCTATGGCGTCGTAGATTGCTTTTTTGTCGACGTGATCCGGGAACCTGCCTACGCCTTGTTTCTCCAGCATCAGCCGTCTTACGGTCTCTCTGGTTACGGGCAAAACACAGGATTAGGCGTCTAT
>CAZTZC010000269.1:0-1715 GCA_964618045.1 uncultured Candidatus Bathyarchaeia archaeon | reverse complement strand
GGAGGGGCTCGTGTTGAGCCTAATGGTCCCCGGTGCGATAATGATAGTCTTCGGCCTAGGGATCTCGTATACAGCCCTTGGGTCCCAGTTGACAGGGTTCTTCGGACAGCAGGCGGCTGATCTCATAGAGTTAATGACGTACGTCGGCGGCTTCGTGCTCGGGGCGATTGGAGGCGTCGTATACCTGAAGACACATCGAATATAAGCTCACGTCGAATCACGTGGCTTCAGATCCTTTCCTTTGACTGGTTTTTTATTCCCTTGTTACAGTTACTTTTACGTGATCAATGATGGGTCTATACGCTGATATCGTGCTTTTCAACGGCAAGATCGTGACCATCGACGAAAGGGACTCGATAGCAGAGGCCGTTGCCATAAGGGACGGGAGGTTTGTCGCGGTGGGCAGCAACGAGGATGTAAAGGCTCTGGTCGGCGAGTCCACCCAGGTCATCGACCTAAAGGGAAGGACAGCCATGCCCGGGATCATAGACAGCCACACACACCCGGGGGGAATCGCGTCCAGGTTCCTTGAGGTGGACTGCAGGTCCCCGCCTGTAAGAAACATACCTGAGATACTCGGGATGCTGAAGGCGAAGGCGGAGGAGCTGGGCCCCGGCAAGTGGGTCATGGGGGCCAACTTCAACGACAGCAAGCTCGAGGAGAAGAGGCACATAACACGGTGGGAGCTGGACGAGGCAGTCCCTGACAACCCTGTGTTCATCGTCTCCGACACGGGCCACCAGGCACTCGTGAACAGCTTGGCGCTTGAGTTGGCCGGTGTCACCAAGGACACGCCCGACCCGCCGGGCGGGGAGCTGGAGAGGAACGAGGACGGGCTGCACACGGGGCTCCTCTACGAGAACGCCACTGGCCTCGTCAGGGAGCACATACCGGAGTACACGGTGGCTGAGCTGAAGGAGAGCTTCAGGAAGGTTGTGGACCAGTTCAGCGAGTGGGGCGTGACGTCTACCCACAACGCCAGCGGCCGCAAGAGCGAGATAAGGGCGTACAAGCAGCTGCTGGACGACGGGGTGAGGCAGGTCAGGATGAACCTCATGGTGAGCGTCAACTCGGATGTGCCGGGAGGAGTGCTGGACGCCCTAGTGCTCGCCGGCGTCGAGAGCGGCTTCGGAGACGAGTGGCTCAGGGTCATGTCCGTGAAGATCATGGGGGACGGCAGCGGCGCCGGCGGCACGTGCTGCGTATACACGCCCCAGCACAGAGGCCCCAAGGGACTCGGCCTGTGGATGACCGAGCCCGAGGAGGTGAAGCGCCTCGTCAACAAGGCCCACGACGCTGGGCTACGCGTCAGCATCCACAGCATCGGAGACAGGGGCGTCGACATGGCGCTGGACGCCATCGAGGAGGCCCAGAGACGGAACCCGAAGCCGGACATGAGGCACAGGATAGAGCACAACAGCCTGTGCACGCCGAAGCAGCTGAGGCGCATCAAGGAGCTGGGAGTCACGCCCAGCAGCAGCATAGGCTACATGTATGGGCTTGGGGACCAGTACGCCGAGAACTTCGGCCCAGAGCGTAGCAGGTGGCTCCACCCCCACAGGACGATGAAGGAGATGGGCATCATCGCAGGCGGCAACAGCGACTGCCCCGTCACCTACTACAGCCCCTTCGTCCAGATCTACGAGGCCGTGACCCGCAAGACGAGCAGCGGCCAGGTGGTCGGCCCCGAGGAGGCCATCGGCGTCATGGACGCG
>CAZTZC010000268.1:0-1723 GCA_964618045.1 uncultured Candidatus Bathyarchaeia archaeon | reverse complement strand
CGATGATGTGCTTTCCTTTCTTGCTGCCAAGAGCCAGCCCCACGCCCTTCAGGGCGATGTTTGAGGACTCGGTGCTTCCCGAGGTGAAGATGAGCTCTCCGGGTGCTGCTCCCAGAGCCGCAGCCAGAGCTTCTCTGGCGCCGTCCAGCACTTCCCGGGCCTCTATGCCCTGAGAGTAGGCGAACTCCGAGGTGGCAACGGCGTACTTATCGAAGAAGTACGGCTTCATTGCCTCCAGTACCTGCTCATCCAGCCGGGTGGCCGCCGAGTTATCCAGATATACCTGCCGTCTATCTGACATGTCTCCCTCCTGTCTATATGAAGAGGGTCACAGTTGATTCTCTGGCCTCATCAATGTAGGTGCCCACGGCACAGTATTCCGATATCAAATCGTCGCGGAGGTCTTCCTTCTTCATCCCCATTACTTCCATCGTCATGTCGCAGGCAAGTATCTTGCCTCCCAGCTCCCTGAAGTCCTGCAGCAGCCTCTCTAGAGAGGCCACGCCGGCCTTCTTCATTCTCCGCTTGACCATCCACTTGCCCAGGCCCAGCATGTTCATCCTGGAGAGGGGGCCCTTCTCCAGCGCACCCTTCTTGAGCCGCTGGAGTCCCCAGAAGGTGAAGTATAGCGACACTTCCATCCCCATTGCCAGCGCCCCATTGGCTACGATGAGAGCACTGTAGATCTTGTCCATATCACCGCTGTGGACTATTATGGTAGCTTTGTTACCCATAGCCGCTTCCTCCTTCTACCTGCGTATCCTTATCTTCCACACTCCGTCCTTCTCCTGAACGTCCATGAGCTCCAGCCCCAGCGCCTTGACGGCCATCGGTATCTCTTTCTTGGAGGCAGGATGGGTGCCGGTGACCTCGACGACGTCACCTTCCTTGGCCTTCCTCAGTGCCTTCCGCGTTTCCACCAACGGCACCGGGCAGGTCTGATTGCTGCAGTCCACCTTGATCTCAGGCATCTCCTGTTACCTCCACACCGTCATCGATACACTATGGTATTGAATTGTCAATGGTATCTGCAAATCCCCCGACCATTCAGCTTCCGGCGCGGTCCTGATCTGCCCCCTCAGGAACCGCTCCGGCTGGGGTGAACGACGTGATACAATGGAGTGAGCGATGTCGTCCACAGGCAAGCGACCATTGACTCTGCTTGGCGCGGCGGTGATGCTCGCGCTGGCGGCTTGTGAGGCTGCGTCGCCTATGCCCCCACCAGCTGAAGAAGCCTACAGCCCGACGGTGGACTCCGCCGGCTTTGTTCCGACCATCGACAACCCGTACTTGCCCCTGACGCCGGGCACCACTCTGTTCTACCAGGCAGAGACGGAGGAGGGGCCAGAGAGAGGCGAGGTCTACGTCACCCGCGACACCAGGGAGGTCCTCGGTGTGGCCTGTACCGTCGTCAGGGACAGGGTCTGGGATGAGGACGACGAGCTGGTGGAAGAGACGTACGACTGGTACGCCCAGGACAGTGATGGCAACGTCTGGTACTTCGGCGAGGATTCAAAGGAATATGACGGCGGAGTGCCCGTCAGCACCACGGGCTCCTGGGAGGCCGGCGTCGACGGCGCCGAAGCGGGAATCATAATGAAGGCCAGTCCGGAGATAGGCGATTCCTATCGCCAGGAGTACCTCAAAGGCGAGGCCGAGGACATGGCTGAGGTGCTCGGTCTTGACGAATCCGTTTCCGTCCCCTATGGTGTGTTTGACAGAT
>CAZTZC010000267.1:0-1723 GCA_964618045.1 uncultured Candidatus Bathyarchaeia archaeon | reverse complement strand
ACGCTGAGGAGCCCATCTGTCTGGAGGGAGGCGTTCGCGGCTGCCGGGTTCACGGACGTCGTCGTCGAGGAGTACTCCAACTACATGGGGCAGGCCGAGTCGCTGAGCATGATCGAGGAGGTCGGCGGCTGGGGCAGGTTCATGGGCATCCTCTGGGAGATGCTGGTGCTGGCTTTAAGAAGTGGTAAGATACGTAGACGCTACGGCAAGATCAGCAAAGGGAAAAGCGTGCTGCTCAGGGACAAGTTGGCCAGCAAGTACATAGGCTACGTTCTCTGCGCTGGAGTGAAGCCCTGACCTTTCTAGTCCAAAAAACAGTGTATTCTAGTCCTTTGGGGGTGGCTGGCTGAAGAAGTCGAGGGGCCTCTGCCCCGTCATCTTGCTCTCCTTGATTAGGAAGTCCCTCATCTCGTCGGGGTCGGTGAAGATGCGTGTGGCGTACCACTCGAAGAACGGGCTCGGCTCATACGGATAATAAGCGTACACCAGCTTCGCCAGGCTCTTAGCGTAGACCATCTCACACATTACGCCCGCCGAGATGCTCTTCCTCGGATGATATACCACGGTCATGTCGCTGTTCTCGATGATCTTGTAGTCGCTGTCGATGATCTGGAACCTGAGGTTCTTGATGGCAGTCTCAACCTCCCGGATGTCGAACTCGGCCTTCAGGGGGCCGTCCCTATAGGTCATGCTGAAGGTGAAGGTGTCGGGCATCTCCTGGTCTGCGTCGATGGTCTCGTTGACCGCGTCCCTCCACTGCTCCACGATGTCCCAGTCCTTGATGAGGTATGGGTCGTAGATGACGTAGTACTCGCTGAGGCTGTCCAGGAACCTGGTGATTTGCCTGAAGAAGTCGGGGCCCTCGCCGGTGATGGGGTGGCTGAGGTACATGGTCTCCTTCCCAGGCTTGTAGACAAGGTCGCGGAGGAGTTTGGGCCCGCTCTCGTAGGCGACGAGCTGTATCTCCTTCCGCGGCTTGAAGGCCTCGGCGAGGTGGTAGATGCCGTTGACTTCCTCGCGGCGCCAGTTGGCGATCTCGCCGAGGGTGTACTTGTGGTCCTGCCACTGGGTGTCCTTGCCCAGCCTGTCCCTGACCCTGACGAAGTCGTCGAAGATTATTATGAAGAGGTCGGGGTCGATGAGCCTCACGTCCTCCTCCGTCAAGCCCTGGAACCGGTTGCCCTTCCACTCGAAGTGGTAGGGAGTGCTGACGATGTGGACGCCGCCCTTACTGTCGATCTCGGCCACTATCTTGCCTATGGCCCGCTTGCGGTAGTCCTCCATCTTCTCGGGCTGGCTGTCGTAGAAGTCCAGGATGTTGATCTTGTTGAGGTTGGTGCCGTCGAGCCGCGCCTCCTCGACGATGTACTGGAAGAGGTGGTGATAACCGAAGCTGGCTATCTCGTCCAGCTCGTTGAGCATCTCGTCCCTTCCGTTCCCGGGGGCGCCGGTGCAGATGATCACCCGTTTCCGCTCTGACATTTCCTTCAAACAAAAGGACATGGACTAGCCCTTAATGTTACCGGTAAAGTTGCCTGAAACATGTAACATGCCGGATGCTCCGGGGGGTGACCGCTCCTAATAATGAAGCCACTCAATCGGGTGATAAAAAAAGTGGGTTAGACGTCGCCGTTCTGCTCTATCTTGGTGTCCTCGTAGGGCGCCGCGACGCGGCGGTAGAACTCGTGCTGTATGCACTCCAGCACCCCCATGGCCTTGTTGA
>CAZTZC010000266.1:0-1741 GCA_964618045.1 uncultured Candidatus Bathyarchaeia archaeon | reverse complement strand
ACCACGGAGACTATGATCACTATCATTATGAGCTCCGGGAACATTGAGGAGTAGGCGATGCCCGACGAAGCCACCAGCTGCGCCATGATGGCCGCCGCCAGTCCTCGTGGCATCATCGACGTCAGGATGCTGCTGTACTCGCCTAGCTCGGGGTCCCTGAAGGTTGTGAACATGACGCCTATGAATCTGCCCACCAGCAGCAGCAGAGACAGGGCGACGCTGTAGAGGACGGTCATCCTGTTCTCGATGAACAGTATGAGGCCCAGGTAGACGAAGAAGTAGGTGCGTATGAAGAAGCTCATCTGGCTCATGAACTTCCTCATTATGCCTCCGATCTCAACGATGCCTTCCATCCTAAAGATCCCGCCGATCTCGGCCCCGTTCCCCAGCACGAGTCCAAATATGAGGGCGAAGATGGCTCCGTTGCCTCCCACCATCTCCGTCAAGCCGTAGAAGAACAGAGTCACCGATAGCGTCAGGATGTCGTCGTAGGTCTGGTCCCTGATGACGCTCAGCAGTCTGAGCCACACCAATCCACAGATGAGACCGAAGACGACGCCTATGCTGAAGGCGCTGGCGATGCTCTTAGCCACCTCGCTGAACACCATGGACTTGGCGCTGACGATGAGGTCGAGGAAGGTTATGCCTAGCACTATCACGATGGCGTCCGTGAACACCGACTCGAGGTTCAGAAGAGTGTTTATGCGCTCAGGGACATCCATCTTTCTTGTGAGGGAGAGCACTATGCTGCTGCTCGTGCCGCCTACGATGGTGCCCAGAAGGAGTCCGTGGAGCAGCTCCCAGCCCAAGACCACTCTGGTGAAAGCCACGGTCAACGCCATGCTTAGCAGCACATTCACGACACCGAGCACCATGGCCTTGGGGCTCTCCTCCAGCACCTTGTAGAGGTTAAGGTTCATGCCCCCGTCGAACAATATGATTAGCAGCGCCAAGCTGCTGAAGATGGGCGCTATACTTGTGAACCCAGTTGGATCTATGAGGTGCAGAGCCGGGCCGAGGGCTATGCCGAATAAGATCAGTAGAAGGTTGTCCGGGATACCCTTCCGGTTGAACAGAAAGTTGCCTATGTATCCTAGGCAGACGATGACGCCTGTCAGAATAAAGAGGAGGTATGTCAGAGCCGTCGCCTCGTTGAAGTGCTACTCCAGTAGATTAGTGTTTGGCTCATCAGCCAGCTCGGACCAGTCGTCGTTGAGCTTCTTGAGAAGCTTCTCCAGCCTGTCGCCTAGGGCCTTGAAGGTCTTCCTAGTCTTCTCCTCCGCCTTGTCGGTTGAGTCGTCGATCCTCTTGGCTAGCTTCTTACCGTCGTGGGCTATCTCCTTGAACTCACTCTTGAGGCCCATCACCACCCTCTTGGGCGTCTCCTTGGCCTTCTCGACGAGCTTCTCGGCTCTCTCCTCGAGCTTCTCCAGTTCTTTCCTTGTCTTCTCGGGCATGCTTCCAACTCCTACGAGATGAATGTCTCCACCTTTTCCTCTGTGTACTTCTTACCGCTGTGCTTCTTCACGAGTTCCTTGATCCTGTTCTTGAGCTTGCGGCCGTACGTGACGGCGAGCAGCGTCGTGGTGCCTGCGGCCGCGGCTGTGCCCACCGGGCCGGCTATAAGGAATCCACCGGCTCCAGGCAGGATCATGTTGCCGAACCAGGCCCCGGTGTGGAGCTCAAGCAGCCAGTCATCCGGCTCCCCTGCGACGGTGACGCTGACCTCCCTGAGGGTGCC
>CAZTZC010000265.1:0-1742 GCA_964618045.1 uncultured Candidatus Bathyarchaeia archaeon | reverse complement strand
TTTGTATTAGCTATAGTTATAATGAGAAATTCAATATCCTTGTCACATGGAACAATGATAAATGTTTAAAGTGATCTAATCACGGTGACTCAGCAAAAACTTAGTTAAGCTTCAGCTGAACCAAGCCCTCTTCATTGCTACATCACTCCCATTATGGAGTAAAAACAGGTGTTTTGAGGCAACGTTTTTCTTTTGCGCAGCAGTCCTCATCACTTCATGGGTATACCCGAGAAGATCAAGGAGATCGAGGAGGAGATGCGCCGCACCCAGGTCAACAAGGCCACGGAGCGGCACCTCGGGGTACTCAAGGCCAGGCTCGCGAAGCTGAGGCATCAGCTGGAGGAGCAGACATCACGGGGAGGCGCCGCCGGCGACGGCTACGGCGTCAAGAAGGACGGGGACGCCACCGTGGTGCTCCTCGGGCTCCCCAGCGTCGGCAAGTCCACGCTCCTGAACAGCCTCACAGGGAGCGACAGCAAGGTGGGCGCCTACGACTTCACCACCCTCACGGTCATACCGGGCATACTCAACCACAAGGGGGCCAGGGTACAGGTTCTGGACATCCCCGGCATCATCAAGGGCGCCTCCGAGGGCAAGGGCCTGGGGAAACGGGTGCTTTCCGCCGCCCGAAGCGCCGACCTGCTGCTGGTGATGCTGGACGTGTTCAACCCAGACGTCAGGGAGATGCTGCTGGACGAGGTCCGCGCCATAGGCATAAGGCCGGACGAGGCCATGCCCAAGGTCACCGTGAGGAAGCGGTCATCGGGCGGCGTCACAGTAACCGACTTGGCGGGCGTAACCCACGTGGACGAGGAGGGCGTGAAGCAGGTTCTCCGGGGCTACGGCATGCCCAACGCCCACGTCACCATACGCGAGGACATAACATACGACCAGCTCATCGACGTCCTCATGAAGAACAGGGTCTACGTCCCCACCCTCACGGTGGTCAACAAGATCGACATGGTGGACCAGAGCTACCTCTCCGAGCTCGAAGAGTCGCTTAGGTTCGAGTTCCTGCCCATCAGCGCCGACAACGACGTCAACCTGGACCAGCTCAAGGACCAGATATTCAGGAAGCTAGAGTTCATACGGGTATACATGAGGCCCAAGGGCGAGGAACCCGACTACGACGAGCCCATGATCATAAGGAACGGCGCCACCGTGGAGGACGTAGCCGACAAGGTCCACAGGAGGCTGAAGGACGAGCTGCGGTACACCCGAATATGGGGCCGCAGCGTCAGGTTCGGAGGCCAGAAGGTGAGGCTCACACACCCCCCGATGGACGAGGACGTAATCACCTTCTACTCCTGACCAACTCGCCACCGGAAACAGGCAGTTAACCTAACACGATCTAAAAATTGATTCACATTCTACCCAACCACCGTTCATAAGCGCCGTAAATTCGCTAAATTGGTGCGTCGCCGTGGTGTACGACAGCATCGTCTGCGGTGACACCATGAGGGGCAGCGTCAGAGGCTTCGGGACGCGGGCGTCAGTGAGGTACATGTCTTCGTCACGTACCCACGGATCATCGGGCCTCGCCTCTACGGCATCGACGTTAACAGCTACGACGAGCTCATAGGCGCTCCATGGAGATAGCCAGGGAAATAAGCGCCGACAACGTAGGGAAGGTACCCAACAGAGAGGGTAAACACGCTTTCAAAGACTATGAGGAGAAGTTCAGACACGGCGTCGTGGAGAAAGGCAGAGTATACAAGAGCCTCTGAAACCTTGTTCCATGT
>CAZTZC010000264.1:0-1748 GCA_964618045.1 uncultured Candidatus Bathyarchaeia archaeon | reverse complement strand
TAACCCGTAGCCCAGGTATGAGAGTGCGGAGCTCATGGACATCATGCTCCCCCTGTACTCCGGGACCTGTTCAAGCACCAGCGTGTTGGCCGCGGAGTACTGGAGGGAGAAGAAGAAGTGCCCGACGACGATCACCGACGCGCCCAGCCAGAGAGGAAGGTACGAGTAGGCAGCCTGGGACAGGAGCGCCACCCCCAAAGACGTTACGAGGGCCCCCTTCACCCCCAGCCTATCCGTGAAGCTCCCGCAGAAGAACGAGCCCAGCAGGAACGTGAGGGAGGCCACAGAGTATATCAGCGAGACCTGTACCTGGGATGCGCCATGGATTTCCCGTAGATACGTGAAGCTGTAGAAGTATATGTTCTCGGTGGACGCCGCCCTCAGGGTTACGGCCCCTAGAGCCGCCATGGCAGACCGATTGGATGCTATAGCCCGGAACCCTTCGCTGATGCCGATGGTGTCTACTTTGACTGGTGTGGCCGGCAGCCTCCACAACGTCAGCGCCAGGGCGGCCACCGGCATCGCCGCGGCGTAGGCGACGAAGGGGAGCCTCCACCCGCCCGCCGAGGCCAGGTACGCGATTATCGGCGCCCCCAGCATGTAGGAGAGGCCTCCAGAGGCGCCTATCCAGCCCATGACCCTCGCCCTTCTCTCCGGGGGATAGTACTCGCCAACCAGCGACGTCAGCATGGGGAACACGACGTTAGATGCGACGCCGTTCAGCGAATAAAGCATGAACAGCAGTACCAAGCTGGGCGCCGCGGCACTGCCCACGCAAGACAGACTCAGCAGCACCAGCCCGGCGGCGAGCAGAAGTCTGCCGCCGTACCTGACGCTCAGCGCCCCCATGGCGACGGCCGTCACGAAGCCGAGGACCGAGGACAGCGTCCTGATCTGGCTTACCACGCCGACGCCTGAGTCAAAGGTCTCAGCGATCTCGACGAGCAGAATCGACGTCAGTATGGTGCCGGGGTAGATGGAGTAGTTGGACAGCAGGAGGGAAGCAAGCGCCGCCGGCCCCTGGCTTTCCCTCTCCTCCTCCCCACCCATAAGACGCATCACCCAGAGTCGTTGAAGAGCCCTCTCAGGTCCCTGCTCAGCCGGTCCTGGGTGGACTGCAGCCTCTCGTAGATCTCCACGTTGCGTCGTATGGGCTTCAGTCTGCTTGGTTCATCGATCTCGACTAGTTCATCCGTGATCTCGCTCATGGTCACCTGTTCCCCCTGCTGGAGCCTGTGAGTCCACATGGCCTGGAGGGCGGCGCCGTAGGCCGCCCCCTCCTCCTCTTTGAGGGTCACGATCTCTGCGTCGAACACGTCTGCGGCGATCCTTCTCCACGCCCTGTTCCTCGCCCCGCCTCCGGTGAGCCTGATCTCCAGTGGGTCTATGCCCAGCTCCCTCATCCTGTTGAGGCCGTAGTTGAGGCCCATGGTGACGCCCTCCATGGCGGCGCGTGCTATGCGCCCTGCCTCGAAGCTCGCGGGGGTAAGCCCATAGAGCACCCCCTTCCCTTGGGGCACGTTAGGTGTGCGCTCCCCGGTGAGGTAGGGGAGCAGAACGAGTCCGTCGCACCCTGGAGGGGCCTCCGAGACGGTGGTCTCCAGCTCGGCGTAACTGAGCCCTAGGAGTCCCCGCGTCAGCTCTGTTGCCACGGTCACGTTCATGGTGCACACGAGGGGCAACCAGCCGTTGGTGGAGTCGCAGAACGCGGCCACCTCGCCCCTGGGGTCGACCACCGGCGCATCCGA
>CAZTZC010000263.1:0-1769 GCA_964618045.1 uncultured Candidatus Bathyarchaeia archaeon | reverse complement strand
TCGAACTCTATGTCGAGGCCCCTCAGCCTCCATATCGCCTTGTATCTGCCCCAGAAGCTGGCCCCCACGAAGTAGGTGCCGATGATGTTGAACATCTTCATTATCTTCTCGTGGTAGTAGACGGCCTTCACATGGTCGCCCTTCTCGTAGCTCTCCTTGACGCCCTTCATGAGGTGCGGGAACGCCTGGAACTCTGCGATGAGGGCCCCATGGGCGCCGTGGGTCAGGAAGCTGAGGTACGCCGCAGGGCTGCCCGTGAATAACGTTATCTGGTCCTTGTTTCTCCTGATTATCTCCGCGAACCTGATGTGGCTGAAGTCGTCCTCCTTGTAGGAGACTATGTTGTCGTACTCCTTGCCCAGCCTCTCGATCACCGAGGGTGACATGGATTTGCCGAGGCCGGGGTTGTTATACATTATGATGGGTATATCTACCTTCGAGGCGACCGCGGCGAAGTGGCGGTACGTCTCGTCGTCGTTGGCCTGCATGAGTATCGGGTGGCTTAGCATGACGCCGTCGCACCCGACGTCAAGCGCCTCCTGCGTGAACTGTATGGCCTCCTTCGTGCTGACGGCGCCTGTCCCGGCGGTGACCGGTATCTTGCCGTTGGCCGCGTCCAGCGTGATCCCCCATATCTTCTTCCTCTCCTCGTGGAGCAGGTACGGGAACTCTCCGGTGGCGCCCGTGGGCACGAGGCCGTCGGCGCCGTCCCTGACGATAGTCTCAACCACCCTGCGAAGACCCTCCTCGTCCACCTCGTCCTTCCTGAAGGGAGTTACGGGGAGACAGAATATGCCCGAGAAACCTTGCTTCTTCATGATAATCAGGAAGAAGTTGGGTCGGCGCCCGGATAACGTTTTCGTGGAGCTTATGGTCTAATCGAAGGGGAGGCGGTGCTGGTGTAGCCCAAGCTCGTCCCTCATCTGGATCAGCTCCATCTGGACGCTGGCGTTGATGGGCACCCCTTTCACCCTACGCTCCAGCGACGTCAGGTACTCTTTCTCACCCGCCGTGTAGACACGGTTAGCCCCCGGAGCCTTCCTGGCTGCCCTCAGCGAGCGAAGTATGTCTCCCGTCCTCTGCTTGAAGTCATCGAGCTCGGTGAACGCAGACACGTCTATCGCTATGAAGAAGTGGCCCAGGTTCACGCCGTTTATCGCCTTCAAGAAGTACCCCGACTGTAGAGACGCGGACAGTATCTCGACTACGGTGGCGTAGCCGTATCCCTTGTAGCCGGCGGTCTCCTCGCCCATGCCCCCCAGGGAGAGCAGAGCCGCCTCCCCCGACAATAGGTCCCTCAACACCTCGTCTGGGTCGGTGCCGGTGGAGCCGTCGCTTCTGATCACGAGCCCCGGCGGCAGCTCTTCTCCCTTCCGTGCGAAGAGCTCGACCTTACCCCTCTGGATTATCGAGGTTGCGCAGTCTAGGCTGAATGGGAACTCCTCGTCGGAGGGGAACGCGAACGTTAATGGGTTGGTGCCGAGCATCGGCTCGACGCTGAAGGTGGGCGCCATCGATGGCCTGGCGTTCGTCCCCGTGATGCCTATGAGCCCCCGCTTCGCCGCCATCTCGGCGTAGTAGCCGGCTATCCCGAAGTGGGTGGAGTTCCTGACCGCGACCATGCCCATCCCGAGCTCTCTGGCCTTCTCGATGCATAGGTCCATCGACCTCTTGGCTACCACCATCCCCATGCCGTTGTTCCCGTCGACGACTGCCGTGGTCGGGCCCTCCCTGACCACGTCGAGCCGCGTCACGGGGGACTGGAGCCC
>CAZTZC010000262.1:0-1795 GCA_964618045.1 uncultured Candidatus Bathyarchaeia archaeon | reverse complement strand
GTGGGACCGGGTGATGGCTACGAACGTCAAGTCGGTTTTCATCTTCTCGAAATACGTGGTACCCGTCATGGCCGAGCCGGGTGGCGGCGTCATCATCAACACCGCGTCGGGGTGGGGGATCGTGGGTGGAGCGAAGGCGGCTTCCTACTGTGCGTCGAAGGGAGCCGTCGTGCTTCTGACCAAGGCGATGGCTCTTGACCATGGCCCACAGAACATCCGCGTCAACTGCATCTGCCCAGGGGACACGGAGACGCCTATGCTTTACGGCGAGGCTCGGCAGCTAGGCATCCCCAGGGAGGAGTTCCTGGCAGAGGCAAAGCAGCGTCCCTTGCAGAGGATAGGTAGACCAGAGGAGATCGCCAACGCCGTGTTGTTTCTGGCGAGCGACGCCGCCTCTTACGTCACGGGCACGGCGCTGGTTGTGGATGGAGGGGGCCTGGCCGGGACGGTGTGAATAGATCATGAAGGGATTGAAAGATAAACGGGTTCTCATAACCGGCGGGGCCGGTGGGATCGGGACCGCGACAGCGAAGAGGTTTCTGGAGGAGGGCAGCCGAGTCGTCGTAATGGACATCAGCGATAAAGCGATCACCCGGATCGAGGGCGAGTTGCCCTCGCTGAGCGGGACCATTAAGGCGGATGTCTCGGATGCGGATGACGTGGCGCGAGCATTCGGTGAACTGGACGAGATGACGGGCGGCTTGGACGTGCTCATCAACAACGCGGGGATCAGCATACGACATACATTCATGGATATCACGCCACAGGAATGGCGCAAGGTGCTGGATGTCAACCTGAACGGGGTTTTCTTCGTCGCCCAGGAAAGCGCTCGAAGGATGCTTGACGGCGACGGCGGGGTGATCCTGAACATGGGGTCGACCAACGGCATCATGGGGTATCCCTTCTACGCCGACTACAACGCATCGAAGGCGGGCGTAATCGAGCTGACGCGCTCCATGGCGCTGGAGCTAGCGCCGAAGATACGGGTGAACGCTGTATGCCCCGGGTTCATCCTCACGCCCATGCAGGAGGCGGAGTACACCCCTGAGATGCTTCACGAATTCGAGAGCAAGGTGCCTCTAAAGCGGGTGGGGCGACCCGACGAGGTTGCAGCCCTCTTCGCCTTCCTCTCTTCGGATGAAGCCGCCTTCATCACAGGAAACTACTTCGTGATAGATGGCGGAGAAATCGCAGGTGGGCTAGCGAGCAGATAAATAAACACGCGCGCACCCGATCAAAGCCGCGCGCGTATACTTCTTTGTATGTTTTAAACTTGTATGCCCTGAACTCCAGGACATACCAAGGATCTTCGGCGTGGCTATCAAGTCATGTTAGGCCCGGGACAGAATACGTTTTCCCCTTCAGGGCTCCGAGCCGCGCAGGTATCGGACAAGGCCGTAGAGGTCCATGTGTCTAGTGTTCTTATCGTAGCCCCCGAGCCTGAACGCGAGCTGGACGGCGTAGCCCGTCGTGAACGCCGTGATGAGGGTGCCGATGCCCACGGGCCCACCCAGGAGGTAGCCTAGAACGAGTACCGTGACCTCTATGGCTCCCCTCACCTGGTAGACGGGTCTGCCCAGCCTCTGGACGAGACCCATCATCAGCCCATCCCTCGGGCCTGCGCCAAGCCTGGGGTTGAGGTACATGAAAGACGCCGCGCCGAGCACCAAGATGCCCCCCATAAGTAGAGCCAGCTGACCCGGCAGGCTCCGAGGCACGGGGACGAGGCCCCAGGCCATGATGAGATCCATGAAGTAGCCGACGAAGTACATGTTCATCACGGTCCCGAACCCGG
>CAZTZC010000261.1:0-1803 GCA_964618045.1 uncultured Candidatus Bathyarchaeia archaeon | reverse complement strand
ATGGGGTTCGGGTTCCCTGGTAGCTTCACGACGACGCTTAACTCGTCTTGGGACCGTGGCTCGACGCCGAGTCTGTCGTAGATACATGATAGTTTTTCGTGTAGGTCACCTGACGAGAAAAGACACTCTCCATCCTCTCTCCTATCAGCTGAGTATAACTGCCTCACGTAGATGTGGTTTCTGATTACCTCACCCAGATCCAAGGCAGCCATGAGTAACCACGAGCCCCCGTGATGAACATGCCTGTGCCTAGAGATAGGGTATATGGTTTCCTGATCCAGCTGTTTTGTACCCTATTTGTGTTACACGCGTTCGTCCACAGGCCCTGTGCCTCTTCCGATCCTTTTGCTTCTCTGTTCTTTTCCTACGGGGCAGGCTCTCTGGCAGGTCTGGCACATTATCCACATGTTCTCGGTGACCATGGGGCTGTGCCTCTCGTAGGTTTCGCGGTACTCGTCGCTTAGCCTCTGCTCCATGGGCATGCCCAGGAGGCATCTGTCGAGGTCCACCGCGTAGGGGGTTAGGGTGCCCACGGGGCAGGCCTTCACGCACTCGTCGCAGCCTCGGCACAGGTCCTCCGTGAAGGGCGGGTCGGGGACGAGGGGGGCGTCTGTTACTATGCTTCTGAGCCGCACCCAAGGGCCGTACTCGGGTTTATCAAGAGGCTGTTCTTGCCGATGCAGCCTAGGCCGGCGAGCTGGGCCATCCGTTTCTTGGAGAGGAGGTCGGGCTCGAGGACGGTTCTGTAGCCTTCCCTGTTGAGGAGCCTGACCATTCTCCGGGCGTAGAGGCGGTCCTCCACTCGTCTGGGTACTCGTGGTGGTCGCCGACCCTGATTACCAGGTCGTGGAGGTTGTCCCAGACGCGGGCGCCGAGTATTATGGCGATGCTGGCGCCTTCGAGGTAGTCGCCTGTCTTCATGGTCCATGTGAGGTAGTCGCGGTGTGCGATGTAGTGGGGGACGGCGTCGAGGGCGTCGGCTGAGGCTATGCCTACGAGGTCGAAGCCGTACCTGTGGGCGTTCTTCTTGACCTTATCAGTGAGCTCGGCGTCGATGCTCATGGCGTTAAAGTGTTGTTGAGACTGGATAAATTCATATATCCCCTTCTCTGTAGACGGTGGCTCTCGTGCCTGCTTTCAACGAGGAGGGCTACGTTGCGTCGGTGCTGGTTCGTCTGTCGAGGTAGGTGGACACCAACTGAGTCTGGTTTTCTTTCTTCTATCCGGTTTTTTCCTTGCTTTAAAACTACGAAGATCTGGGTATCTTACCCAAGTATGATGATAGTATGTCATCGAGGGAAAGGTTTGAAACGGCGACCACTGTGTCTGAGGCGCCGTAAGACAGCTGCAGCCAGTCTCCCCGTTTTATTGCGCCACAGCTAAAGACCACATTGGGCACTTGGCCTCGGCGCTCGTATGTCTCGTAGGGCTCTAGAATGGAGTCCGCTGATCTATAGATGATGTTCTCGGGGTTGTCTCTATCCAACAGTAGGGTTCCCAATCTGTACACCCGTTTGTCGTCCACTCCATGGTATATCTGCAGCCAGCCTTCATCGATCTCGATGGGGGGGCCGGCGATGCCGACCTTTACGCCGTCCCACGTACCGCTCCTTGGGCTCATGACTTTCTTGGAGTCGAACCATGTCTTCATGTCATACGAGTAGGCTATCCATAGATCTGGCTCGATTCTGTGAAACATGACGTATTTGCCGTCGATCTTCCTGGGAAAAAGGGCCGCGTCTTTGTTCGTCACCCCGGGGAAGGGGTAGATTCTCTCGCCCCACAGCCATCTTCTATCCAGCA
>CAZTZC010000260.1:0-1821 GCA_964618045.1 uncultured Candidatus Bathyarchaeia archaeon | reverse complement strand
GGTGCAGCAGGTTGTCGCCTTTCTCGGCCGTCAGCTCCCTGTTTATTGGGTTGAATAGTACGCGTATGCTCAAGGTTCTTTCAGATTAGGGTGTTAGGTGTTCCTAAAAATGTTTAGCTTGTCACGGGGTTCTGCTTGTGACGGTACGTGAAATAAAAGGGGATACGATCCCGCTACAGGTTATAGTGGAAAAGAAATTTAGTTTATGGTCTGTACCGCGCCGTCCTGCTGCACCCAGAGGTTTGTCGTCGCATCCCCGTGCTCCACGGTGACCATGAACGCCGCCGAGGGGTTCAGGTTGTGGCTGACGGTGACGCTGAGGTTGCCCGACGCGTATATCTTCGCTGTGGCGCCTATTAGGCCGTTGTTGGGGTCGGTGACGCTCCAGCAGCCGGGGTCTGCTATGTCTAGATACTCTAGGGCCCTGTCCCTGGCCCACTCGTAGCTCTGTGTGACCGGGTTGAAGGGCTCCGGGGTGACCGCGAAGGCGTAGATGCCGTACAGGACCGCGGCGTTCACCGCTACTAGGAGGAGGGTGATCGCCATTTTCTTTGTTTTATTCATCTTTGATCGTACAGAGTATATTCGTAGCTTGGATATTATGCCAAGGATGCGAACACTTGTTCTAAACTCCCGAACAGAGTATGTAGGTGCCGTGGAGTAGTATATACCAGTAAACCCTTTGGTTGGTGTAACATGATCATCGCTCCAGGTCACCGTTATTATCATCTTCCACCTCTTTACATACATGAGCGAGAAGGTAAGGGGAGTAATAACCTGGCTCTACTACCGGGACCTGCCCCGCGCCACGGAGTTCTACGAGAATGTGATGGGCTTCGAGATGGTGGTCGACCAGGGCTGGAGCAAGATACACAGGATAAGGGACGGCGCATACGTGGGCCTGGTGGACGGAGCCCACGGCTACCACAGGGCTAACGACATCAAGCCCGTCATACTGTGCCTCAACGTGGAGGACGTCGACGCTTGGCACGCCAAGCTGAGGAGGAACGGCCTGGAGATCGAGGAGCTGCCACGGGAATCGGAGAGGCTCAAGATCAGGGTCTTCATGTTCAAGGACCCCGAGGGCTATACGGTAGAGGTTCAGCAGACGCTGCCCGGCGGGCTGTCCATCTGACACCTCTCATTAAAGTTATCCGCTGACCCGCAGAGTATGTACCGATAGTCATGAGTAAGCTCATCATCACCGCCGCGGTGACTGGAGGCGAGCCTGTTAGCAGGGAGATGACGCCCCACGTGCCGACGACGGCAGAGGAGATCACAGAGGAGACGGTCCGGTGCTGGGAGGCCGGCGCGAGCATAGTGCATCTCCACGCCAAGGAGCCGGGCACAGGGAAGCCGGCCCCCGACCCCAACCCGCTGTTGAAGCGGTACGTGGAGATGATCAAGAACAGGTGCGACATCATCACCAACGTAACCACCGGCGGCGGCAGGCGGGCGACGGACGAGGCGCTGGACAGGATGATCGAGGAGCGGTGCAGCCTGGGCCAGGAGATGATGTCCATGAACATGGGCACCGTCAACCACTGGACGCCGCCCTACCGCGGCGTCTTCATGAACGACGTGCCCCGAATAAAGCGGTGGGCAGGCTACATGAGGGACCACGGCATCAAGCCTGAGCTGGAGGTATACGACACAGGGATGATCAACACGGCCAAGATGCTCGCCGACGAGGGCGTCTTCGAGGCACCGCTCCACATACAGTTCGTCATGATCGGCAGAACCGGGTTCAGCGCGACGCCCAAGATGCTGCAGTACTGCGTCGAGGAGCTGCCGCCGGGCTGGACGTGGAGCGTCTGCGCC
>CAZTZC010000259.1:0-1872 GCA_964618045.1 uncultured Candidatus Bathyarchaeia archaeon | reverse complement strand
GACTCCACCGGCTCCAACGACCCGGACGGCACCATAATCGAGTATAGCTGGGACTTCGGCGACGGCACGCCGGCCGTCTACGACTGGAACGCCACCCACATCTACATCGAGGCGGACACCTACACGGTCACCCTCACAGTCACGGACAACTCGGGAGCCACCGACACAGACACGGCCACATGCACCGTGGAGCTGCCGCCCAACGTGCCGCCTACGGCGGTGATCTCCGCGCCGCCCGAGGGGACGGCGGAGGAGGAGCTGCCCTTCAGCTCATCGGGCACCAACGACACCGACGGCGAGGTAGTGGATTACACGTGGGACTTCGGGGACGGCAGCCCCGTGAGCCACGAGCCTAACCCCACACACACGTACGCTTCAACCGGCACCTTCACGGTGACCCTCACGGTGACAGACGACAGGGGAGGCACCCAAACCGAGACGATGTCGGTTGTAGTGGAGCCCAAGCCTGGGCTGCCCCTCGCCCTGATCCTGGGCGCCCTGGTGATAGTCGGGGCGGCGGCGGGGTACTACTTCCTCGTCCTGAAGAAGAAGGAGGAGAAGGGGCCTACGCCCACCTCCCTACGTGTCACGAGCGACCCCGCCGAGGTTCCGGCTGACGGCCGCTCCACCGCGAAGATAACGGTGACCATACTCGACGAGGAGGGTAACCCAGTTGAAGCCACCAAGCTCACGGCCGTCGCGCTGGAAGCGTCGATAGGAGCCGTGAGCAGCTCCATCATCATCGCAGAGGGCGCGTCCGAGGGAGTAGCCAAGTTCACGGCGGGCTTCGAGCTGGGCAGCTCGACGGTCTCCGCCGAGGTTGAGGGGCTGAGACCCGGCAGGGCCAGCGTCTCGCTGGTGGAGAAGAAGAGGTACTGCATGCACTGCGGTGCCCAGATGAGCATCCAAGACAACATGTGCCCCAAGTGCGGCAAGATGCCGCCGTCGGGCGTAGATGTCAAGGAGTGCAAGAACTGCGGCGACGTCATCCCCATCGTGGCACGTTTCTGCGGCGAGTGTGGCGCGAGCCAGCCAACACTCGAGGCGGACGAGCCAGACGAAGACGTCTAGCTCCCATTCTTTCCCTTTTTTAGACCGGTCTTACCCTGGCCACGTGCTGTATCACGTTCGCTACTCTGGGCGCGTTCTCCGGGTCGACGTCCTTGAAGCTGACGTACCTGACCTCCTTGTTGGGGTAGGGGTTCCTGATGGCGTACTTGTACCACACCCTCTCGTTGGGGGAGAGCAGGTACTCGTAGTACGGGTTCCTGTCGCCCTTGATCTGGAGCTGCGTGAAGTCGTGCAGGAACAGATCAGGCTCGATGTGCACGGTGCCGTCGACGTACTCCAGCGCTATCTCCAGGCAGCCCACGTCGCTCCTGCTGGCCCCCGACCAGTAGTACAGCATGTCGAAGAAGTCTAGGACGCCGAACTTGCATATCTCGCCGGTCTCGGGGACGCCGAGGACGTACTGCCTAGTTATGTAGCCCAGCACGGTGGCGGCGTAGCCGCCGACGGTGGCGTCGTCCAGCGTGTAGCTGGTGCCGACAGGGCTCTCCATGTTGGTGAGGGTCACGCTCTTGGCCATGGTGTCGATGTAAACGCGGAGCACCCTGATCTCCTCGTTCAGACGCTCCAGCTCCGACCTTATGTCCACCTGCATCTGGTTCCAGTCCTCGGACCGGATGATGTCGCCGGGGTTCTTCCGGATTGGCTCAAACTTACTCATTTCTCTCAATCCTCCACTGTGGTGATTATGGCCTTGACGCCGGTGGCCTTGATGCTCTCCACGGCGTCGCTTGCCAGCTTAATGTCATCCTCCCTCCCCAGCGCCGAGCCGGGGATCCTGAGCATGAACGTGGCGGGATGGTG
>CAZTZC010000258.1:0-1883 GCA_964618045.1 uncultured Candidatus Bathyarchaeia archaeon | reverse complement strand
TCCCGCTGCGGGTCAGATCTGGAATTTTTTTGTAGGATTGCGTTGTCCATCCTGTTGTTCCCATCCTGCATGCGAGGGCATCATTGCCTCGTGTGGGTCTTTTCACGTGGTGTTTGGTAAGGTGATGGAAAAATTTACTGTGATAACCTTTCTTGGGCTTGGTTTGTCTGCATCGTTCCAAGTTTTATATCTCTTCCACGAAGCCTTACGTGGTTCCTATGGTTGAGACTGCTCCGTATGGTTCGTGGAGGTCCCCCGTCACGGCTGATCTGACTGCCTCTAGCAGCGTCAGGATCGGTGATGTGCAGCTGGTGGGGGGCAGGGTCTACTGGTCTGAGATGCGGCCGGACGAGAAGGGCCGCTGCGTCGTGGTGGAGTATAGTGACGCTGGTATCAGGGATCGTACTCCAGCGGGGTTCAACGCCAGGACGACCGTCCACGAGTATGGGGGAGGGGCGTACACCGTCGTCGACGGCGCCGTGTACTTCTCCAACTTCATGGACCAGCTTCTCTACAGGTGCGGGGACGGTGGGGCCCCGGTCAAGGTGACTTTGAACCCGGATCAGAGGCACGCCGATTACATCCACGACCCCTGGAGGCGGCGCGTCATCTGCGTCAGGGAGGACCACGGCGATAGTAGCCGCGAGGCCGTGAACAGCCTCGTCGCCGTATCCGTGAAGGACGGTTCCTCGGTGACCCTGGCGGGGGGGAACGACTTCTACTCTAACCCGCGGCTGAGCCCGGACGGGGATAGGCTGGCGTTCCTGACGTGGAGCCACCCGAACATGCCTTGGGACGGCTGCGAGCTCTGGGTGGCAGACGTGATGGGGGACGGCGCCCTGGGCGGGATGAAGCTGGTGGCGGGAGGCCCCGAGGAGTCGGTGGTGCAGCCTGAGTGGGGCCCCGACGGTGTCCTATACTTCGTCTCGGACAGGGGTGGCTGGTGGAACCTGTACAGGTGGAGGGAGGGGGCTGTGGAGGGGGTCTGCCCGATGGAGGCCGAGTTCGGTGGCCCGAGCTGGGTGTTCGGCCTCACCTATTATGGGTTCGACGGTTCTGGGAGCATCGTGGCCGTGTATAGTAAGGACGGGTTCAGTCACCTGGCGAGGATAGACACGGACGGGGGGTCTCTGGAGGAGATGGAGACGCCTTACACCGACATCAGCTACCTGAAGGTGGGGGATGGGTGCGCGGTGTTCGTGGGGGGCAGCTACAAGACGGCGCCCGAGGTTGTGAGGCTGGACCTGAAGGGCGGTGAGGCGAGGGTGCTGAGGAGGAGCGACGAGACCGTGGTTGACGAGGGCTACCTGTCGACGCCTGAGCCCGTGGAGTACCCGACGGAGGGCGGGTTGACGGCTCACGCCATATATTATCCCCCGACGAACAGGGATTATGTTCCGCCGGATGGTGAGCTTCCTCCTCTGATGGTGAAGGTGCATGGTGGTCCTACGAGTGCGGTCACCACTACCCTAAACTGGGGCATCCAGTTCTGGACGAGCCGAGGCTTCGCGTTGGTGGACGTCAACTACGGGGGGAGTACCGGCTATGGAAGGGAGTATATGCGCCGCCTCGTCGGCAACTGGGGGTTGGTGGATGTGGACGACAGCGTCAACGCGGCGAAGTACCTGGTGGGTGAGGGGCTCGCGGACCCGGATAGGACGGCCATCAGGGGCGGCAGCGCCGGCGGCTACACGACCCTCTCCACCCTGGCTTTCAGGGACTACTTCAGGGCTGGGGCCAGCTACTACGGCATCAGCGACCTGGAGGTGTTCGCGGGGGACACCCACAAGTACGAGAGCCGGTACCTGTTCAGCCTGGTGGGGCCGTACCCGGAGAGGAGGGATCTGTACAGGGATCGGTCGGCGATTAACCATCTGGACGGG
>CAZTZC010000257.1:0-1950 GCA_964618045.1 uncultured Candidatus Bathyarchaeia archaeon | reverse complement strand
CACATAGTCGAGGACGTGAACCTCAGCTTGACCTCGACGGGCTCCTCCACGCGCCTCGGCTCGGGGAACGGCTTCGACAGCGCCTCCTTCACCTTCGCGGTTATGAGTTTCCCAGACTCGTTGGGGTGCAGGCACTTCGCGGAGTACCTGCCCACCGCCCACTTGACGGCCGCCGTGGTGATCCCTGGCACGAAGGCCTCGGCCTCCTTGGTGGCCGCATAGTCCCCGGCGAGGAACACCGACGGGACGCCGTAGAAGCCAGCAAGCGCGGAGTTCAGCCCGAACTCCCCCGTCTCCCTCCCGTTGATGTAGACGCCGTCCACGGCGCTACCTGATATGGTGTGGCACATGATGCCTTTCTCCGTGCCCTTCATGCTGTGGTAGCCAACGTAGAGTGCGGCGTCGAAGCTGATGTCTATGCCCTCCATCATGCTGTTGGGCTTCGGGCTGCCCCTCACGAGGTACGCCGCCTCGTGGACGTCCTCCGGCCTCATGTTCCGCATGCCGCCGTGGGCGTCCGAGACCACTATCTCCTTGGCCCCCGCCGCCAGCGCGCCTTCCACGGCTGCGTTGAGGTCTCCCACCATGAGTTTCCTCGCGAAGGCGTACTCGCTGTTGTTCCTGTCCACCTCGGCCCAGTCGACTATCCCGCTTATTCCCTCCATATCGATGGAGATGAATACCTTACTCGGTTTAACCATGGAGAATACGTGTTTTTCACGCTTGTAAAACTTGCTGGTTGACACTTTGACTTGCGGGAAATATGAACCAGTGTTCTGTTTCATGCATCCGTTTCTAATATAAATTTACCACAACGACTCTGTCTCAACAACGGCGATAGGTGTCAGATATTTCCACGTTTCTGGGAATCTTCGAGGAGTCCGAGAGCACGCAGACGATAGAGGGTAAACCGCTCGCCGTTTTGAACCACGAGGAGGAGTTCTTCCTCCAGCAGATGAGGGACCTCAAAGTCAAGAGGATCCTACCCAAGTTCACGCCCGACGGCATAGCCTACGGCGAACTCGCGTCCCTGCTAACCTACTACGACAGCGATCAGATGAGGGCGCTGCTCGAGTCCCTATCCCAGAAGGGGTACATCAAGAAGATAAACTACGGCACGGTCGCCCTGTGCCCAAGCTGCTACAGCCCGGTGGTAATGATAGTACTATCATGCCCAAGATGCGGGTCCATGAAGCTCACGAAGAAGGAGGTCATCAAGCACAGGACCTGCGGCTACACGGGCTACGCCGAGGACTACTTCGACGGAATAGATTGCCGTTGCCCGATGTGCGGCGCAGTCTACGACCCAGCCGAGTACCATGACCCCGACGCCGAGGATAACGCCGACTTCACCATAGCCGAGTCGATGTACGAGTGCGATGACTGCGGCTCCGTCTCCGGGAAGCCGTCTGTCACCTACAACTGCATAAAGTGTAAGACGAAGTTCCCGAGCAAAGACATCTGCTTCGAAAACCCAAAAGGTTACGAGATGATCGACAAGGATGAGATGGCCTCACCGGGGGAGAAACGCCATGAATCGGTGTACCCTGAAGCTGTAGAAGATGACATCATCATACCTGACAAGGCATCGAAAGATGACATAAAACCGCTCGAGAGCCTCAAGGAAAAGTTCCTCGAAGAGGCGCCGGAACAGCCAGCGATCATGGAGGAGCCAAGGCACGAGGAACCAGAGCCGATGCCTGTTCTCGAAGAGGAGCCGGAACAGCCAGCGATCATGGAGGAGCCAAGGTACGAGGAACCAGAGTCGATGCCTGTTCTCGAAGAGCCGGTGTTAGAGGAATACGAGGCCGAGGATTTTCAGTTAGAGGTCGCGGAAACCAGTGAGACGCAGGAACCGGAACAAGAGCCGGAGTATGAGTTAGAAGAGGAGTATGTAGAAGAGCCCCCTGAACCCATGGTTGAAGAGGAGAAGCCAAAAAAGGAGAAGAA
>CAZTZC010000256.1:0-1989 GCA_964618045.1 uncultured Candidatus Bathyarchaeia archaeon | reverse complement strand
GACGCCGCGTTCACACCGCGGTAATCGCCGGTTCAAATCCGGCCCGGCCCACCAATATTCTGGTTCAGAACCCTTATTAGTGGATGTGATCCATTACCACCCATGTCCCGCCGCAGGAAATACAGTTCCTTGCTCGAAGATGACAAAGTAAGGCGCTGGTACGAGAACATGGCTCGAGGATCCCAGGTAACAGCCGACGTCTACCTACGGAGGCTGGGTAACTTCTGCAGTCAGAACGACACGACGCCATCGAACCTGCTCTCCAGAAGCGAGGAAGAGCTATACAACCTTCTCCTAGACACGGTCTCCGCCATGGAGGAGAGCTACGCAGGGAGCTACATCCAGTCTGTGGTCAAAGCGGTCAAGAGCTGGCTCACACACAACGGCGTCGAGATCAAGAGGCAGATAAAGATCAGGGGATCCGAGGACACACCCTCCCTGAGGGATGAAAGGGTCCCAACCCAGGACGAGCTGAAGAAGATATTCCTCTCCGGCGACAAGAAGACCAGGACCGCCTCCGTTCTCGTAGCCCATACTGGCGTCAGGATCAAGACCATCGGTAACTATCGGGGAGACGATGGTTTGCGGATCAGAGACCTCCCCGAGATGAGGGTCGAAGGCGAGACGGTGATGTTTGAGGCCGTGCCGACCCTCGTGGTGGTCAGGCGGGAGCTGAGCAAGGCGGGACACCAGTACCTCACCTTCCTCGGCGAGGAGGGATGCGACTACCTCATGGATTACCTGGAGGCCAGGATGAGAGAGGGAGAAAGGCTCACAGAGGATTCGGCCGTCGTCACTCCGAAGCAGAGGATGAAGCCCTTCATCAGGGCGACGAACGTGGGGGACGTCATCAGATCCGCCATAAGGAAGGCAGGATTCGGATGGAGGCCCTATGTGCTAAGGTCCTACTTCGACACCCAGCTCATGCTGGCGGAGTCGAAGGGGTTGGTGCTACGGGACTATCGGGGGTTCTGGATGGGCCACAAGGGAGACATCGAGAACCGGTACACGACAAACAAGGGCAGGCTCCCCGATAGCGTCATCGAGGATATGAGGGAGGCCTATAAGAGAAGCCAGAAGTTCATTCAGACCACCGCTGTGAAGGAGAGTGAGGATTTGAAGGCGGTTTTCAGGAAGCAGCTTCTAGGAGTCGCCGGCTTCAGCACCGAGGAGGTGGAGGCGCTGGATCCCGAGATGACTGATGAGGCCTTTCAGGAGATGGTGAGAAAAAGACTCCTTGGCTCGATGGCGAATAACGGGGCAAGCCAGAGAGTCATAGACGTTGATGAAGTCGAACGCTTTCTTTCCAAAGGTTGGGACTTCGTTGCGACACTTCCAGATGACAGAATCGTCATCAAGTTACCTCAATGAGTTAACGTTTTACCCCAAACCCAAACCTATCTATCTTCACTCAGCCAACCCCTTCCACCCCCACTTCGAGCGCGCGAGAGGTTTTTCAACCAAATAATATAAAGAAAATTGAACGCGCTTAAATCATGGATTCATAGGAAGGTATGAGCCTAAAATTTTATTCAAATTGTATTCATTATTGTGTTCAATGAGGGATTCCCACTCAGATTTACTAGTAAAACATGTTTATGCAAGTTGAATAATGTTGTATAACTGATGTGAAAATGAGCTTTAGTTTAATTGCGATCATGTTTGGAGTACTTTTATAGTTTCCTGCGGGTATTCTTTTAGCAGCTTCGAGATTATGAGGCCTGCGATGTGTTGCTTGAACTCTATTTCACCGTACTTCATGTAGTATACTCTGTGGTGGCCTCCCTTGCCCGTGGTCTCTATGTAGGTGAGTAGCTCTTCGTCTACCATAGCGTTTAGATAGTTGATGATGCTGGCTCTGCTGATGCTGCCTTGGAGGCTCTCGTTCACGTTAGTACACACGAATCTGCTGTTGGCGCCGTCGGGCTGTACGGTCCAGAGGTAGCGCAGGGCCTCCACCTGCCAGTCCTTGAAGAACATCTCCAATCC
>CAZTZC010000255.1:0-1990 GCA_964618045.1 uncultured Candidatus Bathyarchaeia archaeon | reverse complement strand
TGATCACGATACTGACGTTCTTCCTCTACACGATGGAGCTGAGCGGGCCGCTATTCTGGACGTCAAAGGTTGGCGAGTACCTCATGTACATCGGATTCGGAGCCATCTTCGCCCAGACTTTCATGGGCAGGCTGGGACTCTTCGTCGGTTACATGGAGAGTCTAACGACGCCCACCTGGAAGACACCGTACACCCTTGTTTCGGCGCTGATCTGCCTGATAGCTGCCATCGTCTTCGACAGAACAGGCCTAGGAGAGAAACTTTCAGCAGGTTAAATCCCTTTTTTCTTTTTTTCTGTTACTGTGCTAGAATGGACTTTGTCGCTGTCTCTGAGTTACGAAGCATCATGGTTCGGGCATCCAACGTGAAGGGACTGAGGTCGAATCATCGTAGGGAGTTTTGTGCCCTCGATACAACGTTTATCCATGCAGGCTCAGGGTTCTATCGACGATTCGAGATCAAACCATGTTGAGTAAGAGATGTTTCTCAGTGCACGCTCTTTCCCCATCTACCAACTCTTATCCAGATCAACTTGCACGTTCAATCCATTCATGGTCAAGGATAGCGTACACAATTGAGTCACTCCACTCTCCCCTCGTCAGCAGGTTCTCCATGAGACGATCCTCCAGGTTCACACCTCACTTCTGCGGAACCCGTTCCGAGGCCCTGTCCTCACGGCATCGGCTTGAGGCTGGAATCGCCCCGGCTCAGCGCCCTCATCAGCACGTCCTCTGCGACGCCTCTGTTCCCGGCGGGATCGTACATGGCTTCCACGAGGGCGTCGTAGTCGAGGCTGTTCACGACGTCCGCGCCCCAGTCGAGGGCGTTCATGCTCAGAACGAGGGCCCGCTCCACGGGTAATCTGACGGGGTTGATATCGATGCCGTAGTACCCGTCGTAGCCGTGCATCTTGAACACCAGCAGCGTCGCCAGCATCTGGTCGATGCCCAGCACCCCCACGTCCAGGTCCTGGTCGTAGTTGCCTAGGGGCTGGCTGTTCCAGTGGCTGTGCATCAGCCTGCCCTCCCTGAGCACCGACGCGAACGCGTAGGCCAGCTCCTCGTGACCCATGAGCACGTGGCCCACCTCGGGGTTCAGCCCCACCAGCGCGTGTCCGTCGCTCAGCGTCTTCCTGTTCTGGGGCGACTCAAGCATCGCCTCCACGTCCCGTGCCATGAGGAGGCCGTTGGCCGTGTTACGCCAGACGTTGTTTCCCCTGGGCTCGTAGGGCTTGGGCTCCATGGCGACGCGTACGCCGGGCACCTCGTCCATGGCCTCGGCGAGCCCCTCCTCGAACCTGGTCCACATCCCGTAGAAGTCGTGGCCGAAGGGGTTCTCGTAGCCATCTATGCCGGGCCAGATCACGGCGAACTCAGTGCCCAGTTCCTTGTTGAGCCGTAGAGCCTCGACGGTCCTGTCGATGGCGTGCCGCCGTACCTCGTGGTCCGGGTTGCTGAGGCTTCCGAACTCGTACCGGCGGTCGTAAAACAGGAAAGGGATGGCCGTGATGAGCCTAATGCCTGTCTCCTTCTCCAGCGCCCTGTACAGGTGGAGGTTCTCCCTGTTCACCTCGTTGGGGTAGTGGGCCTCGACGCCGAACCCCGAGTCGATGTACCCCTCGTCGTGCATCCACGCGATCTTGTTCAGCGTGTCCTCTATGCTCCCCTTGTCCACGTACGCGTCGTGGAACCTGGTGGACCCCGGGTAGAAGTACCAGACACCGGCGCTGTACTTGGGCTTCAGAGTCGTGCCCTTGAGGTGGCCGAGCATCTCCTCCCTGTCCCTGACGATACTTTGAGAACGAATATCCTTCAAGAAGGCACCGATCTCAGCGTATCCCCCGGGCTTAAAGGGTTAACCATGGCCGATTAGGCCTCGACGAGGTAGAAGTAGAGCAGTAAAGCCGCAGCCCCCATCACGCTCAGGACCGTGTTCAACGACGCCCAGCCAGCCGACAACAACGCCAAGCCCCCCACGGCGGTGCCTAACC
>CAZTZC010000254.1:0-2040 GCA_964618045.1 uncultured Candidatus Bathyarchaeia archaeon | reverse complement strand
ATGGAAAAGTATGAGGACGTAGCATCCATTCTCTCCAAGCTGGACCTCCGACATAGAGGAGATCATCTCTCAGCCATACCACAAGACAGGCCTAGGAAAGCCTCCCAGAAGCCCGCCAGGCATCTTCATCAAGAAGCGTGGGTTTATCGGGCTACTACCCCCGGTAATAGCTTCTTTTCCTGGGCCCACTCTTTCTTGAATCTAGGGGACGACAGCATGGCTGCGAACAGCACGATCTCGACGGCGATCTCGGGTAACGAGGGCTGACGGAGTAGTCTGACCCCGAAATAGGCGTCTGTCAGTGGCCAGAGAAGGGGGCTTCCGCCGGTGACGAGGTCGCCTACGAGAATGTGGCTTGCATAGGAGGCGGCGTACGGCAGAAGCTCTCCTCGGACAAGGCATATGGATGACAGGACTAGTATGGCGACGAGGCTGTGGGTGGCTCCCCTGTGGCTCATGAACGGCAGCAGCAGGTCTACGTCGGGCAGCATGGAGAAGAACCATATAGGCAGTAGCCTGTACTGGATGCCTGTGGTTTTCCCTGTCAACGAGGCTGCGAAGTAGCCCAGCGCGAGGTGGCCGAGGAAATACATCCAGACACCGTATCCATGGCAGGATATTATGTTTATGAAACTGCGTCAGCAAAATTTAGCGTGTATTCACCCCGTCTTCTATGTTGCCTTAACAAGGGCAAGAAGGAGGGTGTGCATGTTCTATGATACGGGTCGGCCCTCGGAGTTCGTCGAGGAGCTGCTGGCGGACGGGGCTCCGGTGCACCTGGTGGAGGCAAATAACAGTAGTAAATACCAGTCTTATGGGTGGCTCTGCGCGCCGGCTTGTCCCTAAATGATTTCATACAACCATAGAGGTACTCAACGAACAGAGATAACACCCCCAGGCGAAAACAGGAAACACCCCGAGAGCCTAACCAAACCCTCAACCAGCCCAATAAGCGCCCACAAACAGAAAACACCACACGGACAAGCCCAGCACCCACTAACCACGGCCCACCCCAACCAGAGACGCGGACCATCAGACGTTGAAGAACGTCGGCGAGATGGCCTTCTCCGGCCTACCCATGTTCTCCGCCGCCTCCCTGTTCAGCACACAGCACAGCACACTAAGAAGAGCGTACACGGAGGCGTTCAACAGACCCCTCACCCTGTTCACACTCAGCCCGAACTGGGTCTTCATGAACGCGAACGACGCCTCCACAGCCGGACGCTTACGATACTCCCTCGCCTCTCCCTCGGGGCCATGGGTCCTGAACCTCCTATCCACCCGAAGCACGTCCTCACCCCGCCTCTGGCTGGCCGTATAAGGGATCACGGCAGCCTCTACCAGGCCCCTCACCCTAGCGCTGCTGTACTGGCTGTCAGCGATCAGGCTTCTGAGCCTCGCATCGGCCTTCCCGAGGACCATCCGGGTCCTCTCGACCAGGGCCGGCGCATGCCTCTTCTCGTTCTCGTTCGCCGGAGCCATTACGCTGGCCAGCGGTAGAATCCGCGCGTGGTCCACGGAGACGTGGAGCTTGTAGCCGAGGTCGTAGCTTCTGCCGCTTCGCCCCACCCGAGCATCCGCGTCCGATAAGCCGGTTCTGCTATTATCTGGATGTCTTGTGCTCCAAGCCTTGACGAAGCTGGCGTCAAGGATGGCGTCCACCTCCTCGACGCGGCTCCTCCTGAGAAGCCAGACCACCTTCTCCTCTATGATCAGCCGGAGCCTCTCGGCCCCGACGCGCCTGGTGAAGCGGCTGAGCACCGACCTGGTGTAGCCTCTCTCCTTGTCCGTGATTAGGCAGAGCCTCCTGATGCGTTTGTCCACATCTAGGATCCTCGTCAGCTCCCTGAGGCTTCTTATGCCCTTCATCCTCATGACTATGAATGCCCTGAGGATTCCGACTGGGCTTCTTGGTGGCCTGCCTGGCCCCGTGGTGTGGTAGCAGCCTAGGAGCTGCTGCTCAGCAATGCTTAAGTCGACGTTTCTGAAGAGTGTCTCTAGGGTCTCGTGTTCATCTTGTCCTAAGTGAACTCACCTCCT
>CAZTZC010000253.1:0-2059 GCA_964618045.1 uncultured Candidatus Bathyarchaeia archaeon | reverse complement strand
CGACCCAGTCAAGGGCGACTTGTTTACCCTTAAGCAAATTATACACCGAGTAGTAAGCCGCGTAGAGGCGTTAAACTGTTACTAGGACTCACAAATCCGGAGAGAATCGGTGGACTCCTTAGCTTATTCTGACGTAGTTGAGCTGGAGGTCGCTGACAAGTGAGCGGTACCTCTTCGCCACGTCCTCGTCGACGAGGGGCTCCAGCTGGTCGACGAGGCAGCTCATGGTGTTGATGGCTACGCTCGCCCTCTTCAGGTCCTTCTCCGGCTCCTCACCCTCCTTGACGGGGAGCCCCATATGCTCCAGTGCTTTGCCGGAGAGCACCCCGACGAAGATGCCTATCAGGTCTTCTATGTCGAGGCTAGATAGATCCAGTCCTTGTTCCGCTGACATGGTTGTGTCTACTCTTACCTTCCAATGGGATTAGGGTTTTCCCGTATCTGGCTCCAGCATCTTCAGATACTTGAAGACTGGGTAGACGACGCTGTTCCCTGGGGCGCCTCTACTCTTCAGGTAGCCGTTGAAGTAATTCCAGCCGGCGAATCCGTCCCCGACCTCGGGCTCGAGGCAGTAGAACGCGACGTTGGCGAGGGGCTGAGCCATGTCAACGTGGTAGGAGCCAGCGGGGTATGTCTTCACCGCTCTGATCCACTCTCCCTCGAGCTCCGTCATATGGTACATCCTTATCCAGCCCTTCTTCACCTCCCTGAACTCGTCGACGACGAACTCTAGGCCCTCCGCCCTCACAGGCTTCTCGAGACGGCTTACCTTGACTCCATGAGCCTCCAGCTTGTCCGCGACCACCTTCAACTCATCGTAGAACACGTAACCACGGGGCACGACGCTGTCCTTGGTTCCCACGGGGTTTGTGAGGTCCACGACTCCCCTGACGAGCTCGGGCTCGCCGTCGAGGTAGTGAGCCACCACGCTGGTGCCGGGGATGTACTCCTCCCTGCGCTTCCTGTAGGCATAGAGGTTGCATGGTTCGTCTTGGGCGGCGTACTCGCCCTGCACCCAGTTTCTCAGCTCCCCCGTCTCGGCCTTCTCGGAGACTCGATCCACAGTCTCCCGGTCGGCGTCTCCGCATACCTTCAGCACCTCAGCGCCGTGCTCGTGGACGTATTCCAGGAGGCAGGCGGCGAAGACGTAGCTGGCGTACATGCGTTTCTCGAAGCCCACGTGTCCGGGGGTTTCGGTGAGTATGCTCATCCTATTGCGGAGCCCTATTGCGTTGACTATGTACTTGGCCTCGACGCTGTACCCCGCCCTGACGGGGTCCCACACCTCGGGCGGCCACTTCTCCCAGTCGAAGTCTGCGTGGGTGTGGAACATACAGCCGTAGCTGTCCCGCGCCAAGTCTCTTATGGTTGGGAGCATGGTATGCTGGGTGTACTCCCTGGGCCCTGGGTGGGCGGTGGGCGTGTAGCTCGGAGCGTAGAGGAGGCTGTAGGCGTGCTGTACTCGGCCCATGCTGTGGATGTCCAGCGTCGCCACAGGGTCCCACCTGTTGAGGACGTTGGTGTATAAGCCCTGCATGTTGAGGCTCTCCATCTTGACTGCGTCCCTGTTCACGTCCATGTCCAGCGCGTTGTGGCGGAGGCTCTGGACGTGGGGCGTGCCGCAAAAGGAGCTGGTCGGCTTCACCTCCCACGACTCGTTGCCGTCCGGGTTGAAGTCTGGGGCGCAGAGCACTATCATCTTGTCCAGCAGGCGGCTGTGCTTACCCATGGCCAGGTCCCTCATTATCATGAGAACGGATTCCTTTCCCTCCGCCTCCGGTGGGTGGATGTTGCCCTGCAAGTATACCACGGGTTTCCCCGTCTCGTTCGCCTCCTCGGGGGAGGTCACACGAGGATTACTAAGAATGACTAGAGGCGCTATGCGTCGAAGGCCGCTTACGAAGAGCCGCTCCACGTGTATGTACTCGCTGCGCCACACCAGCTTCGATATGTATTCGAGGACGTCGAGATGCGACGCGGTCCTCGTGAACCCCGTCTTCTCGGGAACGGTTTGCAGTTCCTCGGGCCAGTCGCCGTCCCATCCCTCAGGGACGGAGCT
>CAZTZC010000252.1:0-2062 GCA_964618045.1 uncultured Candidatus Bathyarchaeia archaeon | reverse complement strand
GTCTACGACGCCATAAAGGAACTCGAGAAGATAGCCATCGACATGCCAGAAGTATGCATCATGAACCCTGCCATCGCAGCACTACCACCAATTTACACTGAAAGACAAGAGGGCACACCTCTAGTGTCGGGAGTAGCCTACGACTACTTCATGGAGCTTGGAGAGATTACAGAAGAGAGATGCAACACAATCATCAGCAAGTCAGGAGCAAAACTGGGCGAGTACGACTTCTATTTCGAGTGGTTCAAGAAACCATCCATGGATGAGTTGAACAACCTCATCAAGAGAATAGACAAAATCCTAGCTCCACTAGGCACAAAATACACGATAACAACGAAATAAATTCTCCTCTTTTTTTAAAACATACTAGTGAGGATGTTTCTCAGGCTTACACCTATAAATGGTAGAACAAGCCCACAACTCCCTACAAATTCACGGAACACCATGCCACAGCGACGACCCACACAAAAACGAGTAACCCAACAACCGGTAAACCATTAACCCTTTTCAACAGAGCCGACACACAGTAAACCATGCCCGTCATCACCCTACTCACCGACTACGGCATCAAGGACAGCTACGTCGCCGAGGTCAAGGGAGCCATGCTGAAGATCAGCCCAGACGCCACCATCGTGGACATAAGCCACGACGTGGGCAACTACGACATAGAGTCAGGCGCCTTCCACCTCGCCAGGGCGGCGCCCTACTTCCCCCCCGGCACGGTACACGTCGGCGTCGTAGACCCCGGCGTAGGCAGCGCCAGGAAACCCATAATCGTCGAGACCAGAGGCGCCTGGTTCGTCGGACCGGACAACGGCCTCTTAGCGCCGGCGGCGGAACGCCTGGGAATAGAGTCCATCTGGGAGATCAACAACGGCGACATGCTGCCGCCGAAGGTCAGCGACGTCTTCGACGGCCGCGACGTCTTCGGCCCCACAGGCGCCCAACTAAGCGTAGGCGTGCCACCCGACAGGCTAGGCACAGAGATCAGCGACATGGTGCGGCTCCCCGCCTACACGCCCAGGCTAGACGGCGACAAGTTATATGCCCAGGTGATCCACGTCGACGGCTTCGGCAACCTGGTCACCAACGTCACCTACGAGACCCTGGAGGAGATGGGCGCCTCGGGAGACACGCGGTTCAGGGTGGAGGCTGGCGGCGTCGAGCTCGACCTCCCATACGCCAGGCGATTCAGCGCCGTCCCTAAGGGGGAGCCGCTGCTCCTGGTCGCTGGTGGCGGCTACCTGGAGATCTCCGTGAACCAGGGGAACGCCGCGGAGCACCTGGGGCTGGGCAAGGGCGATAAGATCACTCTTCATTTAAAATAGAGGCCGGGGCTACCGGCCCAATAGGTCGGAGACTTCTTTCAGGAACTCCTCGATCCTCTCGTAGATCCTGGGGTCGGCGACGCTGTAGAGCCTCTTCCTGCCGTCCCGCCTAACCTTGAGGAAGCCCTGCTCCTCCAGCATCAGCAGGTGCGTAGACACCGTGGGCTGGAGGATGTCGAAGTGTGGCAGCAGCTCAGAGACGCATTTCTCGCCGTCCCTGAGCAGGTAGAGGAGCCTCTGGCGGTTCCCGTCAGCCAAAGCCTTGAACAGGCGGGCGTTATACTCGAACTCGTCTGTGACGACCGGCATGTCTCCTCTAGCTGCCTCCTGCAGCCCAGCGATGTCTTGGCTTATCAATTTCTTTCCTCACACGTAAAGCGGTAAAGTACGCTTAGTAGCTGCATCGAACTCGGTGAATTTTTTCTTAATATTATGTGTGTGAAGCGTACGCACGCACAAGAAAGGAGTCATTGATACTGCTCAATGTTATGTAACAGTCTACCTGTTTCTCGTGGAGAGGGTGGTGGGCCCGATGAGATTTGAACTCATGATCTTCTGATTATCAGTCAGACGCCTTAACCGTTCTAGGCCACGGGCCCCTGCAACATGCATTGAATACACATCTCTATTAAATATTTAACTCTGAGACCGGGTAACGATCTTGTACCTATTTTCTGGGCCTGATCAACATGTAGGTGTATGCGACGACGACGAGTGTGAAACCTATAGCTAGG
>CAZTZC010000251.1:0-2109 GCA_964618045.1 uncultured Candidatus Bathyarchaeia archaeon | reverse complement strand
ACGTCCCCGACGCCGGGGTGTACAGGTTCCACAGCGCAACGCTGCATCCGGCCCTGGTGCTGGCGCTGCTGGTTTCGATGCTATTCCATATACTGTAGGGGTTCTCGGCTCAATCAACGTCTGCTATATAATTATTAAATAAAAGAAAAAGATGCTATACCCCATGAAGTCACGCAGTCTCCGACCATTGATATTGGTGGCAGTCATTCAGCTCGTGACGGCCTTGACGCCCGTCCACGCCGAGTCATCGACCCTGGACCTGGGCGTCTTCACAGAGATCGACCCAGGCGACCACTTGACGGTCGAGGCGGGTAGGGTAGACTGGGTTGACTTGAGCCGCGGAGACGACGCCGGGCTCGTAATATGCATGGGTGAGGACTACTTCCAGGACTTCGAGCACAGGTTCGAGTTCGGGTACACGGAGATCGAGGCAGGCGGCGATGAGAGCAAGCTCATTTCATACCTCTGGGAGATGTCCAACGACCTGGACTACCCCGATGAAGCTAAGATCGTGATCTGGCCCCAGCAGGTAGAGGCTCAGGACGACATCTATACGTTGACCTTCAAACAGGAGATCGGTAACACGCCGGTCATCAACTTCAGAAGCAGCCACGTATACGAGGCTGGTAAGCCATACTACCTGACAGTCCAGAGGGAGGGAGACACCCTCAGGATGCTCACATACGGCGACCCAGGTTACTCGGAGCTGATAGAGGACACCGGCCCCATGGAGGGGCTGAACACAACATATCGGTTCCTCGAGATCGCTCAGCAGAGAAGCGCCAACGTGGACACATCTGACTGGTGCACAGGCTACATGCAGGGGTTCAGCATGAGCGGCGAGCCTCCAAGGCACCCGGTTCTAGTATTCGATACGCACAGCGTCGAGGTGCCTGACATCGGCACCGACGACGTTGGTCAGCTCTTCAAGGTAGGGCTGAACATATCTGGCGCCGAGGACCTGAAGGAGATTCACGTGGAGCTAACATACGACGACTCGGTGATAGAGTACTACGGCGGGTCAATGGACGAGTCCTTCGCCGCGGCCGTCGGAGGCATCGAGGGAACCGTGCTCGACGCGACGTTAACCGAGCCCTTCGACGGCTACTCTTCGGTGTTCACCTACGCCTTCGAGGTTGTTAGACTTGGTGAAACCCACCTAATCATCGACGCAGAGTTGAAGGACAGCGATGGGACGCAGATAGCGAGCCAAGGCGACGTTTTGTTCGTCAAGGTCATCCCATGTGAGCCGTGTGGCGAGGGGTCCTTCTGGCCTCTTCTAGAGGCTTACGAGAGACTCGAAGACGAATACGGCGAGTTAGACAGGCTGTACCAGGAGCTGGTGCAAGACTACCAAGGCCTGGAGGAGGCGAAGGAGGAGATCGAGGCCGAGCTGGAGAGGGTGCGGTCAGAGTACGGGGCCATCCTGGACGAGATAAGCGCCCTCAGGGAGGAGATTGAGGAGCTAGGTAGGCAGAGGATACCCGGCTTCAGTCTATGGATGATCGCGTTAGGGGCCGCCGTCTACACATGGTATTTTTCAAGAAAAAACAGATTGAGCATATCGAAATGATCTGTTCCATGTGTTAGACTGACTTAGGATACCTGCCGGTTTTCTTCCTGATCCAGTCGATGAGGAGCCCCATCAACAGCAGTCCGACTATCGCGACCACAAGCATGGACAGGTTCTCAACGGGGTAATCCAGGTACGAAGAAGACATCCGTGGTTACCATGATGTTCGTGCTAGTTTACGGTTACTATTGAAAAGTGGTTGAGCAGTTAACACAAACTACACTCTCGAGTGTTTGAATTAGTCATATAGTTATCTAGTTTGTGGGTTCGGCCGCATATTTCGATTTCTGGAATTCTACTAGGCGTTTAATTTCATTTCAGTTTTTTTGAATATTTTGTCCTGATTGTAGTCAGTGAATTATTCGAGTCCACGCGCCAGTGCGTTACTAAATTTCTAGAGTTAAAATTTATGCACACACACAACGACGGGCTGTTTTAACTGTCAGGACATATACTGGCTGTCATTAGCAGGACATTACAATAAGGGCAGATAACGTTGGTAAGCCTGTTGCGCGCGTAAGCTATTAAAATAACCT
>CAZTZC010000250.1:0-2137 GCA_964618045.1 uncultured Candidatus Bathyarchaeia archaeon | reverse complement strand
GTCACCCGAAGGGGATAACTCACGTCATGGTGAACGGCGTCCTGACTGTAGAGGATGGCCAGCACACAGGGGCGAGGGCCGGGCGAGTTCACCGCCACAGACCTTAGAAATAGTCCTCCATGAGCCTGCTAACCCAGTCCGGTACCTTGGCTTCGGCTCTCGCGTCGTATATTGGGAAGTAGGGCTTGACGTCCAGGACCGGTGTGCCGTCGATGGCGTCCAAGCCACGAACCATCAACCTGTTGTTTTTCACGCCCAGCATCTCCACTGCTGTTACTCCTACAGGGTTCGGCCTGTGTTTGGCCCTCTGCGCAAATATGCCGAGCAGAGGCATGTCTTCTCGTTCCTGTGGCCTGCGGACCAGGTGTGTCTCAGGCTCGAAAGTCGCCTTATGCATGTAGAAGACCACGATGGCGTGGCTGAATCCGTCGAGCCCGGTGAGGCCGGCTGCGTATCTTTCCTCTACGATTATCTCTGACTCTACCTGTCCCCAGTCCTCGTCGACGGCCTCCGTGACGGGTGACTCTACGCGTCCCACAACTTCGAGAAGTAACTCCATACCACCATCAACGCCTTGGCGCCGGATAACGCCTGCGCTCACCGCCCATGCCTACGTTTTTACACGCATGGCGCTCAGTCTATCACATGTCGATCGGAATCAAGGGGAAATGGGTCATCGCATATGACGGCGCCGAGCACAGGCTCCTAAGGGATGGCGTCGTGGTGACCGAAGGCAACAGGATCAAGCACGTGGGCAAGAGCTACCGGGGCGAAGTAGACAGGTGGATAGACGCCTCCCACCACGTCGTGATCCCCGGCATGATCTGTACCCACACCCACGCCAGCACAGCCCCCAAGGACAAGAGCTTCATAGACGACACGGGCGCCCGCCACTTCTACATGAGCAGCCTCGGCGAGAACCTCACTGCCCTAGGCAAGAGCATCCATCCCGAGGACTACCACGTCTTCGCCAGGTACAGCATGGCCGAGCTCCTCAGGAGCGGCTGCACAACCATGCTGGAGATAGGCATGGTGGGCACCCTGGGAGCCGAGGCAGCCGTCAAACACATAGGCGAGCTTGGTATACGCGCCGTCGAAGGCTGCAACATAGAGGACGGGCGTTGGGCCCGCAGCCAGGGCGCCAACCTGGAGACCGAGTGGCTCGGCTTGGAGCACGGCACGAAGCTCCTCGACGAGGCCGAGCGCTTCGTGAAGAAGTACGACGGCGCCCTCGACGGCAGGCTCATCGCCGCCCTCTACCCCAGCACGGTGGACAAGGTGAGCGGCGATCTCCAGAAAGCCGTCAGGGAGAAGGCGGACGAGCTCAAGTGCCCCGTCTCCATCCACGCCGCCCAGTGGGTAGTCGAGTTCCAGAACATGCTCAGGATGTACAGGAGGACGCCCATCGAGCACCTCAGCGACACCGGGCTCCTCGGCCCCGACCTCATCATCGGCCACGGCTGGGCAGTAGCCGGGCACCCCCTCCTCGCGTACCCGCCTGTTGGCGGAGGCGACCTGAAGCTGCTGGCGGAGAGCGGAGCCACGGTGAGCCACGACCCCCTGGTCTTCACCAAGAGGGGGAACAAGATGCACAGCCACAGCGGCTACCTCGCGGCGGGGGTGAACGTCAGCATAGGCTGCGACACCAGCCCCCAGGACATGCTCAACGAGATGCGGATGGCCAGCTACATGAGCAAGACCGCGGACTGGAGCTGCTTCAGCGGCAGCGCACGCGAAGTATTCACCAGCGCCACCCTCGGCGGCGCCAAGGGGCTTCGCAGAGACGACCTGGGCAGGCTCGCCCCCGGCGCCCTCGCCGACATAGCCGTGGTCGACATGGAGACCCTGAACAACGTGCCCTGCAGGGACCCCGTGAAGAACCTAGTGAACGCCGCCACACGACAGGACGTCAAGTACGTCATGGTCGACGGCGAGATGGTGGTCGAGGACGGCGTCCTCCTCACTGTAGACGAGGAGAAGCTGGTGAAGCAGGTACAGAAGACGACTGAGGCCATCTGGGGCAGGATACCCGAGAACCACTACCTGGGGCAGAGCAGCGACGAGGTGAGCCCCCAGAGCTTCAGGCCCTGGGAGGGGTAGCCTGCTTCCGGCCTCACCTCGGTTTACAGAGTATCTC
>CAZTZC010000249.1:0-2255 GCA_964618045.1 uncultured Candidatus Bathyarchaeia archaeon | reverse complement strand
GACGCCGCAGAGCTCCATCTTGAGCAGTATGCCGTTGGCCTCGACCTCCGGCACAGGGTAGTCGGTTACGGATAGCTTCTCGACACCCTCCAAAATAGCTGCTTTAACCATAACTAAGAGTATATTCTAAGGAATTAAACAGTTAGGGGTATCGATATAAGACACGGTCCCGGAGTTGAACTTACTATGCCTGACAAGCTTAAGATAACGGTGCTGAAGAGGCAGGACCCGAAGGACATCTTCGACGAATACCCAGTAGCAGAGCAGGACTGGTTCGTACCCTGCGAAGTCTACGAGGACGGCCAAGAGTTCATAATAGACGGCCTACAGATGCCTGAGGGCTTCTGCGGCAGCGCGTGGCAGACCATCTATCCCAACGTGAGGACCCTGGCCTTCGGAGGCAATCTTCCCTACTTCGAGGAGGAAGGCATCTCCATCACCTGTTGCGCTGACGGTATGAGGCCGGTCATCTTTAAGATCGAGCGCATCGAGTAAGCCCCTTTTCTTTCCTCATCTTTAGATAAGACCTTTAAACTGTCATCCCCACCCTGTTTGATCTATATGTGTCAACTCGCAGCATATGTCGGGGACAGGCCTATCGCGCCTCTGCTTCTGAATGCTCTACAGTACCAGGAGCCCTACTTCGGTGCTCACGCCACCGGCATGGGAGTCCTCAAAGGTGACATGATCGACGTAGTCAAGGCTCCGGGCCACGTAGCCTACGTCAAGAAGGTCACGGACATTGAGAGGCTCAACGGTACCTGCGCCATCGCCCACAGTAGGTACAACGCCTCCGCCAAGGAGGACGCCCGGTACAACACCGTCGGGATGGCTCACCCGTTCCTCAGCGACGATGGTAGGCTCGCGCTGATGCACAACGGCGGCATCGACAACTACAAGGTGCACTGGGAGAGGCTCAGGGGTAGTCACGAGTTCAGGAGCTACAGCCCAGAGGTCGACAACATAACCGACAGCGAGGTTGCTGTGCACATGCTGGCAGACGAGGTGGCCGGCGGCAAATCTGTTGGAGACGCTTTGAAGAGTATAGCCGTAGAGTGCACCGGAAGCTTCTTGTTCGGGGTCATTAGTGTCGAGGAGCCTGACACGGTGTACATCGCCAACTGGCACCAGCCGTGCTACGTTGCGTTGGGGGACGACGAAGCTATGTTCGTCAGCAGCAGGGCTGGTCTCAGGGACGTCAAGAGCGAGATGACCAGCATATTCAGGCCGCCGAAGAACAGCCTCATAAAGCTGACCCGCGGCGGCGCCGATATCAGCGTCCTCGACAAGGGTAGACTTGTGCCCGACCTGAGGCTGGACATGAACCTGCTGGCTGAAAGGTTCGAGGACGTGCTACGAGAGAAGGGGCGCAGGGACTTCAGGGAGATGTGGTACGACCTGAACCCTGACGACTGGGCCGAGGCTTACGGCCTCTCGGTCGATGACTGGAACGCGTTGAGGAGGGCCGGCGTCAGCGTGGTAAACTCTTACATCGACGTGGTTGACATGCTGAAGCATGAGTTCAGGGTCGTGGAGTCGGTAGATCCCCGCGTGGAGGGGGGTGTGGCCGAGACGCCTCGGTTCAGCTACGTCCTCGCCTAGTCTATTCCTCTTCAACAACATTTATATAATTTAGGCATACCTAAATCTAAGATAGATTTGGGCAGCGAAAGCGTGGAAGAGTACCTCGAAGCCATCTACAGCTTCAACGAGCAGGGAGCGCTAGCCAGGAACCAGGAACTTTCCAACAAGCTCAAAGTAAGCCCCCCGAGCGTGACCCAGATGATTAAACGCCTCGCAGATGAGGGCCTGGTCGAGTACGAGCCCTACAAGGGGGCGCAACTCACCGGGAAAGGCATGGCGCTCGCCCAGAAGGTGGTCCGTAAGCACCGGCTCATCGAAAGGTTCCTCTACGACTTCCTGAAGCTGCCCCTGGAGAGGATCCATGACGAGGCCTGCCGTATGGAGCACAGCGTCTCAGACGAGGCGGCCGTCGCGCTGTGCAAGGCCTTGAACAAACCCGAGACATGCCCCGACGACCAACCCATACCGGAGTGCCCCCTCAACGTGGAGAACTGCAGCGAGTGCGAAGAGGCGCGGGAGGCGGCCGGCCCAGAGTACCCCCTCACGACCCAGCTGAGCAACCTGAAGCCGGGTGAGGAGGGCAGAGTCACCTTCGTAAGAGGAGGCAGGCAATCCGCCCAGAGGATCATGGACATGGGGCTGACCCCCGGCACCTACGTCAAGATGGTGAA
>CAZTZC010000248.1:0-2295 GCA_964618045.1 uncultured Candidatus Bathyarchaeia archaeon | reverse complement strand
GCCCTCGGCTTCACAACCACAGCATGGATCAGGATGGGGGTCGACCTCAAGGTTGACTGCTGCAAGGTAGCAGAAAAACTCGCGGAAAACCCCAAGCTTCTAGAGGTTCATGAGGTCGCCGGCGACTGGGACATCCTAGCCAAGGTCAAGGTGAAGAACAACCTGGATCTTCACGATCTAGCTAAAGAACTGTACAAGGTGCCTGAGGTGACACGGATCTCTACGCTCATCGGCCTCAAAACCGTGAAGGAGTCACATGAGCTCCCCATTCGAGAGTATCATGTGAAGAGCGTCAGGGCCGAGACGGAGGAATAATCATGCAGTCAGAGCTTGAGAAAAAGGAGTTACTGCTGAAACTATCCAGCAACATCCTGAACGCGCTGCTTGACGGCCTCAGCCTGACAGATCAAGAGACCCGCCTAGAGATCATGAGGATGTGCGGCGAAGCCTGCGCCAGAGAGGAGCATTGGGGCCCCGCGACGGAGATCGCCGAGAGGATAGCAGAGGAAGAAGACGACGTCGAAAGAGTCCTGGAGAGGGCAAACAACGAGATCCTCTGGTGCGGTAAATGGGTGATGCACGGCGACCGTATCGAGTCGACGTGCAGCGAGTGCGGCTGCTCCCTAGTGAGGTTCGGCGTCGTGAAGGACACCGGAGTCTTCTGCAACTGCTCCAAGGGGTGGGTTCAGACGATCTTCTCGAAGCTGCTGAAACAGCCGATAACTGTAGATCTTGAGAAGGCTTTGGGGTTCGGCGACGACGAGTGTAGGTACGTCGTTCACCTGGAGGCGAAGGAAAAATGAGCTACCTCATCGACATAGATGACACCCTGGTATCCACGAGGAAGAGGACTCAGGGACTATGGAAGCATGTTCTCGGGTGCGTGGTCCCGCTGGGCGAGATAGAGACCATGACGGCGCGCCAAATATTCGAGAGATACGCCACAGAGGAACAGAAACCTTTGATGAGGGACCTGCAGAGGCGGTTCACGGAGACGATGCTCTGTAGAAACGTGGAGGGGGTCAGGCTTATGGAGCTGGATGAGCCGATTCCATACGCAGCCAATGTTCTCCATAGATGGTGGAAAGAAGCAGAGATAGTCTATATCACGGGTCGGCTTGAACGCGTAAGAGAAGAGACAGCCTCCCAGCTGCGGAGGTTCGGATTCCCAGTCGAAGAGACGGAGTTGGTCATGTTCAAGGAAGGGGACTGGAGGAATGGTGGGGTTGGCGAGGCCAGGAGGGCCCTAATGGACGAGGTTGTCGTCGCCCATAGCGTTCATCGCGTCGTTGATGACTTCCCGGGTTACTTCACAGTCTACAGGGATTATGGCATCTCCGAGAGGATCGGTCTTCTTCAGTCAAAGATGTATAAATCAACTGATTTCCTTGAGAGAGGCGCCACGAAGGTCGTTAAAAGCTGGAGCGAGTTAATCGAGTGAGAAAGCTTCGACCGTATTTTAGACCCGCCCCAGAAGAGAAAACGTCTCCCTAGGCCCTCTCTTTCACCAGCCTTGATATCTCTCTCAGATCCCTGACTATTCTGCTGCATCCTTCCTCCATGAGCCTTTGGGCCCAAGCGTCGTCACGCCAGTAGCCTACGAACTCCACCTTCGCCGCGTTCGCCGTCTGGAGATCCGTAGTGGTGTCTCCCACGAACAACGTATCCCCTGGCTCCACGCCGAGGAGCTCTATAGTGTATAGTAGGTGCCTAGGGTCGGGTTTAGGGTAGGGAACGTCGTCCCGGGCAACGACCTGGTGGAAGAAGCCAAGCATGTCGTGCTTCTTGAGGCCGCGGAGGGTGTACTCCCGGTGGCTCCTCGTGGCGACCCCGAGGCTGAGCCCCGCCGCATGAAGCTCCGCGACGACCTCCCTTGCAAAGGGTTTCAGCTCCACGGTGACGAGGGCCTCAAGCTCGATGTCGTTCATTATTGTCTCCATCTCGGCCATGGTCGCCTCCAGGCTCGCCTCTGGGAGCCCGTACTCCCTGAGGGTGGCGGCTCCACCCCTGATTACCCGGTACACCTTGCGGCGGTCCTCTAAAGGCTCGGGGAGCCCCCGGTAGGCCAGGAGCTCCCTGATCCTGTTGCCCATCTTCTCGTAGTCTATATTGCTGTCCATGAGGGTCCCGTCTAGGTCGAATACCACTGCCTTCACGGGGCGCATGGCTTATTCTCCTGTGGTTGTGGTTTATGAAGCGTTCCAATAACTTAAAATGACGAAGCCATTGTAGTTGGTGTTTGAGGGCTGGTAGTTCAGGGGTATGAATGCCTGGTTTGCAACCAGGAGGTCGGGG
>CAZTZC010000247.1:611-2297 GCA_964618045.1 uncultured Candidatus Bathyarchaeia archaeon | reverse complement strand
AGGTGGGCATACCCGTGCGCCTAGACACCAAGATCAGGGTCTCGGAGCACGGCGAGCTCAAGACGTTGGAACAGAAGATAAAGGAAGAACGCTAACCGCCTTAAGCTATTTGCTCCGCTGGATCACGTGGACAGCGGTTGCCTTGAAGCTGGCGTAAACCCTTGAACCCGGCTTCAAACCGAACTCCTCGACGGACTGCTGGGTGACCGCGACGTTCAACCCTCTATTGGTCTTCACCTGATGGACGCTGCCCAGCTTGACGACCTCCTGCACCGTGCACTCGACGACGTTGCGGGCGCTGGACGGGAACGCCTCGGTGCTGAGTATGATGTTCTCGGGGCGGATGAAAGCATACACCGGCCCCTCCCTCACCTCGGAAACCGCCTTAACCGTGAACCCGCAGTCGATGGACGCCACCCCGTCGGTGTACCCCGTGACGACGCCCTCCAGCACGTTCTCGACGCCCACGAACTCGGCGACCCTCACCGAGCCCGGCTTGTTGAACACCCTCTCAGGGGCATCCATCTGAACCAGCTCCCCGTCGATGATGACCGCCACCCTGTCAGCGAGAAACAGCGCCTCAGTCTGGTCGTGGGTCACATGAACCGTGGTGGTGCCCCTGGCCCGGTGGATTCGTCTGAGCTCGTCCCTCAAAGCCTCTTGAGTGCGGGTGTCCAATGCGCTGAGAGGCTCGTCCAGCAGCAGTATATCCGGCTCGATGACCAGGGCGCGGGCAAGGGCGACGCGCTGCTGCTCCCCCCCGGACAGGGTCCCGGGGTAACGATCCCTTAGATTCTCTATCCTGAGGAGTCTCAGAACCTCGTCCACACGCCGCTTCGTCTCCTCGGCCGAGACCCCCCTCATCTCCAGGCCGAACCTGGTGTTCTCCTCCACCGTCATATGCGGGAACAGGCTGTAGTCCTGGTAGACGAAGCCTACTCCCCTTTGCTCGGGGAGAAGCGTCTGCGCGTCCATCCCCCGGAGCAGTATCCTGCCACTCCTCGGCGTGTAGAAGCCCGCGATAGTCTCCAGCAGCAGCGTCTTACCCGCCCCCGTGGGGCCCAGAACCACGAAGTACTCGCCCTCAGCGACGCTGAAGCTGATGTCCTTGAGACTGAACTCGCCCCAGTCGTTGCTCACGTCCTCGAAGCGTATCAACCGTGCTCCCACCTCTTGCTTAGGACCCTGAGCGACAGGAACACGGTCAGGCAAATGACTATGAGCATCACCGCTATGGGCTGGCTCCCCCTGAGCCCCGTCGTCGTGAACCTGTAGTAGATGAGTATGGGGGCTATCATGGGGTAGAAGGCTATCATGACGACGGCGCCGAACTCGCTTATGCCCCTAGCCCAGCTCATTATTGCGCCCGAGAGGAGGTGCCTGACAGCCAAGGGTAGGGTCACCCTTGTGAAGGCTCTTCCTTGGCTGGCACCCAGAGTCCGGGCGACGCGCTCCAGCCTATAGTCCACGCTGTGGAAGCCGTCCCGGGCCGCGTTGATGTAGAGGCTGGCGCTCACGAAGAACATGGCAGCCACTATCCCGGGGAGGTGGTCCTCAAAGACCAGACCGATGCTCGCGAAGACGCCGCCGACGGTGCTGCGGCTCATCAGCAAGGTGTAGAGGGCTATCCCGGCGACGCTGTGAGGGATGATAATCGGGAGATCGATGACCGCCTCGACGAGGCTC
>CAZTZC010000247.1:0-601 GCA_964618045.1 uncultured Candidatus Bathyarchaeia archaeon | reverse complement strand
TAATACATATGCGAGTGGCGTCCCGAACACCACTGCGATGAGAGTGGATAGAAACGACGCGTACAGCGTCAACTTTATGGAGCCGATGACGAAGTCGTCCGTGGCGGCATCCACTAGCCCAGGCAGGTCCCAGATAACCTGCCGGGCGACCATGTTGAGAAGCGTGAACACCGTGAACAATAGAGTGAACGAACCGACGACACTGAAAAAAATGGATAAGGGGTAGCGGCGCGACTGCATCTTCATGTTAACTTAGTTCACTGAGATAGGGTTTCAGGGTTTCGGGCACCAGATCCAGGTCGTTAACCAGTCCAGGGCTTACAGGCGGCTGGCCCAGGTCAGCGAAAGTCTGCCCTCCCTCCTCATCGATCATATACCCGATGAACTCGGCGGCCAACTCGGGGTTGGGGGCGTTCTTAGGCATCGTGACCCCATAGACGATGGGCGTCCCGACGTTGGACCCGCTCGTCAAATCTATCTTGACCCGCAGGTACGTGTCCGCGTAGTCGACGTCGCTGAGGTCTATCTCGGCTGGGAGGTCCAGGTTCATTAGGTCGTGCTGCTTGGCGACGCTACTGTACTCGAAGGCGTAGTCGAGCCC
>CAZTZC010000246.1:0-2349 GCA_964618045.1 uncultured Candidatus Bathyarchaeia archaeon | reverse complement strand
CGTAGGGGGGCTCATCAGCATAACCGCTGGCATGCGGGCAGACATAACCGACCAGATCATGGGGTTCGGACCCAACGTCATAAACGTGTTCCCAGACAACAGCGGCAGAAGCACCCCCGTTGAGCTCGGCTGGCGGGACCTGAGGATCATAGAGGCCATCCCCGGCGTCGAAGCTGTCTCGCCCATGAACTTTGGGGGAACCTGCGCCTACAAGGCCAGGGGAAGTTACTACTACACCAGCGTCACCGGGGTCTCCGACGCTTACTTCCGTATCTCGGGCGCCTGGGAACTCGTTGAAGGCAGGTACTTGACACGAAACGATAAGGCAGCGGCCATCGTGACAGAGACCTTTGTGAAGCCCTGGGGGGTCGACGAGCCGCTGTACGAGATCGGGGACAGGGTGAAGATCGTCTACCGGCGAGGCGGCGAGGAGCACGATATCACGTTTAGGATCGTGGGGATAATGTCGGAGTCCTCGTCGGGTTTCGGGAGCCAGTCAAGCGCCAGCATGTACATCCCCCTGAGCGCGTTCGAGCAGATGTACGAGACGGGAGGCGTCATCCACCTCATAAAGCTCTGCACCAAGGACATGGGGCAGGTCAGCGAGGTCGCGGACAGGATCAAGGACAAGCTGGGCTACGTGGGCGTGTTCACCATGGACATGATCATGGAGAACCTAGACAGCGTCATGAACACCCTGAACGCCGTGCTCGGCGGCATCGCGGGCCTCAGCCTCATCGTAGCCGGCGTCGGAATCATAAACACCATGACGGTGAGCGTCATGGAGCGCACAAAGGAGATAGGAACCATGAAGGCCATAGGCGCCAAGAGCAGGGACATACTGGGCCTCTTCATGACGGAGGCGCTCATCACGGGCGTCATAGGCGGCGTCATAGGCGCCCTCTTCGGTTTCACCATAAGCTACGTGGTAAGCCACTTCACGGCCGTCCCAAGCGCCTCGTCGCCCTCCCTCGGCGTCCTCATCGTAGGGTTCGCCATGGTGACCTGCGTCGTCAGCGGCCTCCACCCCGCGTGGCGTGCGTCCAAGCTGAACCCCGTTGAGGCGCTACGCCACGAGTGACCCGAGGCGACCCATGGTGCATGCTGTTTTAAATGCCTGAGACAAATCCTTTGATGATTTCTATGAGTGAAGGCGAGTTCCAGGCCGAGATCGACATCGACGAGGACTACTTCAAGGAGAAGACGGGCCTCAGCCTCCGGGAGCAGTACCACAGGCTCCACCCCCAGGTACTCAGCTGCTTCGAGGACGACATGGTTGAGGTGTGGGGGAGGAAGTGGAAGGCCAACACCAACGTGGGCAAGCTCAGGGTCGTGCTGCTGCACCGCCCCGGCCCAGAGTTCCTCCAGGTAGGTAACCCGACGCCGTGGCCGCCCCACGAAGACAGCCTCATAGCCTGGCGGATGAGCGAGAAGATGAACCTCGACGAGCTGGTCGAGAACCATGAGAACCTCGTGGACGCCTACAAGGCGGAGGGCGTCGAGGTGATCATCAGGAAACCGGACCCCAACGACCCGCCATACCAGGTGAAGGCCATATACACCGACGACGTCTGCCACCCCGCGGTCTACGGCCAGATCATCCTCAGGATGTACGACCACATCAGGAGGGGCGAGGAGCTTCCCACCTACCAGACCCTCGCCGAGCAGGGGTGCCCCGTCGTCGGCATGATAATGGACAAAGGCATGACGGAGGGGGGCAGCATAGGGTGGCTCGACGAGAAGCACCTCATCATCGCGGTCCACTTCCCGCGGGCCAACACGAGGGAGCCCGACGTCATGAGGGCAAACGAGTCGGGGCACATGCAGTTCGCGCGCATCGTCAAGCTCCAGGACCCGGAGGTAGACGTACGCATATGCCCCGGCTACGGCACCAGCCTCGGCACCAGCCACTACAGCCTCATCGACAGGCATACGAGTGTGCAGGACCCCCGGACGGTCGACCCCTACCTCAGGGAGTGGATGGAGGCGGAGATGAGCTGGGAGTTCATCAACCCGCCCGACGAGGTGAGCGTCAAGGTGCATACGGGCGACCCCAGGATGCCCGTGGTGAAGCGGGGCCCCACCACGGGGGTGGTGCTGGAGCCGCGGAAGATTCTCGTGCCCATGGGCAACCCGAAGGCCACCAGGTGGTTCGAGGGCATTGGCGTCGAGGTCGTGGAGGTCGAGGTGCCCACGCTGGTGAGGCCCCGTAACAGCGGCAGCATAAAGTGCACATGCGGCGGCATCCTCCGTGACACCGAGCCCAAGAGCTACTGAACCGTTACCTCACATATTATTCTCCACAAACCGTATTCAGAGCAGACGACATCTTAAGGCTATGCATACTAG
>CAZTZC010000245.1:0-2365 GCA_964618045.1 uncultured Candidatus Bathyarchaeia archaeon | reverse complement strand
CGTTGATAATCACGTCCGTGACCTCGTCGCCCCTCGCGCTGTAAACTATGTTGGGCGCCACGTTCCTCACCGGCTTCAACAGCACCGGGGTCATGTGGGGCACCTTCAGATCCAGCAGTATGACGTCGGCCTTCTTCCCCGGCTCCAGGCTGCCGACGCTGTCGCCGAGGCCCAGCGCGGCGGCTCCCTCGGCGGTGGCCAGCCTCAGCATCTTCCACGCGGGAAGCAGGGTGGGGTCCCTGTGCCTGGTCTTGTTGAGTAGCGCCGTCACCTTCATCTCTACGAGCATGTTGTGGTGCCCGTTGCCCGGTGCCTGGTCGCTGCCGATGGTGGCGTACCTGCCCCCGCTCTGGAGGAACAGGGCCAGAGGCGGGGTTATCCCGTCGATGCCGGCTATGCTGGCGGGGCACGACGCGTACCTGACGCCGCGGCTCGCCAGCAGCGCCACCTCGTCGTCGGTGGTCTGGTGGCAGTGGGCGGCGATGAGCCCGTCGTCAAGGTACCCGATGCTGTCCAGGTACCTTATGGTGGTGGTGCCGTACCGGAGCCTCATCTGTATCTCCTCTCGGCCACCCTGGGCAACGTGTATGTGAGCGAGCTTCCCCAGCTCGACTGCCTTCTCCTTGACCCTCAGCAGCAGCTCCTTACTCATCATGTCTGCCCCGTGGGGCGCCAGTATGCACGTCATCCTGCCGTCGCCTGCGCCGTCGTACCTCTCGATGAGCTCCAGGGCCTCCCTGAACCGGGTCTCCCCCACGTCCTCATAGAATATGTAGGGCTTGTTGGCGTCGGGCCTGCTGCCGGGACCGATCTCGTTGATGGTGCTGGCGAGGTTGGCCCTCACGCCAGAAGGAATGAACACCTTCTCCGCGGCGACCCCCATGTCGCCGCCTATCTCGCCGAAGGTCGTGGTCCCGGCCTTCACAGCCTCCAGAACTCCAAGGGCAGAGCCCTTGACGCCGTGCTCGGGCTTCCTGTGCCTGGTAAACGGCGCCATGGCCTTGAGCATCCACTCTATCTCGGGGACGTCCTGCGCCTCGCCGCGGAGGAGGCTGAGCCCCGTGTGGATGTGCCCGTCCACGAAGCCCGGAAGCACCGCCTTCCCCCGCGCGTCGATTACCTTCTCGGCGCCGCCGTGTGCCTTTGCTACCTCGTCTGTGGGGCCTACAGCGACTATGTCCTCTCCCTCTATGGCTACCGCGCCGTCCTCTATGGTCCCGAGTCCGTCTCCCTGCATGGTGAGCAGGAACCCGTTCTTGATTAGTATGCCGTCGTACCTGGTCAATGGTTACACCGCTTCCCCCATTACGTCTTCTTGCGTTAAAAAATCTTTCAGAGGCGTCTTGGCTAGCGCGCGACGTCGACGGGCACAGGGTCCAATAGGCCGACAAGGGTCTCGGGCTTCATGCCCACGATGAAGCCGCGGCGCCCCGCGTTGATGTAGAGGTAGGGCAGCCCCAGTATCGTGGACTGGACGTAGACCGGCAGCGGCCTCCTGGCGCCGAAGGGGCTTATGCCGCCCACAGTGTAGCCTGTGAGGCGCTGGGCGTCCCTCCTGCTGGTCGTCTCCACGTTCTTGGCGCCTATCACCCGCGCCAGCTCCTTGAGGCTAACCTCCTTCTCGCCGTGCATGAGCACCATGAACTGGTTCCCCGCGTCGTCTTCCATCACCAGCGTCTTGACGACGGCGTGCTCTTCCACCCCCATCTGCCTGGCCGCCGCCACGGCACCCGACTCCCTGTAGTCGTAGAGATGCTTGGTGTACTCTGCGCCGGCCTCGTCGAGCTGCCTCGTAGCCGGGGTGACGGGGAACCTCAACTCTATCACCACCCCACAGTTCCTCGGAGCCTATTTGTGGTTTGGCTTCCAGGGGACGATGGGCTCGCGTCGGGCTCGTTTCGATGGATGGTCAAACGTTTAATATTGAGACAATAAATTCATTCGAAGGAGTATAACCCATGATCGAGATAAGGTTCCACGGCAGAGGAGGACAGGGCGCCGTGACCGGCGTGAGGATGCTGTCCTCGGCCGTTCACATAGACGGCAAGTACACTCAGGCCATACCCCAGTACGGGACGGAGCGGAGGGGGGCGCCCGTAGTCGCTTTCTGCAGGATAGCCGACGAGCACATAAAGGAGAGGGACCTGGTCCACGAGCCCGACATAGTCGTCGTCCTGGACCCCTTGCTGGGCAAGACCGTAGACGTGACCCAGGGACTGAAGGAGGGCGGCCTGGTGCTGGTGAACCATCCAGGGACCTACATGGAGGCCGGGCTCAGCGGCGGCTTCAGGGTCTCCACCGTTGACGCGACCAGGATAGCCCTTGAGACCCTGGGGCGGCCCATCACCAACACGGCTATACTGGG
>CAZTZC010000244.1:0-2372 GCA_964618045.1 uncultured Candidatus Bathyarchaeia archaeon | reverse complement strand
GGGATAGGGGCGAAGGACAAGACCGTCGACACGGCAAACAGGTTCTTCGAGAAGACGCTGCCAGGCTTCGGGGAGCACATGAGGAGGCTCAGCTACGAGGAGGTGGGGCTACCCGGCGTCTGGAGCCGATCAACGGCAGGGGTGGCCGGGGACAAGCTCATCTTCTGCCTCCCCGGCTCGAAGGGCGCCGTGCGCACGGCGCTCGAAAAGATTATCCTGCCCGGTATCGGGCACATGCTTTGGGAGTTGGATCGAGTTTGACGATGAAGCCGTTCACAGAGCTAACCGACAGAGAAAACGCCATAAAGCTCATCATGGAAAACGTGAAGCCCATAAACCGTGTGGAGGCGGTCCCACTCGACGAAGCCGCGGGCCGGGTGTTAGCCACCGACGTCGTAGCAGGGTTCGACGTGCCTCCCTTCGACAGGGCATCCATGGACGGCTACGCGGTGAAGGCGCTGGACACGTCCGGGGCTAAAAGGGATTCACCAGTCCGCCTAAGGCTCATAGGGGTTCAGAACACGGGCGAACTGTACGAGGGGGAGGTGAGGGGCGGTGAGGCCTTGGAGATAGCCACCGGGAGCCCCATGCCGAGGGGCAGCGACGCCGTGGTAATGGTCGAGGACACCGCTCTGGAGGAGGATGTGGTTCTTGTCTACAGGGAGCTTGTGGCGGGGAGGAACATGGCCCCCGCCGGCGAAGACATGAAGAGGGGCGACCACGTGCTGAGCAGGGGGGCCGTACTTACCCCCGGGATGGTCGGGGCTCTGGCGGCTCTCGGCTACGCTGAAGCCGAGGTATACGAGAAGCCGAGGGTGGCCATATACTCGTCGGGGCCCGAGATAGTTCCACAGGGGACGCCGCTGAGGCCGGGGCAGATATACGAAGTGAACAGCTACACGTTGGCGGCGGTCATCGAGGCTGACGGAGGAGTCCCCGTTAAGAGGGGCATCATGCTTGACGACGCGGAGTCCATCGAGGCCGCGATCATGGACGCGGCAGACTACGACATGGGGGTTTTCAGCGGCGGAAGCAGCGTGGGGACGAAGGACCTCTTCGGCGAGGTCATGGAAAGGCTCGGCGACGTCTATTTCCACGGCGTCAGAGTTAAGCCGGGTAAGCCCACTCTCTTCGGGACCGTTGATGGCACCCCAATCTTCGGGATGCCCGGCTACCCGACCAGCTGTCTCAACAACAGCTACGTGTTCTTGGCGCCCGCGGTTCGCCTCATGGCTCGGCTCCGCCCCAGGGAGGCTCGCGTGCTTAGGCTGCCGATGGGGCACAGGATGGAGTCGAGGTCCGACCGTGAGCAGTTCATCACCGTGAGGGTGACGGAAGGGAAGGCGTATAGGGTCTATAAGCAGAGCGGCGACATCACCAGCATGGCCCATGCCGACGGATACATAGTGTTGCCTGTGGGGGTCGGTGTGGTCGAGGAGGGCGAGATGGTGGATGTCACCCTCCTCTACTAGGTTTCTCGACCGTGTTCACTAGCCTTAAAACCTCATGGGTTTGATGGGTATCAGAGGATTGTTCGATGGATTTCGAGTTGGGTGAAGAATACGCCTTGAAGCTGGACGAGGCTGACCCGCTGGCAGGGTACAGGGAGAGGTTCTACGGGTTGCCGGATTGTATCTACATGGACGGCAACAGCCTCGGGTTGATGAGCTACGACGCCGAGAGCACGCTGCTGAGGGTCTTGGACGAGTGGAAGAAGCTTGGGATCAAGGGCTGGAGCGGCGCCGAGGAGCCGTGGATAGGGTACGCCGAGAGGCTTGGCGAGCTTCAGGCGCCCCTCGTCGGCGCATATCCGGACGAGCTGGTGGTCACAGGCGGCACCACGGTGAATCTCCACGCCCTCGTGGCCACCTTCTACAGGCCCGGGGGAAAGAGGCGGAAGATATTGGCCGACGAGTTGAACTTTCCCAGCGACCTGTACGCGTTGAGCGCCCAGATTAGGCTCAGGGGCGGGGACCCGGACGAGGATCTGTTGCTCGTGAAGAGCAGGGACGGCGTCCTCATCGAGGAGGACGACGTGGTCGACGCCATGGGCGACGATGTGGCTCTGGCTCTGCTGCCCAGCGTCTACTACCGCAGCGGCCAGCTTCTGGACATGGGGAGGCTCACTGAGGAGGCCCATGACCGAGGGATGTTGATAGGGTTCGACTGCAGCCACAGCGTCGGGGTGGTGCCGCACTACCTCAGCGAGTGGGGCGTCGACTTCGCGTTCTGGTGCAACTACAAGTACGTGAACGGGGGCCCGGGTAGCACGGGGAGCCTCTACGTGAACCGTCGTCACTTCGGCTCGATGCCCGGCCTGGCGGGCTGGTTCGGTAACGACAGGAGCACCATGTTCGAGATGCGCACAGAGT
>CAZTZC010000243.1:0-2376 GCA_964618045.1 uncultured Candidatus Bathyarchaeia archaeon | reverse complement strand
CCCGCAGCTGGTACTATATCAGGGCCCCGGAGAGGGATCAGGTGGCCGCCATCTACGAGCGCATCAACAAGATCGCCGAGGGCGCCGCCATGATGACGGAGACGGAGCTCAAGATCGACCTCATCGCCGCCATCTACAACAAGATACCCAGCAGGGCCCTCAGCGAGCTGGTGACAGCCAACATGCGGCTGGTGGGCCACCCCGGCTGGACCGAGGAGGAGCTCGGCTTCGCCTCGAAGATCGCCGAGACCCTCGAAAAGCAGAACAAGATCAACAGCCTCCGCAAGAACAAGGTGCCCAACTGGGAGAGATACGTGGACGTGGACCTCATGACGGACATACTGGACGCGTGGAACGACGGCGAGATCAGCCACGGAAGCACCGACGTGAGCGACGTGAGCTGGCAGTGCCCCACCATGGAGTTCGGCACCGCCTGCAACGTCCTCGGCGCCCCAGGCCACGACTGGAGGTTCACAGCCGTCAGCGGCATGAGCATAGGCCACAAGTCCCTCGTATTCGCCGCCAAGACCCTGGCGGCCAGCGCCCTGGACCTGTACACGAAGCCTGAGTGGCTGGAGAAGGCCAAGGATGAGCACACCGAGCGGCTGGCGGGGCGCAAGTACACGTCGCCCATACCCCCAGAGGTGGAGCCGCCTCTGGAGATCGCTAAGGAGGCGTGGGAGAAGCTCAAGGGGAGGCGAGAAGCATGAGCACCGTAACGATAGGCGGCATATCGGCTGCGCCCGGCGAGAAGGCAAAGGGGTTCCTTGACGCAGGCACCACCAGCGTCAACACCTACAGGGTGCCCCTGGCCGTCATCAACGGCGCCGAGAAGGGCAAGACCGTCGGCATAATAGGCGGCACCCACGGCACCGAGTTCGCCAGCATCGAGGCGGTCATCAGGGCCATCAAGGCTCTCGACCCCAAGAAGATGCGGGGCACCGTCCTAGCCGTCCCCGTCCTCAACGGCCCCCAGTTCGAGCACAAGACCCAGTTCCTCAGCCCCTTCGACCAGATGAACCTCAACAGGGTGTTCCCCGGCGACAAGGAGGGCACCCTGAGCCAGAGGATAGCCCACACGGTCTACGAGAACGTCATCAAGAGGTGCGACGCGTTGATGGACTGCCACGGCGGGGACGTCAACGAGGACATCCACAACTACGTCATAGCCGGCAAGGGCGAGGACGAGAAAGTCAACGAGATGGCCCTGGACATGGCCCGGTGCTTCCCCACCCGGTTCATCAACCTTTTCCCGGTTACCTCAACCGGGATGACCATGTGCGCCCAGAGCAGGCTCGGCATACCGTGCATAACATCGGAGTCCGGTACCCCCTTCCCTGTGAGGGAGGACGAGATAGAGTTCCACTACGAGGGCATAATGAACGTGTTAAGGTACTTTGGGGTCATCGAAGGCAAACCCAAACTGGTTGAGCCGGTGATGAGCAGCGGTGGCACCAGGTTCAGGGCCGTAGAGGGCGGCATATGGAGGCCCGCGGTTACCCCAGACCAATCGGTGAAGGCCGGGGACGTGCTGGGGGTGGTCACGGACCTCTTCGGGGAGGTCAGGCAGACGGTGACGGCCCCCGGTGACGGGGTGGTGGGCATGATGAGGTGCTATTACTCCGTGAACTGCGGGGAGCTACTGGTGTCCATAACCACCTTGGAGTGAAGAGGGCCAAAGAGGAGCACAGGACGCGTCAGCCAGTTTGGGGCCATAAACTTGGTAATGACCCGGTTAACTGGCTCCACTTATCTTCTCTGCGATACCTTTCCACAGCTCATCGGTTCTCATCCCAAGGTCCTCGAAGCCATTATGTCTACGCCAGCCCCTGTGATCTAGCCCCGCCCCGGAAGCGAGATGCTTCGCGAGCGCATCGGTCGAGCTGAACAGCCCCTTGCAGCCTTCAACGGGGCAGGGAACCTCAAGCACATGCCTCTCGAAGTCCCTGAGCGAATAACCCAGTCTATACGCCTCATCCAGCTTTTCCTTAGCCCCCGATACGTGGCCATCGGCTGCGTTGTACTTGAGCACCACGAGGTCCAGCCCCGCCCACGCGGCTATGGATCTGAACATCTGGATCGCCAGGTAGACGCCGTCGGGGTCCTCCATGTTGTAGGTGACAATCAGCACAAGGGTCTTGCCTGAGAGGTTGTTGGGGCCGTTCCCGTCCAGCAGCCCCTCGAACCTGTCGAGGAACTTCTTCATCTGGGCGTTGATGTGCCACCAGTATATGGGCGTCGCGAATACGATGACGTCCGCCTCGTTGAGCCTGGGATAGATCCACGTCATGTCGTCGTCCATCACGCAGCCGGGCTCTCCCAGCTTGAGGCAGCTCCAGCACCCCCTGCAGAACCCGATGTCCAGGTCTTCGAGGT
>CAZTZC010000242.1:0-2380 GCA_964618045.1 uncultured Candidatus Bathyarchaeia archaeon | reverse complement strand
AGGCCGCAGGCAAGTACAAGATACCCAACTTCCCCGTCAAGTTCAGCGAGACCCCCGGCGAGGTCACCACAGCGGCTCCCATGCTGGGGCAGCACACCCAGGAGGTGCTTAAGGAACTTCTGGGAAAGAAGGACGAGGAGCTCGACGCCCTGGAGAAACAGGGCGCCATAGTCCAGTGGAAGGGCTAAACCCCTTTCATCTGTTCAAAAACCTAGTATTATATCTGAGTTGGGTTATCTGAAGGAGTGAGTTGCCGTTTTACCAAGGTCCATCCCTATCTGCTTCACAGAGCGGGTTAACTTCCATTATTTACTTCGCGGTAATCCTGGCTGCGTTAACGATCGCTGCCCTCTGGTTCAGGAGGTTCGGTGGCACGGGATCGAAGCTGGACCCCGAGATGATCATGAGGAACCACAAGGGGAAGCTCCTCGCCGTCGTGGCTCTGTCGGTGGTCTACTTGACCCTCGGCGGCCTGTGCACTATAGAGCTGGCCCCGCAAAGGCTGACGTACGCGGTTGGGGAGGAGGTGGAGGCGGAAATCCTCGTCGTCAACCCTCTCCCAGTCCCCGTGTACTACTTCGGCCACTACCGGATAACCCGCCATAACTGCTACTCGAACGGCACAGAGATCAAGCCAGTCAGCAACGCGGTGAACGCGGCGAGGGCGGCTGCGGAGGCGGCCAATCAGCAGAGTCGAAGCCGATGGGGCGCAAGGTGGGTGCCTCCCTACGGCTCCACGCTGATCTCCCATACTTGGGCTTCGCCGGCTGAGCTGGGGGAGATAACGATGACTGTGGAGGTGGAGAGGGACCTGAAGACGAGCGTAGCCACCTGCACGGTGAACGTAACCGACGCGTTGGTGGTGACGCTGGACCACCCCGGGGTGAGCCTGGACCTAGAGGTTGTGACGAACCAGACCACCTTCAAGAGCGGTGACATCATCTTGGTCTTCCTTGTAATCCGGAACGATAATCCTTATACGGTGAAAGTGCCCGTCTACGAGAACTTCACCAAGAGCATGATCCCCTTAACTTCGCCTCAGAGAGAATACATGATCGAGTGGATTCATAGATACTTCAGAGTAGAGCCTCGATCATACAAGGTTACGTGGACAGACACTTACACCGTACGCTACCCGGCCTTCACCATCTACTACTACGCTGACGGACATGAAGCCTCACTCAGCGTCGAGGTGACCGGGTGAAATGAAACAGACAACGACTATACGATGTCTCGCCCTTGATGGCGAGCCAATGAAAGATGCTGGCAGCAGCCAACTCTCCTCGGTTCTCAAGGTTACTGTGGTCTTCCTCTGCCTCGTCATCGTAGCCTCCATCGCTACGGCTCCGCCTGTCGCCTCGCTGGCCGACATGGAGAAGCGGATCGTGTCGGAAAGAGACGAGTACTACTTGGGGGAGACGGTCAACGTCAAAGTGCAACTAGTTAACCCGTTCGACCATGAAGTGAGGCTTGAGCCGATAACCAGAGTCACCTACGGTACTATGCAGGGAGGCAAGCCCTGGGTCAGCGCAGACGTCAACATCGACGTCGTTCGTGGTTCAATGTACCACATGCCGCCTCATGGCAACCTCACGATTCTAGATGAAGCTGTTACGCCCACCGAGCCAGGCGAGTTCAGGTTCAACGCTTTCGGCGAGTCGCTCACAGTGATGGTTCACCCCTACAAGGAGGCGTCGTTGATCTCGCCTAACATCCACCTCAACATCTCGGCGCCATCAAGGATCAAAGCCGGAGAGAGATTCACAGCCACCTTCAGCATCGTAAACGACAACCCATACTACGTAAAACTACCCGCCTACAACACATTCGATGTACGACACGGGTTCAGCGGAGACGCGTTATCGGGAGCAGTCACCCACATCGACTGGGTAACAGGGGCCTCCATAGACGTAGAGCCACACTCAAGCTACTTCCACAAGAAGATCCCTCTCTCACCGTCGAAGCCGGGTGACTACATGCTCGTCTTCAAGGTAGACAGCCACGAGGTAACTCGCACAGTGAGGATAGAGCCTTAGTCATCTAGAGACGAACCCGTTGCCCTCGACGTAGAACCTGAGCCTCTCAGGCAGATCCTCTCTGACACCCACGCGGTGCGACTCCCCCGCCTCAAACACGAGCTTGTTCTCCAGCACGTGCACCGGGCAGCCCTCATCCGTAGCCGAGCACCCATTCAGGCTCTTACCCACACCCAACGCGAGGGCCAGCTTCCCGGGGCCGCTCGTTAGCTCCTTGACGCCCTCTACCGGCCTGTTCACCTTCATGGTTTCGACCCCCTTCACGGGTTCGATGGCTCTTATGAGGACTGCCCCCACCTTTCCAGGCTCATGGGCGACGAAGTTAAGCATCCAGTACCTGTGGA
>CAZTZC010000241.1:0-2385 GCA_964618045.1 uncultured Candidatus Bathyarchaeia archaeon | reverse complement strand
CCTCGTCCAGCAGGTAGTCCAGGAACACTTTGACGCGGTCGTCCCTCGTCTCGCCCATCATCTCCTCCAGCCGCTTTATCATCTCCGCCTCGACGGCTACGTGCTGCCTTATGTCTTGGTGAAGGCTGACGGCGGGCCCCATGTCCACGTCCAGCCTCAGCGGCACCGACCCGGCGTCCACGTCGATGAGGGCCTGGCAGACGGCAGCGTGCTTCCTGCTGTCGTGGAGTATGGCCTCCAGCAGCGCCCTGATCAGGGGGTGCTCCAGCTGCTCCATGGACTCGGCGAGCCTCTCGGCGTGGCTCAACTCGATCATCCTCTGCTTCCTGAGAAGCTCCACAAGCTTCGACATAGAAACCATGTAGACCGTCGGCCCGGGTGAATATATTGTTTGGCCGCCCTTCACCAAGCTTTTACACTCGTCCACACAACTCATCGTGATGGTTATGGTTAAGGAGACGGCGTGGAAGTGGATAGACGACCACCGCGACCAGTTGACGGAGATAAGCGACGAGATCTGGGGCTACGCCGAGTACGGGCTCTGCGAGGACAAGAGCAGCAGGCTCATCGCGGACATGCTCAAGAAGCATGGCTTCAAGGTGCAGTTGGGAGTCGCGGGGATGCCCACAGCGATACTCGCGGAGTATGGGAAGGGGAAGCCCGTGATCGCGACCCAGGGGGAGTACGACGCCCTGCCGGGGATAAGCAACAAGGTGGTGCCCCGGAAGGAGCCCCTCGTGGAGGGTGGCATGGGTCACGGGTGCGGCCACAATGTCCACGGCGCCTCCGCCATGGCCGCCGCCATCGCTGTCAGGTACGCCATGGAGAAGGAGGGCCTCAAGGGCACCGTCAGGTTCTACGGGACCCCCGCCGAGGAGAACTTCGGGGGCAAGGTCTTCATGGTCATGGACGGCCTATACGACGACGTGGACGCCTGCCTGAGCCATCACCCCAGCGACATGAATGTGGCCAGCCTGAGCAGCAGCACCGCCACCAACGGCGTCAGGTTCCACTACTACGGCAAGACGAGCCACGCCGCCGCTAGCCCCGAGATGGGCCACAGCGCCCTGGACGCCGTGGAGCTGATGGACATAGGAGTCAACTACCTGCGTGAACACGTCATCCAGGAGGCGCGCATCCACTACGTCATCGAGGAGGGGGGCGGCCAGCCCAACGTGGTGCCCGACTACGCAAGGAGCTGGTACTACGTCAGGGCTCCGGAGAGGGATCAGCTTGACCCCATCTTCGAGAGGATAAAGAAGATCGCCGAGGGCGCGGCGCTGATGACGGAGACCGAGCTCAAGATAGACCACTCGGGCGGCCTCTACAACGTTATACCCAGCAAGGTGCTCAGCGACGTCGTCACGGCCAACATGCGGCTGGTGGGGCCGCCCAGGTACACAGACGAGGAGCTGGAGTTTGCGGCTGAGATAGCGAAGAGCTTCCCAAAGGAGGAGAAGATAGACGGGTTACGCAAGGACAAGGTCCCCGACTGGGAGAGGTACGTGGACGTGGACCTCGTGACCGACATACTCGACCCGTGGGACGAGGGCGAGACCAGCCCCGGAAGCACGGACGTCGCCGACGTCAGCTGGAAGACGCCCACCCTGGAGTTCGAGACCGCCTGCAACGTCCTCGGCGCCCCGGGGCACAGCTGGCAATTCGTCGCCTGCTGCGGCAGCACCCTCGGCCACAAGAGCCTGGTCTTCGCCGCCAAGGCCATGGCGGGCAGCGTCCTCGACCTGTTGACGAGGCCCGAGCTGCTGAATAAGGCCGGGGCGGAGCTCAAAGAGCGGCTCAGGGGACGAACCTACGAGCCCGTGGGAGAACCCGGCAGGAAGCCCCCGCTGGAGCAGGCCCGGGAGATAGCCGAGAAGCTCAAGGGTAAGGCCTAACCCCTTATTATCCGTCAACCTCTTACGACGTCAGAGCAACCTATACGTTGAGATGGATCTGGATAAGCTCTCAGACTACCACCTCTGGGCGAACGACAGAGCCAGGGAGATCATACTGGGTCTCAGCGATGAGGAGTTCACCCGGGACGTGGTTCCTCCCTTCGGCAGCGTCAAGCGCCTCTGCATCCACATGATAATGTCCATCGAGTATAACATCCTGATAAGGGTGCACGGGGAGGAGGTGGACCCCTACCTGATGGACGAAGAGCTGGACGCATTGCCCGTCGACGCCCTCATGGATCACTGGAGAATCGTGGACCTCCGTCTGAGGGACTACGCCCTCGGCTACGGCGACCACGTGGCGGTGTTCCCCAACTTCCTAGGCGAGGGCGAGATGGAGGTTGGCCACGACGACTACTTCACCCAGTACCTGATACACACCGCGTACCACAGGGCCCAGGTCATGAGCGCCATGAGGGCGCTGGGCAGG
>CAZTZC010000240.1:0-2401 GCA_964618045.1 uncultured Candidatus Bathyarchaeia archaeon | reverse complement strand
AGGGTCTCGTCTCTCTTCCCAGCGGCGTCCCTGACCATGGCGTAGTACCTCAACTCCACCTTCAACACGGCCACCCTCGATAACGTTATTGGTTCCAGAGTGATCGTATTAAATGAGTTTTATGCCTGTGAAAGGATATGCGGGGAAGTTTCTAAGGGTCGATCTATCTGACGGCAGCCTCGTGGACGAGGTATTCGACGAGGCTACGCTGAGGAGATACCTGGGGGGCACGGGGATGGGTGCCAAGGTCCTCTACGAGGAGGTGCCCAGGGACATCGAGTTCAGCAACCCCAGGAACGTGGCTGTGATAGCCAGCGGCCCCCTAGGCGGCACCGCCGTAGGTGGCTCAGGCACCATAAGCGTGGTGACAAAGGGCGCCCTCACCGGGGGAGCCACCTCGGTGCAGGCCAACGGCCTCTTCGGCGCCTACATGAAGTTCAGCGGCTACGACGGCGTCATACTGACGGGGGCGGCTGACGAGTGGAAGTACCTGGTCCTCAGGGACGGACGAGCTGAACTCAAGGATGCATCCAAGTTCCATGGGCTCGACACCTACGAGGTGACGGCCGCCCTGCGCGTGGAGCACGGCGTCGCGGGGAGAGGCGCCAGCGTGCTCTCCATAGGACCCGCCGGGGAGAACCTCGTCCGCTGGGCGGGGGTCTTCGTGGACCACGGCCACAGCGCCAGCCACAACGGCCCGGGCGCCGTCCTCGGCTCCAAGAAGCTGAAGGCCATCATAACTTTCAGGGGCGGCGCCCGCATCGATGTACACGACCCCGAGGCGCTGCTGGAGGTCTCCCAGGAGATGTACGAGGACGTCGAGTACTTCAAGGGCACCATAGGCGGCGTCGAGCGGATGTACAAGGGCGGAGCCGGTGACCTCCCCATAAAGAACTACAGCACATACGACTGGGGCATAAAGCCCGTGGAGCTGGAAAGGTTCAACGCCAAGAGCGTCCGGGACAACTACCAGAAGGAGAGGATGCAGTGCTGGGGCTGCAGGCTCCTCCACAGCACCATGTTTGAGGTGAAGGGAGGTAGGTACGCCGGGGAGGTGGAGGAGCCCGAGTACGAGCAGATGGCGGCGTGGGGCCCAGTAATAGGGAACACGGACGTGGAGGCCGCGTTCATGCTCAGCGGCCTCACCGACAGGCTGGGGCTGGACAACAACGAGGCGGGCTGGATGGTGGGCTGGATAATGGAGTGCATGGAGAAGGGCATCATCTCGGAGGAGCAGGTCGGGTTCAGGACCGGCTGGGGCGACGCCGAGGGCGCTGCCAAGATACTCAGGATGGTGGCTGGCCGTGAAGGCTTCGGTGACACCCTGGCGGAGGGAGTGAGGCGAGCCTCCATGAAGATCGGTGGGGAGGCCGCAGAGTCAGCAGTCTACACCATGAAGGGGAACTCGCCGCGGGGCCACGACCACAGGTACAGGTGGGCCGAGATGTTCGACACCTGTGTAAGCAACACGGGCACCTTAGAGACTCATATGAGCGTCATGAGCCCCGGCGCCCAAGGGCCTAGAAACCCCATGGAGGTAAGTGGCGAGGTCGCTCGTACAAAGGGCCTCATGCAGCTTGAGGACAGCGTCGGCACCTGCAGGTTCAACACAGGGATGAACGCCGAGAGGATCGCTAGGGCCGTCTCCGCTGCCACCGGGTGGGACATGAACACAAAGGAGGCGTGGGACGTGGGCCGCAGGACGGTTAACCTGCTAAGGGCCTTCAACCTACAGGCAGGGCTCACCGCAGAACACGACAGACCATCACCGCGCTACGGCTCTACCCCCGTGGACGGCCCCATCAAAGGCGTAGGGATAATGCCTCACTGGGACGAGATGCTGATAAACTACTACACGTTGATGGGATGGGACTCTGAGACGGGGGTTCCCCTCAGGGGGACGCTTGAAACCCTTGGGCTGGGATACGTCGCAGACGACCTAGCCCACTGACACCATCCTCGATACCGTTTTATGTCATAGGCATCAAGTTGATTCTATGAAGAATCTCGTTAAGCGTAAGCTGAAGGCGGGTAAGCCCGCGCTGGGCACATGGGTATCCATAGGACACCCCGACGTGACCATGTACCTGGCAGACATGGGGTGGGACTGGCTGGTATGCGACATGGAGCACAGCCCCTACGGCCCCGAGACCTACCACTTCATGGTGCAGGGCATGCTCTACGCCCGGGAGCGGTGCATGCCCATGTGCAGGATACCGTGGACCGACCTCATCTGGATAAAGAAGGTCATGGACGCCGGCGCCACGGGGATCGTGTCGCCGCGCATAGAGACCAAGGAGCAGGCCGAGGAGATGGTGCGGCTCATGAAGTACCCGCCGTGGGGCGAGCGGGGCGCCGGCCCCAGGCTCGCAGCGTTCAGGGACCCAGACTACTTCGCGTC
>CAZTZC010000239.1:0-2401 GCA_964618045.1 uncultured Candidatus Bathyarchaeia archaeon | reverse complement strand
CCCAGAGGATCATGGACATGGGGCTGACCCCCGGCACCTACGTCAAGATGGTGAAGGCGGCGCCCTTTAAGGGACCCGTAGAGGTCGAGGTCAGGGGCACGAGCCTCGCCCTCGGCAGGGGCCTCGCAAACCACGTGTTCATCAACGTCGAGGACGAGGGAAAGCCCTGGCTGAGAGCCCACCCCCATGGTCCACACCACGGTACTGACCCGCATTGAAGTGAGAGAGATTGTCTACGAGGAAGCTGAAAGTCGCCCTAGCAGGCAATGCGAACGTGGGTAAGAGCGTCATATTCAACCAGCTCACGGGGCTGCACCAGCATGTGGGCAACTGGCCTGGGAAGACCGTCGAACGAGCCGAAGGCACCCTGTTCTTCAGCGACTACGAGATCGAGGTCATCGACCTCCCAGGCATATACAGCCTCAGCACGTACAGCATAGAGGAGTTGATCAGCCGCGAGTACATCGCGGTCGAGCACCCCGACGTGATAGTCAACGTGGTGGACGCCAGCGCCCTCGAGAGGAACCTAGCGTTCACCGTTCAGCTTCTGGAGCTTGAGCCCCGCATGGTCGTGGCCCTGAACCAGATAGACGTGGCCGAGAGCAAGGGCATCATAGTCTACCCTGAGGAGCTGAGCAGGCTGCTGGGTGTGCCGGTGGTGCCCACGGTGGCGGTGAAGGGCGCCGGGCTCACAGAGCTCATGGAGAGAGTGGTGGAGGCGGCGGAGAAGAGGGAGAAAGCGAAGCCCCCCGAATACGGCCCGGAGATCGAGGAAAGGGTAGAAAAGATCGCCTCCATGATTGAGGCGGAGACCCCCTACCCGAGGAGATGGGTCGCGTTGAAGCTCCTGGAGGGAGACGAGAAGATAACGACGGCGGTTTACGGTCACCAGCCGGGGCTCCGGGCCGAGGTCGACGATGCGGTGGCCCGCATAGAGGAGATCCACAGCCACGATCTCAACAGCGTGATCGCCTCCGAGCGGTATGCTTTAGCCAGTGTATTTGCGCATGAGTCCTCCAGCCACGTCGTGCCGGAGAGGGGGCTCCGTGAGGCTCTGGCTGACGCGACCACCCACCCGGTCTGGGGCTACCTCTTAATGGTTGCCAGCATACTCACCATATTTTTCGTGATATTCAGCTTCGGTGACTGGCTGGCCGGGGCGCTGAACGAGGTTTTCATGGGGGTGAAGATCGTTTACTTCAACGCCTTGGGGTCGGGGCCTGCGGCGACGTTCATCTGGAACGCCGTGATCGACGGCTTCATCGGGGGAGTCGTGGTCGCGCTGCCCTACATAGGCCCCTTCTACCTTGTGCTCTCGGTGCTGGAGGACTCGGGCTACCTCGCCAGGGTCGCGTTCCTCATGGACTCCGCGATGCACGCCATAGGGCTCCACGGAAAGGGCTTCATCCCGGTGATGCTGGGGTTCGGCTGCAACGTCCCCGCTGTGCTGGGGGCCCGAATAATGGAGACGGAGCGGGAGAGGCTCATCTGCGCCTTCGTAGCGAGCCTAGTTCCCTGCGCCGCCCGCAGCATAGTGATCATGGGGCTCGTGGCTTCCTACGTGGGGTTCAGGTGGGCCCTGCTGCTCTATCTCATCGACTTCGTGTTGATCTTCGTCCTCGGCAGGATAGCTTACAAGGTGGCCCCCGACGAGCCCGTGGGGCTCATAATGGAGATTCCGGGTTACAGGTTGCCGTCGTTGAGGACGACGGCCCAGCGTACCTGGTTTAGGCTCAGGGGTTTCGTCTTCGAGGCGTTCCCCATAATGATTGCTGGGAACTTCGTGATACAGGTGGCGGCGGTCCTCGGCGTCCTAGGCGTTGTCGAGGGGTGGATGAGCCCTGTCACCGTGGGCTGGCTCGGGCTGCCTTCGGTCGCCGGCGTGGTCCTCATCTTCGGCGTGCTCAGGAAGGAGCTGACCCTCATACTGCTGGGAAGCCTGCTGGGGGGAAACGACTTCTCGTTGTTCCTGTCACCTGTTCAGATGTTCGTGTTTGCTTTCGTGGTAATGGTCTACGTGCCCTGTATCTCGACCATCGCCGCGCTCGTGAAGGAGTTCGGTTACAGGGCTGCGGCGGTGATAAGCGCAGCCGAGATATTCACAGCCGTGTTGCTGGGCGGAGTCATATTACGGGTATTACTGGTCCTGGGGCTGCCGTAGTAATACCCGGGTATTAAGCTGGTAGAAGGGCTACAGATCCGGGTTCATGTTAGTGATCCTCGGGTTACGGGGATCGTTGTTGTCTATGACTATGTCCGCCTTCCTCTGGGGCGCCGAGTGTATGTGGTACAGCTTCTGGCCGGGGATGTACCTGTTCATGTAGAGCTCCTCGACGTCGTAGCTGTTACTCGCCTCCCTCTCCAGGCCGCGGCGCAGCGACTCCTCGAAGGTGACGTCGAG
>CAZTZC010000238.1:0-2427 GCA_964618045.1 uncultured Candidatus Bathyarchaeia archaeon | reverse complement strand
GTGACCAGAGACGACTGCAGCTACGTCAAGCCCGACCCCGAGGCCATAGACAGGGCGCTGATGCTCCACGGCAGAGACGACTTCGTCTACATCGGGGACTCTGACCACGACGCCGAGGCCGCCAAGGCGGCCAGGGGGGCCTTCATACTCGTAAACACAAGAGGCTACGACCGGGAACACATAGCCGCCTTCAAACCCATCGCGGTCGTAGAGAGCCTAGGCGAGTTACCTGACGTCCTCCGAGACATCATGAACGGCATCAGCCACTAGAGGCGTAATCCGCGGCCGTGTTTGTGGATGAGGTACAGTGCCAGGAAACCAGCCGCCACGAGAGGCACCCAAAGCGAGGACACCCAATGCTCGGGGCTCTCTTCCCCGATCTTAACAGAGACGTTTCTGGATGTGACTGTTACGCCGCTCCCCATGAGGCGGTCCCGCTGCCACGTCTCTTCTCGGATATATCCCCTTTCTGAGACGTTGTAGGCCGGCAGAGATCCGGCTCTCCAGTAGGGAGCCTCAGTGATCATGTCGATGGGCGTTAGACTCTCAGTCAGGGTGAGGTCCACGGGGGTCCACCCCCAGGGCGGTATATACGCCATGGCCCACGCGTGCCATGTCACGCCTTCTGCCTCGTATACGAGGTGGCCACCCCAGGTAGCCTCCGTCACGGCGTAGCCGTCTATGAACACGGCTCCGACCTGCATGTACGCAGGTATCCCGGCGGCCCTACAGATCGAGACGAAGAGTATGGTCAAGTCGTCACAGTCCCCGACCCTGGTCGCGGCGGTTTCCTCGGCGGGGCACGGCGCCTCGGAGCCCCTGTAGGTGGTGTTGACCATGAACCAGTCCAGCACTCTCAGCACCTTCCCCATCACGGTGGGGCTGGCCGTGAGGGTCTCCGCCAGCGCCGCGACTCTCGGGCTGTCCGAGGCGTAGGTCTCGGTGGGGGCGCAGTACTTCACGGCGAGCTCACCGGGTACGCTGTCCAACGTCTCGGCTTCTCCTGCGTCGTAGTCAGGTTGGCTCCCGGGTCTTGAGTCGATGCGGTACGTTGCCTTGAGCGTCTTGGTCTCACCGGCTTCCAGCGTCGTGGGGAACTCGGGCATGTACACGGGGTTTCCGTCTAAGTCGAACTCGACGTTGAACGGGTGAGAGCAGTTAATCAGGGCCACCGTGCATGTTGAGCTGTTCCAGAAGGCTGGAAGCCCCAGGTCGTACTCCTCTAAGGTGAACGACTCGGGGCCTTCGTTGGTGAAAATCGTCTCTATGGTGTATGTGTAGACTGAAGCTTCGCCGGCGTAGACGATCCAAGGTATCAGCGTCAACATCATAGCTAGGATGCAGAGGCGCATCTCAGCATACAGACTTGGTCTCGAAGATATACTGTTTTCTAGGAGTCCGTTTATGCCCGTTAACTTTATGTCCCGCCCAAACGCACCACCACGGATATGAGGTTCAACTCCAGGCGTTCACCCGTTTACGGCACCCACGGCATGGTGGCAAGCAGCCAGCCCCTGGCCTCAATGGCTGGAGTAACCATCCTCCAGAACGGAGGCAACGCCGCAGACGCAGCCGTCGCCGTCGCTGCCGCCCTCAACGTGACGGAGCCCACGAGCACGGGAATAGGCGGAGACTGTTTCTGCCTCTTCTTCGACGCAGAGAAAAAGTCGATAAAAGGCATCAACGCCAGCGGCAGGGCCCCCGCCGGCCTCAGCATAGAGTACCTGGCGGAGCGAGGCATCACGGCGCTCCCCCGGTACGGCGTCCACACCGTCACCGTGCCCGGCGCTGCGGCGGGCTGGGTCGACACGGTGGAGACCCTCGGCACCATGACGATGCATGAGGTGCTCGCCCCCGCCATCAAGCTGGGAGAGGAAGGCTTCCCCGTGAGCCCCATCACAGCGAGGGCGTGGGACAGAGGCATACCCCAACTCAAGAACGGCCCACACTACATGGAGCTACTCATAGACGGCGAGGCGCCGCGCGCCGGCGGCCTCATGAAGAACAAGAACCTGGCCCAGACCTTCAGGGAGGTAGCCGAGCACGGCAAGGCCGGCATCTACGAGGGCAGGGTCGCCGAGGAGATCGTCAAGGTCCTGGACGACATGGGAGGAACCATGACCCTGGACGACCTGAAGAGCCACAGGAACACGTTCCCTGAGCCCATCTCCACCAACTACAAGGGCCTCGACGTCCACGAGATACCGCCCAACGGGCAGGGCATCACAGCCCTCATCGCCCTCAACATTCTAGAGGAGTACGACTTCGACGGCGTTCCCCACGGCTCAGTCAAGCATCTTCACACCCTCATCGAGGCCATGAGGCTAGCCTTCGCGGACACGCGGTGGTACGTCGCCGACCCCGACGTTGTACACGTACCGGTCAGGGAGCTCATCAGCAAGAGGTACGCCGCCGAGCGCCGCAGGC
>CAZTZC010000237.1:0-2440 GCA_964618045.1 uncultured Candidatus Bathyarchaeia archaeon | reverse complement strand
TTTTCTGTATCACAGTTTCATATCTCCCCTACCGACCGATCCATACGTTTCTTTTAAATAACGTTGAAACTATGTGTCGGTGGGGTGCTGGGGCTTGCCTCGGATATGGGTCAGCGAGGGTGTGTACCGTATGCTCGAGGAGCGGGCGCGTGAGCGGGGTGTGACCGTCAGCGAGCTCATCGAGAGCCTCGTTCTAGGGCGTCGTAGAGGAACCGGGTCACGTAGCCGCTGAAGCTTGTGACTCCCTGCTTGAGGAGTTCCTCCTTGTTCTCTTCGTACTGTTGCATCAGCTCGCTGTAGACCTCTTCGCGCACGGTTATGGATCTGAATCCTTTACGAGGCATATGGATCACGTACAGTACGGTACTATACGTTTATCTCGTTTAAATTTACCGTCTGTAAACCGCCACTGTACCTTAAAGTACTTTTATTCGTCTCCACTCTAAATCTATTTTACCTTGTTATACCTCGGTTTATGGTACTATAGTGTTATATAAGTATTAATGTACCGTAAATCATGGTACAAATGCCGCGTGAGGGATACGCCGTGGTCACAATACCCGAGGACGTGCACCACAGGCTGGCAGAGGCAGCCCGCAGCGAGAACAGGAGCATGCCCAAGCAGATAGAGCACATGCTCCGCAGGCTGTACCCCAGCCTGAGCCGCCTGGAGCCCGTGAGGTGCGGGTCGTGCGGCCACACCACCACGGTCAACCCCGGGAGAAACGCGGCGCAGCCCAGGTTTTGCCGCAGCTGCGGGGCACCCATACTCGAGGCAGGGGGGACGAAGCCATAGAGACCCAGACGCTGGAGACGGCGGAGGAGAGCCGCGGAGACGCCCAGCCCCTGAGGCTGCTGCTGAGGCTGCACGGGGAGCGCGTCACAGATAGATCCTACGCGGTGAAGGCCTTGGAGGCGCTTCCCCGCATGGGTGAGGCGTTCACGGTGTCGCAGCTGTCCAGGGCCGCCGGGATACCCAGGTCCAAGGGCTACCCTACGTTGAGGCGCCTGTTGGGGCTGAGGCTGGTGGAGGCTCTGCCCAGGCTGCGGCGGCCCGACGACTGGGGTGAGTACACCCTCGGAATGAGGAAACGCTTCTACAGGGAGCACGGCCTGCCCCTGAGGGGCAAGGAGCCGCGGCGCTACAGGTACTGCCCGCAACGGACGCTGGCGCATCTGCGCGGCGAGGTTATGCGTGAGATAGCCGAAATAGACGCCGAGGCGCAGACCCGGATCGCGGGGCTCCTCGGGGCGTTAGACGAGGCGGAGGGACGGCTTCGCAGCCGCGTTGAGGCTGGGGGAGCTCCAGATGAGTAGCCGCCCATACGCGTCCGTCAAGCACGACCGGAGACACCCCTGGCGGAGGCTCAGGGACAGGCCCGGGGTCAAGATCAAGAGCACCGCGGGGAGGAGACGATGGTCCTAGGCGGGCTGAGGCGGCGCCTGGGAGGCGTCAACGCGCCTAAGGCGAAGCACAGGCACCCGGCCACCTCGTCCGGCGACGCGTACTACGCGGGGCTGAACCAGGACTACAGGTGGTTCAGGCAGGACGAGCTGGTCCGGAAGTGCGTCGTCACCAACGCCTACTACGCCACGATGCACGGCTTCAACACGGTCGTCGAGGCGCGGCGGCCGGGGGACTACGGCGGCCTGAAGGAGCGTGTGGACGTGGTGAACAGGGCGGTGAACATGGATGGTGTGCTCTTCGCGGCGCAGGTGAAGCGCAGCGTCTACGGGAAGGCCGGGTTCGAGGTGGTCACGGACCCCGACGGGGTGCCGGTGCGGCTGCTGAGCCTGGAGAGCGACAGGCTGAGGCCCGACATAGACGAGGACTGGAGGCTCACCGGCTATACGTACAGGGGCAGGGAGGGGTTCTACGCGGCGGACGAGGTGCTGTACTTCACCAACCTGGGGCTGGAGGCGGACGCGCTGGGGCTCAGCGACGTGGAGCCGCTGAGGCGGGTGTGCATGGCGAGGCATGAGGTGCTCCGGGAGAACTTCCCGGAGATCGCGCGGAGCCTCTGGGCGCCGTATGTGGTGTTGAAGGCGGACACGAGTGGGCTGCCGGTGGAGGAGGCGGAGAGGGCGGTGGAGCAGCTGGCGGAGGTGGCGAGGGCGGGGAAGAGCGTGGCCATTAACGAGAGCGTGGAGGCGCAGGTGGTGCACGTGACGCCGGACATAGGGGGCCTGAACGAGCTGCTGGGGAAGCTTGAGGAGGCGATAGTGGCTGGGTTCGGGACGCCGAGGCTGCTGCTGGGGAGGCCGGTGGAGAACAGGGCGACGGCGTACGCGGAGCTGGAGGCCTACGTCGAGGGGGTGGTGGGCGGGGTCCAGAGGTACCTGAGGCGGGAGCTGGAGCGGCAGTGGTACGACAGGCTAGCGAGGCATTTCGCGGGTGGCGAAGATGTCAGGGTGAAGCACGTCTGGAACCCGGTGAGGG
>CAZTZC010000236.1:0-2493 GCA_964618045.1 uncultured Candidatus Bathyarchaeia archaeon | reverse complement strand
GTTTGGGTATATCGAGGACCCCAGGGCGTTGAACCAGCGGCTGCACAGCGTCCAAGGGCTTCTGGAGACGGGGCTCTTCATCGGGTACGCCGACCTCGCCTACATAGGCACCGAGGACTCGGTTTACAGGCTGGACAAGTAGGTTCAAGGCGTTAAATACCCGTAGTCATCCTATTTTCTCATGTCTTTCGCGGACCTTGTATTGAAAAACGGGCCAGTAGTCACGATGGACGGCAAACGGAGGATAGCGGAAGCCGTGGCCGTCAAGGACGGCAAGATCATCGTCGTTGGCTATGAGCCCGAGGTGAAGCGGCTGATCGGGCCCATGACCGAGGTCATCGACCTAGCGGGGCGGGCGTTGACGCCGGGCCTGGTGAACACCCATGACCACATGCTGGAGCAGGGCATCTCGTCGGCGTTCGTCGCCGACATAAGGTACCCCAAGGCGAGGAGCATCAAGGACATACAGGAAATAATGGAGGAGAGTGTCCGAGGGGCGTCCCCGGGCCAGTGGGTGCTGGGCCACGCATGGGACGAGACCCTGCTGGAGGAGAGGCGGTTCCCCACGCGGTACGACCTCGACCCCTTCAGCCCGGACAACCCTGTCTACATCAAACGGGTGTTCCAGATGGGCGTCGCCAACACCAGGGCCCTGGAGATCGCGGGGATAACGAAGGACACGCCAGACCCCGAGTTCGGCGTCATCGAGAGGGACGAGGGCGGGGAGCCCACCGGCCTACTGAGGGGCAGGGCTACAAACTTCGTCACAGACGCCATAAGGTGGACGCTGGAGGACAAGGAGAAGGCCATCAGGCAGGCGTGCAGCGACTACCACTCAGTTGGGTTCACCACGCTCATCGAGCCGGGGCTCATGGCCGACAACATCGAGGCCTACAGGAGCAGCCACGCCAAGGGTGAGCTGACCATCCGGACGCTGATCCAGGTTGGATTCCTCAGGAGCCTCGACGAGGCGAGGTGGGCGGTGGAGAACTACGCTGTGGGCGGCGACGACGTGCTCAGGATCATCGGCCTCAAGATGGCCGTGGACGGCGGAGTCGGCCCCAGGACCGCGCTCTTCTACGAAGGCTACAGGGACAGGCCGGACATCCACGGCGTGCAGATGATAGAGCAGGAGGAGCTCAACGAGATGGTGCACCTGGGCCACGTCAACGGCTTCCAGGTGGCCATCCACGCCATAGGCGACAAGGCCATCGACGTCGCCGTGGCGGCGTACGCGTACGCTCAGAGGAAGGCGCCGAGGCCAGATCCGCGGCACCAGATAGTTCACTGCTACTTCCCGTCTGAGGATGCGCTCCGGAAGATTGTGGAGCTGGGCGTCATGGTGAACACCCAGACGCCGTTCCTCTACTTCCTCGGCGACAGCTTCCTAGAGGCCTTGGGGGCTGAGCGCTGCGAGAAGTGTATGCCGGTGAAGACGTTGGCGGGGCGCGGCATACCGGTAGGGATCAGCCACGACGCCACCGTGACTCAGCCCATGCCCAACGTGGGGCTCTACGCGAGCGTTACCCGGAAGACGATAAGGGGCGTAACACTAGGCACCGGGGAGGCTGTGACGGCGGAGGAGGCGCTGAGCTTCTACACTTTGCCGGCGGCGCTGCACTGCTTCATGGAGGACAGGGTGGGTAGCATCGAGGTGGGGAAGTACGCTGATCTGGCGGTTTGGAACTTCAACCCGCTGGGGGTGGAGCCGGAGCGGCTGCTGGAGTGGAGATGCCAGATGACTTTCGTCGGCGGCAGGCGAGTGTTTACGAGAGAATAATGTTTAAAACGGTCTCGGGGTGCTATGTGTTTGGTTGCCGGGTTCTCCTAGCCTGGTAGGGAGCTGGCCTGCTAAGTCAGTGCGGTTATCCGCACGAGGGTTCAAATCCCTCACCCGGCGCCACCAGTCGTAATAGACATGTAACTTGGTTGAGAGGCCACATCCGTTACGGTGGCTTGCATGCATAGAATTAATAATGGTACACTTTGATTTGACATGCATGAACCCTGATTTGACAAAACGCATCTCATTTGATTCAATAAAAATCGAGCCTATTCGGGAAGAGTATGTGCAGCCATCTATCGAGCTATGGACCACACAGTACAAGAAAGTGAGAAACACGGTTCAGGATATACCTGGAAAATGGATCACCGATTTGACGGCCATCAGGCTGTTCCTCAAAGAACACGCTGAGACAGGGAAAGGCGTCGTAGCCAAGGTCGATGGAGACGTACTCGGATACATGGTCTACGAAAGTTTTCCTTTTCATGGTGCGGACACCGTATATTGCTCGATAATGGGTCATGCATCGGCTGAATCGGGGCGGGCGAGAATCTATCAAGAAATGTATAGATACCTCTCAGATGTCTGGGTCAGAGACTCTGCTCTGGATCACATCGTAACGTTCTTTTCGCTTGATGCTCAGCTGAAGCGGATATTATTCAACTTGGGGTTCGGTCTGTACGTCGTGGATGCTTACCGGTCCGCTGACC
>CAZTZC010000235.1:0-2502 GCA_964618045.1 uncultured Candidatus Bathyarchaeia archaeon | reverse complement strand
CCACAAGGATGCAGCCCTATAGGTACTGGAGCCACTCCATCTTCAAGTTTCAGTCCGCCAGGCTGAAGATAGCGCGCTCGAGGCTCGAGGAGGATCAGCAGACTAAGATCAAGCTCCTGAAGGAGGCTTTGCTGGAGGGTGAGGAGTGCGCCGAGCTGGGAAAGATGCACCTAGAAGCAAACCCATCCACCGCCCTATACCTTGACTACGCGGTGGGGCTCAGACAGATTGGGGAGCTTCTCGACTACCTCTACACTGTGACCAAGGACACCAAGTACCTGGACAAGGCCATCGATACGTACAGAGAGATCCTGAGGACGTACGTTGAAAACGATCTTCCCTGCAGGGTGGCAGAGACCCAATGGAGGATTGCTGCGATACGTGAAAAGCTCGGCCAGTACATGGAGGCCGCTGAGGAGTTCGAGGCAGCCGCCGCCAGCTACGATGAGGCAGCCAACAAGATCCCACACCACAAGGAGTTCTACAACGACTACTCGAACTACATGAGGGCGTTGAGCGAGATAGAGAAGGCCAAGCACCACAACCTGGAGAGGCGGTACGACAAGGTGAGGGAGCACTATGAGCGTGCCGTGGAGCTCCACAAAGCCACAAACAGGTGGAGCTACCTGTCGAAGTACTACTCGGCGTGGGCAAAGTTGGCCAAGGCCGAGGCCCTGAGCCAGGAGGACGAAACCGAGGAAGCCGAGAGCCTGTTCAGGGAGATCGCGGACCTGTTCGAGGATAGCAAGGACGTCATCGAGGCTCAGGTAGGAGAAATCCATGTGAGGGACGAGCAGGAGATGGCGAGGTCCCTCATCGAGGCGTCGGAGCTCAGAAGCGGATACTGTCGCGGCAGGGTGACCTTGGAGGAAGCCCGTATGCTGGTCAGGAGTGGGGATCACGCCGCCGGCTCAAGGAAGTACGACGAGTCCATAAGGATCTTCAAGAGGGTCTATGATGCCTTGGACACGGAGGGGGAACGCGGTGAGATTGCGCCGATCATCTGCCTCTGCGAAGCTTGGAAAACGATGGCACTGGCGGAGGCGGAGGCCGCACCCCAGCACTATCACGAGGCTGCAGAGCTTTTCGAGAAGGCGAAGGACCTGAGCTTAACCCAGCAAACCAAGCTTCTTGCCCTTGGCCACAGCAACTTCTGCAGAGCGCTGTACGAGTGCACAATGTTCGAGACCAAGAGGGACGCGGGAGCCCACAAGACGGCGAGCCAGTACCTCACAAGCGCCACCAGCTTCTACGTCAGGGCCGGCTACGAGCCTGCCCTCGAGTACTCCAAGGCCACTCAGCGGCTGTTCGACGCCTACGTGTACATGGACAACGCCAACTTGGAGACGGAGCCTGAGAAGAAGGCTAGGTACTATGCTATGGCCGAGAGGGTGCTGGAGGAGTCCGCGAACTCGTTCCTCAACGCCCAGTACCCGGCGAAAGCGGAGGAGGCAAAACGGCTTTTAGAGAACATCCGTAGGGACCGTAAGCTGGCCATGTCCCTCATAGATATGCTTAACGCCCCCCTGATCTCTTCCTCGACCGAAAGCTTCAGCGCGCCGACGCCGACGCACGAGTACGCCGCAGGCCTCGAGAGCTTCGATCAAGCTAACCTTGACGCCGGTCTCACCGTAAAGCCCATGGAAATCGAGAAAGGCGAGGTCCTTGATGTCGTCATCGACCTCTATAACACTGGCAATACGTCGGCGGCCCTCATCAAGGTCGAGAATGTTGTTCCCAAGAACTTCGAGTTGGTCTTGGTTTCAGGGATCTTCGTGTTGAAGGACGACTACATCGATCTGAAGGGGAAGCGGCTGGCTCCTTCGAGAGAAGAGAAGATAACTTTATCGATGAAACCCCTCTCCAAGGGTGACTACATCATCAAGCCGTGCGTGGTCTACATCGACGACGCGGGGGAGCTCAAGCGCTGTGAGACGGAGCCCGTTAAGATCTCGGTCTCCGAGATGGGCATCCTGGGCTGGATCAGCGGCCACCGCCCGCGCTAACCTCCAGCGGCTAGTACATCATCAACAGTATTATCGAGGACAGTATGGCGCAGCATAGCCCCACTAGGAACGTGGTCGATGTCATGACCCAGAGCCCTCGACGAGTCGGGTAAAGGGTGAAGAAGAAGATGAAGAGGGACGAGAAGAGGAACATGATGGCCCCGATCAGCAGCGCCAGCTGAAACAACAGCGGGTCGTCCTCGCTGAACTTCAGGACGGTGAGGCTGAGCCCCGCGAGCGTGCAGGGGCGCGACGCGTTTACTATGGGCTCGGTTAGGCTTCCTTGGACTCTGCTTCCCATATCACTACACCTCTAGAAACTTACATGAAATACACTCATCGTCGATATTTAAACTAAAACAGTGAGCAAACGAGAAGCGATCACGAAGTCACGTGGTCCACCAAAAAAATTTCTCAAGATTACAACCTACTTGTAACAAGCCCCAAGAAAAAACATATGGAAACCTGTCCCGTCAAAAGTCAGCCCATAAACCCG
>CAZTZC010000234.1:0-2517 GCA_964618045.1 uncultured Candidatus Bathyarchaeia archaeon | reverse complement strand
CCTCAAACTCAGACTGTTCTTCAATTAGAGTCGTTCTGCCTGTCTCGAGGTCTATCATTTCGCCTTCAGACAACTCTCTAGGATCTAGGTCTAAGCCTTTTCTTTCCGTGTTCCTCTGGGGCAGCAGTAGGTCATATCTGTGTTCCGGTGAATGGAAGGTGCAGACCCTCCAAACACCCCTTTGTCTGACGGCGTCCAGCTCAATGTCTGAGCCCAGTGTGTTGAGGGCGCCCGTGAGGTGTCTCGCGACGTAGCTGCCTTTCCTGGGGTTGAGCCGTCTGTCGTAGAGCCCTATTCTTGGGAAGTAGCCCCTGTCCAGGTCCATGAAGGTGTCGAGGAAAACCTTGACTCTAGGTGACGCCAGCGCGGCTATGAGAGACTCCGCGGCTCTGTTGGGTACATGGTTTACGTCGCAGAGGTACTCGGCGGGGTCCTCGGGGGCAAGCCTTACGTTAACCAGGGCCGTGATGCCCATGCGCATCGCGTAGTCGTCGATCATCTTGATTGAGGGCCCTGGGTCGTCGTACTGACCAACCTGAAAGACGAAGCCGTCGACGGCGCCTCTCGCTGGGAGGACTGCGTCCAGACTGGCCGTGTCTTGTATACGGAAGCCGTGGCTTACGTAGTGGCTGAATTTGGGGCCCCTCCTCTCCCTGTGCACCGAGCTCTCGATGTTTGCGACGTAGATTGGCACTGACAGCTCCTCCCGGAGAAGCGAAGCCTGAGGCACAGTGGCTGAGGCGGTCTCCCATGGGATAATCACCTCGAGGAAGCCCACGAGCTCCCGGTGTTCCGCTAATGCCTCCTTCTCCGCATCGGGCGGCGTGTTGACGGTGAAGAACCCGTAGCTGTACCCCAGGTCGCGTATCTCCGATAGGCGGCTCCGGGTCATGGGATCCATGAGGTCGCTGAGGGGCAGCCTCAGCTCCTTTACACCGGTCTCCAAAAGCCCCAGCAGCGTATAGTCGTTCCAAGCCTTCTTCCTGACGAACTCGTCTATGGGGCCATTGTAGGGGAGCGTGACGGTCTCGGCGAGGGGGTGCCTGAGGTGTACACCCAGTGGGGCTGCTGGGCCCCAGACGGGCTGCGGCTTCATCGTTTCAGGCGTCTCATCGGGTCCGAGGGTCATACCGTGCGACCTGTGGATCCTAGCAACGTTTCCCTCCTCGTACACCTCCACGGTGCAGTACCCGAGCTTGGCGGAGTCGTTTCTTCCGTACTCGTCGGCGGCCTCCACCCTGAACATCTCGGCGTAGTCTTGCCTGACGAAGCAGGTGGAGAGCAGGTTGTGTATCCTGGTGTGACCGTACCTCTTGTACCCGTAGTGGTGTACGTGGCCTGCGAAGAGTGCCTCGACGCCGTGCTCCTCTAGGAGCCTCAGGAGCCACGACCTCGCGGGCTCGTCGAGGTTGTCGTAGTTGCTGGGCTCGTGAGGCATGTAGATGTAGGGTGGGTAGTGGCTGAACACGTGGATGCGGTTACCCCTGTGTTTCTCCAGATCGGCTTCAAGCCAGTCTCTCTGCTCTGCCTCGTGAGGGAGCCCGGAGCCGAGGATGGGGCTGTTGATGAGAACGAAATGGACTCCACGGTGGTCGAAGCTCTGGTAGAGGGGGCCAATGTGCTCCATGAACTTTTCCTGGTAGGACTCGGTAACGACGTAGGAAGGGACCGTGGGGTTGTCCTTGTCGCCGACGTCGTGGTTCCCGGGGACGTAGTAGAGGGATGCCTTGATCCTGTCCATTATCTCGTTGGCTGCCTTGGACGCGGAGCCATAGGTAGGCAGGTGGGGCACCGGGTGGACTACGTCGCCGAGGTGGATGACCAAGTCTGGTTGGTGTTGATTTACCTGCTCTGCGACCCACCTGGCTCGGTCGTTGGTGAGGAGGTTGGTCTGCCACGGGCTGCTGCTCTCACCGGGCGGCCGGATGTGAGTGTCTGACACTATCGCGTACTTGAACAACGGCTTAGTGTGACGGTTACCCAACACGCATTGCACCTACCATATGTGGTCTTGCTCCATGCATAAAGCAGACGGCGTCTTTACAACGCCTTCAAACTTTGTTCCTGGTCTAGCTAATTATAATAGCGTTGGCGTCAATCTAAGAATGGTGTTGTTTGTTGAGTGAGTTCAACGTAAGGGACGTTTTCAGCGAGTTCGGTAAGAAGCTCGTCGAGGTTTTCAAGGCTGTGAGCGAGGACCTGGGCACCCTGACGGTGGTCACTACCACGGGCTCGGTCATGACCATCGAGAAAAAGTCCACGGGGGCTGAAGTCTACGACATAAAGGAGGAAGGGATAGCAGCCAAGACCATCATAGAGATCGACGGCGACATCATCGTCAAGCTCCCCGTTAAGGATCAGGCGGGTAACGCCGTGGAGTTGGATGAGAGGATACTTCAGATACACGAGGAGAACGTAGCGATGGCGATGGAGAACTGGCGGACCTTCATCACGACGCTGGTGGAGATAGCCAGCGACCTCAAGGACCTGTTATCCACTGTCTAAGCCATGATGAAC
>CAZTZC010000233.1:0-2531 GCA_964618045.1 uncultured Candidatus Bathyarchaeia archaeon | reverse complement strand
GAGGAGTCCTATCTGTGGACGACCTTATCTTTTCCCCCTGCTCCAGCCTGAAGCACGGCACCAAGTCGACTTTAAACCCCTCTATCGACGCCCGCAGATAGGGGTGCTCAGCGTAGGCCTCCACGTAGTCGCCGTCGAGATGCCTCTTCAGCGCGTCCAGGACCTTGTGGAGGTCTCCGCGTGAGTATCTGGGGCTCAGCACAATGAACAGATCGAGGTCCTCGCCGCCTCTGACCCATGTGCCGTGGGCGACACTGCCGTGGAGCTCGGCCTCGGCCTCGATACCCTCAGCCTCTAGAAGCCCGTTGATGTCTTTTTGAAGCCTCTTCGCGACCGCCTGCACCTTCAGCTCCTCATCCTCGGTAGGCTTCACCTTTTCCAGTACCTTGGGCTTTAGCTCCGTCCACTCCACGATGTTCACCGCCTTTATGGGATGCAAAATAGCTGACACGACTGAAATATCTACCTGTCTACGGCTGACTCCGCCAGCGTCGTATAGATGGGCCCCTTCGGGGTGAGTACGCTCTTCTTCAGCACGATCCTGTCCACGTACAGGCCACCGAATATGTAGTCACTCATGGTGGATAGCTCCTCGACCAGCTTGTCCCTGTTCCTGCCGCTCCTGACTCTGCCGATGGTTATGTGGGGGCTGAATCCCCGCCTCTCTCTCTCGAAGCCCAGCCTGCTGAGTTTCGTGTCGACGTCCTTCCAGATCTCCGCCAGCTGGGACACGCCGTCAGTGATGCCCGCCCACACGACCCTTGGCCTCCTTAGGTTAGGGAAGACGCCTACACCTTCAAGCTTTGCGCTGAACGGCTGGAAGCCTGTCTCCTTCACGACCTGGGATATCTGTTCCACGAGGCTTGGCTCGATCTCGCCGAGGAACTTGAGGGTGAGATGAACGTTCTCCGGCTCGACGAACTTCACGTCGGCCTTCGTGGCCTCGAGCATCCTCCTCACCTCCCTGAACTTCGCTGCAAGTTCGTCGCCGCCGCACTCGACGGCTACAAAGCACCTTATACTCATGGCGTTCACATTGAGTTTGCGTTGCCTGAATAAAACGTTGGGGAAGAACCATTATACCTCTGCGGCGAATACTGAGGAGATAACCGTTGGACCCGCTGCCTTTCATGCTGGTGATGGTCTCAGCTGTCTCGCATGCCTTGTGGAACTACGTCGCCAAGGAGGCGGGTGACAAGGAAAGTTTCATGCTTCTCCTCAACGTCTTCAGCCTAGCCATTTTCCTTCCCGTCTTCTACGTGATCCTACCTGAGATATATTTCCCGGTGGAGATACTCCCGTTTCTCGTCGCCAGCGGTGTCGCCGAGACGATTTACTTCCTCGGCTTGGGGAAGGCATACGAGGTGGGTGATCTAAGCGTCGTCTACCCGGTCGCGAGGTCTTCGCCGATGTTCGTGGCGATAGCAGCGTCCCTGCTTATCGGGGAGAGGATCACCCTCTGGGGGGCGCTGGGCATCGTCCTGATACTCGTCGGGGTCTACGTGCTTCACCTCAAGGGCTGGAGCGGTGAGGAGTTGACGAGGCCTTTGAAGGCTTTGGGTGACCCAGCGTCCAGATACGCGTTCGTAGCCGCTCTAGGGACCACCGTGTACTCCATCTCTGATAAGATGGGGGTGACTGCGGTCGATCCCCTCCTGTACTCTTTCTGGTTGGGGTTCGTGATAACCGGGATGCTGTCGCTGGTGATAGTCAAACGAAGAGGCGTGAGCCTCATAAGGGGGGAGTTGAGGGGCTCCCTGTTCAGGGTGTCTGTCGCTGGCGTCCTCATGAAAGGTGGCTACATGTTGGTTCTTGTGGCGATGAGCTTGGCGCAGGTAAGCTACATCTTGGCGCTGAGGCAGGTGAGCGTCGTCTTAGGGGCCGCGCTGGGCGTGGCGTTGCTTAAGGAGAGGTACGGAGGGGTACGGATGGTGGGCTCCATGATAATCTTCGTGGGGGTCTACCTGCTTGGTGCAGTAGCCTAAACCTTGAAAAACCAGAGATACGTTTCATGAGTGAAATTCAAGGAGGTGTGGTGGACGAGGCTGGGCGGGATAACAGACATGTCAACCGTGGATTGGTACGGGAACGTCTCCATGATTGTCTTCTTCGCAGGCTGCAACATCAGGTGCCCCTACTGCCAGAACTCAGGGCTCCTCCCTCTCGACTCCGGCGAGGAGGTCGGCTTAGACTACATCGAGGAGAGGATAGAGATCGGTATGAAGCCCGTGCCTCAGCTGGACGCCGTGGTGTTCACAGGCGGCGAGCCACTGCTCCAGCCGGACGCGGTGATCGAGGCAGCCGAGCTGGTGAAGAGCCACGGGTTGAAGCTCATGCTCGACTCTAATGGCACCATCTACCAGGCAGTGGAGAGGGTTCTGAGAACAGGACTGATCGACAGGGTCGCCCTAGACGTCAAGGCGCCCCTGAACCCTGAGGACTATGGCGTGGTGTCCGGAACACCTCAGCTCGGTGGCGTGTTCAGCGAATCGGTGAAGAAGACCCTCCGACTCTGCAAAAAGCTGGGCGTG
>CAZTZC010000232.1:0-2557 GCA_964618045.1 uncultured Candidatus Bathyarchaeia archaeon | reverse complement strand
GTAGGTTATCCCGGCTCGATACAGGAAGGGTACAAAGCTGGAGTTGGTCGTGAACTTCACCGTGTGTGCGTCGAGGGCTTCGACCGTGACGATCTCCCTCGTCGTTGAGGGCTCTAGGTCGTTGTCCATCAGCATCTGGAACGTATATACCACGTCGTCGGCTGTCAGGGGCTCCTCGTCGGACCATGCAGCGTTTTCGTTGAGGTAGAAGGTGTACTCTTTTGCGTCGTCGGACACTTCCCAGCTGTCCGCGAGCCAGGGGACGAACTCGCCGTCGTTTTTGACGTAGAAGAGAGTCTCATACATCTTTTCTATGACGTTGCCGGAGGCTGCTGCGGTGGTGGTGAAGGGGTTGAGGACGTCGGGGTCTTGGTCGCGGCCTATGTTCAACACGTACTCTTCATCCGCAGCGTAGGTTAGGAATACGACTGACGGAATCAGGAATAGGATCGTAAGGGTTATACTCAATATTTTAAGTTTAGATGGCATTTCTATCATCCGAGTAAGCCTTAAAATAACTATTATATAACGTTTAATTGCAGTTGGATAAATTTAATTTTTTTTAGAGTTTCAAGTTAATAACAACATGTTTTAATCTAATGTCTGGTTTCTTAGCGGATAACAGACACCCAATCTAACTGCATAATTTTAAATAAATTTCGAAAGAGACATGAGTGATGCCTCAAGGTGAGCCCCCCGGTTGTCGATGCTCAGCGTAGAAAATCTCGTCACCGTATACACCACGAAGATGGGTGACGTCAAAGCCGTAGACGATATCTCTTTCAAGGTAGATAAAGGGGAGATCTTTGGACTCGCCGGCGAGTCTGGATGCGGGAAGACGACCGCCATACTGTCCATCCTGAACCTTCTCCCAAAAAACGGGAAAGTCATGGGGGGCCACATCAAGTACCACGAATATGATCTGGCTAACATCCAGAGAAGCGTCTTACGGGAGGAGATATGGTGGAAAAAAATCTCTCTCGTCTTTCAAGCCGCAATGAACGCGTTGAACCCCGTGTTGACCGTCGGGTCTCAGATCTCGGAACCCCTCCTCCTTCACAGCGACATGACTCGACCTGAAGCTGAGGAGCGGGTCAAGGAGCTGTTCGAGCTCGTCGGAATCGATCCATCCAGGACAGACCACTTCCCTCACGAGTTCAGCGGCGGGATGAGGCAACGCGCCATGATCGCCATGGCTCTGGCGTGTGACCCTGAACTCATCATCCTAGATGAGCCGACTACGGCGCTTGACGTCGTGGTTCAAGGCGAGGTGCTGGACCTCATCAAGAATCTTCAGAGGACCCTCGGCCTCTCGGTGATCCTGATCACGCACGACCTCTCAGTCATAGCCGAGACCTGTGACAGGACGGGGATTATGTACGCAGGTAAGCTCGTGGAGTGCGCCGACACGAGGACCATCTTCAAGGAGCCCAGGCACCCATACACCCAGGGACTCATCGGCGCGTTCCTGAACTTGAAGGGCGAGTGGAGGCGGATAGAGGGCATCTCCGGCAGCCCCCCGAACCTTCTCCAGCCTCCGCCTGGATGCAACTTCCATCCGAGATGTAAATACGCCAGGGAGAGGTGTAGAACCGAGGAGCCGAAGCCCGTCGAGGTAGCGGAGAACCACTTCACCTCATGCCACTTCATCGACGAGGTAGCCGAGATCGTGCGTGGAGGCGAATGAGGTGACGGCGGAAGACGTCCTGATCAGGGTCGAGAACCTGTACAAGTATTTCCCGGCTAGAACAGGGGTCATAGACAGCATCCTTGGGAGAAGGGAGTGGGTTCACGCGGTCGACGACATCTCGTTTGAGATAAAGAGGGGGGACGTCCTCTGCCTCGTCGGTGAGAGCGGGTGCGGCAAGACCACGACGGCGAGGGCCCTCATCAGGCTCGACGATCCCACGGGTGGGCGGATATTCTTCGAAGGGGAAGACATAGCCAACATAACCGGCGACGCCCTCAAGGCGCTGCGCCTGAAGATGCAGATGATCTTCCAGGACCCCTACACCTCGACCAACCCGCGCATGACCATATACGACTCTGTGGCGGAGCCCCTCGTGGTGCATAAACTAGCGTCCGGGGAGAAGCTGAGGGAAAAGGTGGCTGAAGCATTAGAGTCCGTGGAGTTGACGCCCCCCGAGATGTACATGTATAGATACCCTCACGAACTCAGCGGGGGCCAGAGGCAGAGGATCGGTATAGCTAGGGCCCTGATCCTTGAGCCGGAGTTCATAGTCGCTGATGAGCCGGTTTCGATGGTGGACGTCTCGCTGAGGGCGGGGATATTAAACCTGCTGCTGGACCTGAAGAACAAGTATAACCTCACATACGTGTTCATCACCCACAACCTGGCGCAAGCCAAGTACATCGGCTCCAGGATCGCCGTCATGTACCTCGGCAAGATCGTTGAGCTCGGCGGCACCGAGGAAACCTTCGAAGAGCCCCTGCACCCCTACACGAAGGCGCTGGTATCCAACGTGCCCATACCCGATCCCGACCTGGTCCGTGAAAAGATGCACCTGAAAGGCGAGATACCGACGGCGATAAACCC
>CAZTZC010000231.1:0-2631 GCA_964618045.1 uncultured Candidatus Bathyarchaeia archaeon | reverse complement strand
CTGCGCATCTAAAAAGGGTTTTATCGTGGAAACCTCTTATGATTAAAGAATTTTTAAGTTGATCTGTTAGACGATCTGTGTACACGCGGGTAAACATACCTGAAAACCAGCGGGAAAAATATTATCAGCAGCAACCCGAATAATAGGGTGTCATAGTCGAATCTCCCGGTAACCATCGCCGCCGTGGTGTAGACAGAGTAGAAAATCAATGCGCTGACGATGATCGTGAACGTCGTTTAGCGCCCGGGCTCAGCCTCCGCCCTCGTTGCCTTTATCATGTAGAGCGCTTCATGTCCCTGATCCGTCACCACGTATTTTCCGTGGGCGTCGGTGCCGATGAGCGTCGAGAGCTTGTTCAGGTGGTGACTCAGGTTACCGCTGCTGGATATGCCGAGCTTATGTTTTAATTCTGAAAAACCCTGAGGCACCTTCTCCAGTATCTTCAGTATCTGTATCCGTGTGGGGTGCGAGATGGCTTCGAAAAGCTCCGCAGCTATTAAGTCTCTGTCGACTTCGCCTTCCTCGTTTGCCTCCATCCTAGATCCATTTACCTTTTTATTGGTTTAAACATTATAACGTATTTAATTCCTAAGTCCTTGACCATAAGTCAATACTTCAGGACCCAATATACGAGGACTCGTTTTTTATGCATGCGCCGTGTTTTTAAAAGACTTGGCAGGGCAAAAAGGCTACATTAGGTACCTTCGCCCACGTGGGTGTCAGCTGCGGGAGAGCTAAATTTTTTTTTAGCTTAATTCTCTTCATTTTATGGTTGACATGAAGGAGTCGCTAGGAGCCAAGACCTGGGCTGTGTCGACACCAGTATGGGTCGTTGGCACATATGACGAGAACGGCAAACCAAATTTCATGACCGCGGCGTGGGGCGGAGTCTGCTGCTCCAGCCCGCCGTGCATCTACGTGAGCCTACGGGAGGCGACGTACAGCCACGGGAACATCGTGAGCCGGATGGCGTACACGGTCAGCGTCCCCGGGGAGGAGTACTGGAGGGAGGCGGACTACATGGGCATAGTGTCGGGCAGGGACACCGACAAGGTCAAGGACACGGATTTGACGGCCGTGAAGAGCGAGCTAGTGGACGCTCCCTACGTGGACGAGTTCCCGCTGGTGCTGGAGTGTAAGGTCGTCGAGGTGGTGAAGATTGGGCTGCACACAGAGTTCATAGGCGAGATACTGGACGTGAAGGCAGACAGGGATGTCCTCACCGACGGGGCGCCGGACACTCAGAAGATCAGGCCACTGCTGTTCGGGACGGGGGACCGCGGCTACCATACGGTGGGAGTCAGGATCGGGGACGCCTTCACCCAGCGGAGCCCCCCGGCGCCCTAGCGCAAAGAATTTACCGTCACACGTCCCATCTACTCCAGTGGTTTCATGAGTCAGTTCTCAGAGAAGAAGGACAAGCAGCTTAAGGCGGATGCCTCGACGTATCTGGTCCAGCGATGGGAGCCCAGCGCTAGGTACAAGCCTCTGATCATGGTCAAGGGGGAGGGCGTTCACATGTGGGACGCCGCCGGCAAGAAGTACCTGGACTTCATCAGCCAGCTCTACAACGTCCACATCGGAATGGGAAACAGGGTGCCCATAGAGGCCGCCAAGAAGCAGCTGGATAGCCTCGCATATGCTTCGCCAAGCTACTACAGCGAGCCCCAGGTCAAGCTGGCGAAGAAGCTGGCCCAGATCACCCCGGGAGATCTCTGCCAGACGTTCTTCGGCAACAGCGGCACCGAGGCTAACGAGGTGGCCATCAAGCTGGCGCAGCTGTACCGTGAGGCGCCGAAGATCATTAGCTTCTGGGACGCCTACCACGGCAGCACCTACGCGATGGTGAGCGTCGGAGGCAGCGCCCGCAACAGGCAGGCCAAGGGCCTGAGCATCTTCGAGGAGTTCAAGCACATCGCCAGCCCCTACTGCTACAGGTGCCCCTACAAGAAGACTTACCCCGAGTGCGGCCTCTTCTGCGCCGAGTTCCTCAAGTACACCATCGAGAAGGAGGGCGAGAACACCGTCGCCGCGTTCATGGCGGAGCCCATATGCAGCTGGGCCGGCCAAGTCGTGCCCCCCGACGGCTACTGGAAGCGCATCAGGGAGATATGCGACGAGAAGAACATCCTCATGATCTTCGACGAGGTCATGACTGCCTTCGCCCGCACCGGCAAGATGTTCGCCTGCGAGCACTGGGGCGTCGTCCCCGACGTCGAGACCTACGCCAAAGGCATCACCTGCGGCTACGTGCCCCTCGGCGCCTGCGTCATCAACAAGAAGATGGCAGACCACTTCGACGAGAAGGGGTTCCCCCACAGCTACACCTACAGCGGCCACGCCGTCAGCTGCGCCACGGCCCTCGCCGTTATCGACTACTACGAGAAGGAGAAGCTCGCCGACAGGGCCGCCAAGATGGGCGACTACATGATGGACGAGCTCCGCGGCATGATGGAGCGGGTGCCCATAATCGGCGACGTCAGGGGCCTCGGCCTCTTCATGGGCGTCGAACTCGTCAAGGACAGGGAAACCAAGGAGAGCCTCATACCCAAGGAGCTGCCGGCCGACGACAAGAAGGACCCCGAGAAGAACCCCATGCAGTACTTCACGGGCAGGAGCAAGGAGAACGGC
>CAZTZC010000230.1:0-2639 GCA_964618045.1 uncultured Candidatus Bathyarchaeia archaeon | reverse complement strand
CATGTAGACTACATCCTCACGCTTCACCCACTCAAATCCCTGCGTGTATTCGCACATTAGGCGAAGAAGACTGTGAAAGTTGCTGTGAATCGCATGTGTTAATGCATTCTTAGAAAACCGGTTTAACATTCATGCTCGTATAATCAGCTCTAAAACAAGGCGGATTTAACCTTTTACCGTGAACGGAAGATAGAATAATGCCAAAGAGGGAGCATAGCCGTATCCTCAGTTTACACTCACAGCGTGATAGATGAGTGATTGATGGTTGAGTTAGCGACTATAACGATTTTTTACTTTAGAGACTCTAGAAAAGATGTTAGAGCGTTCTTCAGTTCCCCTGTGTCTCCAGTGTCTAAGCCAAGGTAATGACCGTGGTTCTTGAGCTTCACATGGGTAATGTGTGGTGACACCGATGTGGCGTATTCTACATCTCTGTCAGGCAGAGTATTTTCATTGCTTTGAAGCAACATGACAGGGCAACTAATACTATTGAGAAGCTCGGTGACGTCGTAGCCATGAAAGAGCCTTCGAAACGCGGAGGGGTCTGTACATCCTTCAATCCACAATTCGAACACGTCTGGATCCACTAGGCTTAGTCTCTCAGCGGATACCGCGTCGACCTCGCCTATTAGCTCCTCATATGTTTTCATGGAGTATTCTCTATTTGTCGTCCACCAGTCATAGTAGCCCTCGAGCTTCTTGCTGAAGTCTTCCAGATCTAGTGGAGAGTCGCCTATTATCACCGCCTTTACTTGACTAGGCTTCTCCGAGACGGCGACGCGGTGAGGGTCGGCTCGGTGGAGCTACAGGTCTTGCATACGCCGGGTCATCAGCATGGAGGCATCAGCCTCTACGACCCAGAGAATGGAGCGTTGTTTTCCGGGGACGCCTTGACTCCGACGATAACATTTGACGCTTGGCTTGGATACGTCGTTGATGCCCGGTCTTACTGGGAGACGCTGCAAACCATTTCACGTCTCAACGTAGAGGCTTTGCTGCCTGCCCACGAGTCCATTAGACTCGGCGGAGACGCTCAGGCTGAGGTTGAGAGACACGTTGATCGCTTCAAACGGGTCGCATCTGAGATATTGTCGATTCTTGGCAGCGGCGACGAGTTGTACCTGAACGAGATAGCCGATACGGTGGTTCATCGTGTGCTCTTCGGTCGGAGCGACGAAGCAACATTCACAGAGGTTGCTACGGTTCACAGCCACCTTCAGAAGCTCATCTATGATGGGAAAGCCAGACTCGAGAAAGGAAAGTACCTGATACAATAATGAATGGGTACGAAACACTCTGCACTCCATAACCTTATCCTCAGTTCACCACGACTATTCTTTTTGTGCGCATCCAAAACCATCACAGAAACACAACAACCTATCAAAACCAGCACCCAGAAATCGATCGAGAAACACTTACGCCACTCGTACGCAAAACGCTGAACAGCAAGACAGCACAGGCAACCAGCACCGAAACAGGTGCTGCTGTACCTCTTCGCCATGTTGACCTTCATGGGTCTTGCTTTGCCCCTAATCACCACCGCCATAAAGCCGCTGTGAAGACGCCTCGACCGGCATAAAAGGCGCCTGTTTTCGGGTTTTTATGATGCATCTACGTCCTTCAATAAGCTTATATTGCCCATGCGTCTGCCTGTACCCAGAAGCGTGCCAGGTTTAAGCCTTAAAAGCACGTATGTAGACGTTTCCCCCTTCTCGCTGGACAAACAACACACGGGGGCCACGCGTGCAGGAGGAGACGAGAAGTAGCAGGATAGGGAAAAGATGCACGTAGAGAACCTCATCATACTCGTATCCCTGACCATACTTGTCAGCTATATCAGTGGCCTCATCTACTCCCGGACCAGGATACCGGACGTCGTCTGGCTCATGGGCTTCGGCGTCCTCATGGGCCCCGTCCTCGGCTACGTGGACAAGGGTCTCTTCAACCAGCTGGCGCCCCTCATGAGCATCATAGCGCTGAGCATAATCCTCTTCGAGGCAGGCATCAACGTCGACATAGTGATGCTCCTCGGCTCCATGGGGAAGGCCATGGTCCTCTCCGTCGCCTCCATAATGGGCTCCATACTCCTCATCGGCATACTCACGGCCTACTTCCTAGTGCCTGAACTCTCGTTCCTCCAGGGCATGCTCCTGGGCGCAATGGTCGGGGGGACAAGCACGGTGGCGGTCTACGGCATACTGACCAGCATCGGCGGCACACTACCCAACCTGGACAGCACCCGGGTGCTACTCACCATGGAGTCCATCGTCTCCGACCCCGTATGCATAATCTCATCGATAACCCTCATCAAGATGATACTGCAGCCTCAGTTCACCGTCCGCGACACCGTGAAGGACCTACTCACAACGTTCATGCTCTCCTCAGCGATGGGCCTCGCCGTGGGCGTCGTCTGGGCCAAGGTCCTTGACAGGCTTAGGGCCAGGCAGTACACATACATGATAACATTGGCGGTTCTGCTGCCCACCTATATAATGAGCGAGCAGTGGGCGGGGGAGGGCGGCGGCGCCGTCACGGCCCTAGTCTTCGGCCTCGCAGTCACCAACTACCGGTACATCATGGAGCAGCTGGGCAGCGGCGACAGGGTCCTCATCGACAAGAAGAGGCTCAGGGAGTTCCAC
>CAZTZC010000229.1:0-2653 GCA_964618045.1 uncultured Candidatus Bathyarchaeia archaeon | reverse complement strand
GAGGAGGCTGGGAAAGGGTTAGGCTGCTGTCCAGACGCCGTCAGACCTGTCGCTTTCCTCATGGAGCGCTTCTAGTACAGGTATTCACATGCATGTGTGAAAAAAGAATATACAGGAAAAATGACGCCAGGTCGCCATTATGGGATAAAACCCTTTAAACAGATGGCTGAAGATGAACCATGGGTTTCTACGATCACCTAGGCGTGAAGCGGGTAATCAACTGCTACGGCACCTACACGCTGATAGGAGGCCACACCTTCTCGGACCACGTCAGGGCGGCCATGGACGAGGCCGACAGAAGCTTCGCGTGGCTCTGGGAGCTGGAGGAGAAAGCCGGCGAGAGGATATGTGAGCTCACCGGCGCGGAGGCGGCCTTCGTCACCCCCGGCGTCTTCGCCGCCCTTAGCATGGCCGCGGCCGCCTGCATGGCGGGCACGGACCGGGACAGGATGAGCAGGCTCCCGGACACCTCGGGAATGAGGAACGAGTTCATAGTACAGCGGGCGCTCAGGGACTTCAAGTACGACAGGAGCATGACCGTCGCCGGCGGCAGGCTCGTGGAGGCAGGCGACGAGAGGCGTGGATGCACAGCTGGGGAGCTGGAGGCGGCCATCACCGACAAAACCGCCGGGTTTCACTACATGGCCCACGGCACCACGGGGAACTGGGCCTCCAAAGGCTGCGCCATTGTTCCCATCGAGGAAGTCATCGACGTTGCCCACCGCAACGATCTCCCCGTCATAGTGGACGCCGCTTTCCAGTGCTACCCCAAGGACGGGCTCACACGATACACCTCTATGGGGGCTGACCTGGTCGCCTACTCGTGCAAATACTTCGGCGGCCCCAACACGGCCGGCATCCTCCTCGGCAGAAAGGGGCTCGTGGAAGCCGTGGCTCTCCACAGCTTCGTGGGCCAGGAGGGCGGCCCCGGCGGCACGCTCTTCCTCGAGGCAGAGCCGGGAAAGATGCACGGCAGCGTCTTCCGAGGCTACAAGATGGACAGGTCCTCCATAGCGGGCGCCGTCGCGTCCCTCGAGGAGCACCTGGCCACCGACTACGAGGCCGTGTTCGCTGAGGCCAGGCTGAAGGCGGCTAGGATGGTCGAGAAGTGGGGCAGCATCCCCGGAGTGTCAGCCAAGCTCTACGACGCCGGGACGGTACCCGAGGAGCCGGGCAGGGTATCCCTGCACCTAGTACTCGATAGGAGCCCCGAGGCGGTGGGTGACATAGTAAAGATGCTCATGGCCGGCGACCCCTCCATATGGGCCTCTGCGGAAGCTAACCACCTAGTAATAAACATCACCAGCTTCAGGGGGTTGATGCTCGCCGACGACGCGGACACGGAGACGATAATAGGCAGAGTCTCGGAGGCCCTGAGGGGTTGACGCCTCAGCCCTTCAGGTAGCCCCCGAGGTGCTCGACCATGGGTCTGCCTAGGGCGGCCTCCACCACCTCGTAGTTCTCGCTGTACCTGTTGCCGTCGCCCACTAGGATCTTCTCCTTGGGCACGCAGACGACGTAGACTGTCTGGCCCTTCGCTAGGCCTGCGCTGGTCACGGGGTCGCCCTTCTCGTCGAAAGTAGTCATGAGGTCTGGGAACGTGGCCAGCCGATCGCCATCCTTCTCTAGGGTCATGTACTCGTTGACGTAGCCGAGCTCCCACTCCCCGTTGCCCTGCCTGACGGTGGCGAAGCCCACGTCGAAGCCGCCCCTCGCTTCGATTGTTACCTCGGTGACCCGTCCCTTGCATATGAGTTCGCCGCCGAGGAAGTCGGTGGCGGCCTTCACCTTGGCGTCGGCTCCCTTGTCCTTGGCAGTAAGGAACGCTTTGCCCAGGTCTATGGCCATACGTATGGCGCCGGGTGCTCCGTGCTCCCTGGTGTAGCTTACCGGTACGGGGTCCCTGGCCATGGCTATGAGCGCCTTCATGTCCCGCGCCTGGGCGCGTATCACGTTGCTCGTGGTCTGGAGGCTGCCCCACGCCACCACCTCGCTGCCCTCGGTGACCCCTGATTTGACGCTCCTATAGTCGAGGCGGTGGAGCCCCATGCTCCCCATCATGGCGGTGGGGTGGGCTCTCCCGTCGCCGGGGGTGTCCACCACGGGGAGCCCGAGGGCGGCGGCTATGAGCCAGCCTCCGAAGCTGTTGTGGCCCCCGTTCTCGGCTGCGATGACGCCGTGGAACTCGACGCCCACCTCCCTGAGGAGCTGGGCCGCCCTGATGTAGTGCATGGGCTTGGTGTTCCCCCGCTCCGTGGGCGCCCCCAGCGCGGCGCTCGTGATGACCCTCCACTCCGGGTCCGCCTCGTCCGGGCCCCAGAGCTCTATCTTGCCTATCTCCAGCGAGAGGCTGCCGGTCCTGAGGCCTGTCTCAGGCCAGCCCCCGCCGCCTCCTCCGAGGATCGCCCCGCCATAGGCTAGGGCCTCCACGTCCTCCATCGTGACAGTATGTGGCATGTTGTCTCAGGACAACTATAGCCAGTAACAGGTTATAACAGGTTTTAGAAAAAGGGGGTCAGTAGAAGGGGAGCCTGCCCTCTTTCTCCATGTTGAGGAGGGCCTCCCAGTCGCCGTTGATGTGTGTCTGTAGTATCTCCAGCTGCTCGTCGGTGATGTGTCTGAACCTGCGCTGGGGCTCCAGGTACTCCTTCAC
>CAZTZC010000228.1:0-2659 GCA_964618045.1 uncultured Candidatus Bathyarchaeia archaeon | reverse complement strand
ATCTGTTATTCTCTGTAAAACTAGATCAGTAAATCGATAGTAAACGTCGATAGTTTCTTCCACCTATAGCGTCAGGGAGACGCCGGCCGGCTCATTCCCGGTTTTAGTGTTGGCAGCCATACCGTATGTTAGCACCTGTCATCCATTTTAAATCTGGGATACGCGGCGCCGCGAGGAAACGCGTCTATGAAGTCTTTTATACCGTTGATAACGACGGATTACGATTCGAAATGGTAAAGACGAACAAGGATAGCCTGGTCGTTACACAGGTCACGGCGAGGGTGAGCCACCCATCGCTCACAGTCCACGGCGGCCTCATGGGCAGCTACGTGGCCACCTGGGACGGTAGGTTGAAGTTAGGCATAGGTCCAGGCGGCATAAAGTACAACGTGAGGGTGGGGTCACCGTGCTTCGGGTGGCCGGACACCGAGTACCTGGAGCCCGGGGTGGCGCTGAAGGAGGAAGAGGGCAAACCCGCGGCGCCGGGCTACCAGAATCCCGGAGCCGTCGCAACAACGGTCCAGGCGGTGACCTGCATAGGGAACAAGGTGACCGTGACGTCCGGTGACGCTAAAGGAGCCGTGGGCGTCGTGACCGGCAAGGGCAGGGGCAGCATCCACAGTCACTTCGCAGACGCCGATCTGGAGAACCTGTCCATAGGGGACAGGGTGAAGATCAGGGCGGATGGCGTCGGCCTCAGGGTGGAAGGGTTCGAGGGAGACGTGTTCAACGTGTCCCCCGGCTTCCTGGAGGCGCTGAGCCCCGAGGTGGAGGGCGGCGTTCTGACGCTTCCCGCCGCGAAGGAGATACCCTCCCACGCCATGGGGTACGGCGTCGGGGGCTCGGAGGCCCAGAGGGGGTACATCTGCGTCCAGAGCACGCCGCCGACGCTCGTCGAGGAGATCGGCCTAGGCGACCTGCGGATAGGCGACCTGGTCGCCCTCAGGGACACTCTCATCTCCTACGGGAAGGGCTACCACAGGGGCGCCGTGACGGTGGGGGTCGTGGTGTTCGGTGCCAGCGACGTCGCCGGGCAGGGGCCGGGAGTCATGGCGATAGCCGCCTCCAAGACGGGCATGATCGAGCCCAGGCTTGAGAGGGGCGCCAACGTGGCGAGGTACCTCGGGCTGGAGGCTTAGAAGTGGAGATCAAGACTAACAAGGACAGGCTTGTGAGAGCCGCCGTGATGGGCGAGGTAAACCACCCGTGGGCCAACACGACGTACGACGTGGCCTACGACGGCTCCCCGAGGATAGGGACGGGCCTTAGGTTGGGCATGTACGGCCTCAAGTACAACGTCAAGGTGGGTGACCCCTGCGGGGGCTGGGCCGAGGGGGAGCACGTGGAGCCCGGGTTCAGCATCACCAACCCGGACCCCGCCGAGAACAACGCCCTCGCCCTCATGGCGTGCATCGGCAACGAGGTGACCATGAAGACGGGGGACGCCAAGGGGGCCAAGGGCGTCATAACGGGGAAGCACGGCAGCCTCATCGTGTGGATGCCCGACGAGGACCACGAGAAGGTTACCATAGGCGACAAGGCGCAGGTACACGCCTGGGGCGTGGGCCTCAGGGTCGAGGGATACGAGGACGTGCTAATCCACAAGTGCTCGCCCACGCTGCTTGAGAGGATGGGCATCACGGAGGAGGGTGGCAGGCTTATGGTGCCTGTATCCGCCGAGTTCCCGGCGCACATCATGGGCAGCGGCCAAGGCATGGACCCCCACACCGTGGACTACGACATTCAGAGCACCTGCGACGAGGAGGCAGAGGCGTTAGGGGTTGATAAGTTACGCCTCGGCGACGTTGTGGCGCTAAGGGATCAGCTCAACCTCTGGGGCAGAGGCTACTACAAGGGCGCCGTCAGCATAGGGGTGGTGGTCCACGGCTGGAGCCACAGCATGGGCCACGGCCCCGGCGTCAGCACCATCATAGGCGCCATGCCCGGCAGGGTGGAGACACGGGTAGACCCGGACGCCAACCTGGTCAACCTGCTGGGGCTGAGGTAGCCCCCACCTTTTCCTTTTCTAGCCCGGAGCATCTAGGGCTTGTACGCGGTGCACTCTATCTCGACGAGCATCTTAGGCGAGACGAGGCTAGTAACCACCGTGGTCATCGCGGGGTGATCCCCGGTGAACACCGACGAGTATGTCTCGTTCATCTTCCGGAAGTCGTCGGCGTCTCTCTGGAACACCGTAACTTTTACCATATCCTCGAAGCCGGCACAGAAACGCGGCGAGGGCGTCGCAGAGCATACATCGAAGGGGCGGTGCTGAGACGGGTCACCTATCTACCCAACTAGCGAATGGGTTATCCCGCAGTCAAATGTCCACACCCAGCGACTCCCTAGCCCCGCCCCTCATGGGTCAGGCTGGCCCCGTGGCATCTTTCGTATCGTATCAAACGCTTGCCCTCCAGCTTCCTGTATATGCCGACGACGAAAGCCGGGGAGACGCCCAGCCGGCGGTAGACCTCCCCGACCCGTGCGACGAGGCCAGCTCTCTCCGCCTCAAATATATACCTCAGGTAGTCCTCCTCCCTCTGCATCACGGCGGTCCTGGAATCGTTCACGCAGCCCCTCCCCGACTACTCAGTAGGTGCTGGGCGCCCTCCACGAGAAGTATGCCGATGACGAGGCTGGCCGCCGTGTTACTCAGCAG
>CAZTZC010000227.1:0-2662 GCA_964618045.1 uncultured Candidatus Bathyarchaeia archaeon | reverse complement strand
TCAGTGAGATCCACGTACTTCGCAGACGCAACAATGGCCGCCCTCCTGCCGTACATGGAGACCAGCTTAGCGGAGTCTGCGCCCCTCTGCCACCATCTGGGCGGCTCCTTCCTGCTCCTCCTTGTGGTGGCTTGGAACTCGGCCACCTCCTCCATGGTTCTGTCGAAGACCCCTATCTCTGTGGAGCCGCATATGGGGCACTCTATCTTCTCCGGATAATCCTTCGCCTGCCGCTCATCCAGCCAGTCCCGCTTCCCGAGGCACGCCAGCACCCTGGTCTCGTTGTAGATCCGGGCCTTGGCCGACTCCATGATGATCCTGGTCAGCTTCTCGGGGGGCACTATGTCGGTCTTCATGGTGATGCTGTCTACGCCGATCTTGCCGAGGGGGCTCACCTCGCCCCCGGTGTCCAGCACGGTGACCTCGATGTCTCCTTCGGCCATGCGCCGCAGCAGCCCCATGGTCGCCTCGACGTCCAGGTCCTGCCTGAGGGTATCCTTCATGGCCTCCTCGAATATTATGGTGCCCTCGAAGCTCTTCATGAGCCGCCCCAGGGTGATGTTGCTGAAGTTGGCGAACTTGCTCAGCGCCCCCGCCTTCCGTGCGACGTTGATGAGCCTCTTCTTGAAGAGCCCCGTCTTGGTCACCGCCTCCCTCACCACAGCCTCCATGTCGCCGTCGGCTAGGCTCGTGAGCAGCCGTGCGACGTACCTGGCGTCAACGCTTCCCACGGTCTGGGTTATCACCATGTAGGTGTCCTGCTGGACGCCGACGGGGTACCCGGTGTCCTCGCTTATCACGTGGCCCACGATCCTTGCCAGCGTCCTGTTGGCGAGGCTGCCGAAGTTGGCGTGGATTATGACGTTGTCCTCCCAGTCTTCGAGGACCACTCGCTTATGGGTGGGCACGGCGTACATCTGGCGGTGGTGGCTAACGAGCTCCGAGATGGCTCTCTTGATGGTGGCTATGTTGGCGGGGTACCGGAGGTGAAGTTCGCTGGCTATCTCGTCCACGCCTCTGCCTTCGCCGAGGCTGTCCTCGACGAACGCCTTTATCTCGCCGACCTCAAGCGCCACCTCCAGCGGCACCGGTATCTGCTCGCCCACCCAGCTGGGGATGGCGCCGGTGGGGTCGTCCTCGCCGCGGACGTATATCTTGTCGTTGTGTATGTTGAGTATCTTCCAGGGGCGGCCCCTGAGGGTGAACTTTACGCCGGGCTTCGCGTACTCAGCCACAAACGCCTCCTGGAGGATGCCGACGGGGCTGTCCTCGTCCACGTCGACGATGAGGTAGTCCTTCTCGTCCGGGATCATGCTCAGGTTGTTGAAGAAGTACCTGTACATGGTCTTGCGGCTGCCCCGGGGCTTGATCATGACCTCGTCCTCCTCGCTGAGCCACGCCAGCCGGGGGAACCTGTCGTGCATGTAGCGTGCCGCCTTGAGCACGTCCTCCTCGGTGAGGCCCCTGTACGGGTAGGCGTGGTCGAAGAGGTTCTTCACCTGGAGGAAGTAGAGCCTGTTCCTCTGCATGAGTTCGGCGATGATCTGGTTAACAAGGACGTCGTAGGGCTTCTCCGGAACATAGATGGGCTCCATGATCTCCTTGAGGGCACGCCTGCAGATGACCATGCTCTCCAAGGCGTCGTCGCTGTTCATCGCCACGATGACGCCCTTGCTGATCTCCTCCATGCTGTGGCCGCTGCGGCCCACCCGCTGGAGGAGCCGCGTCACCTGCCTGGGGCTGTTGTACTGGATGACTAGGTCGATGGCGCCTATGTCGATTCCTAGCTCAAGGCTGCTGGTGCAGATGACGGTGCGGAGGTCGCCCGCCCTGAGCCCCCGCTCGGTGGCTATCCTGCTGGTCTTGGCTAGGCTGCCGTGGTGTATGCTGAGGGGGAAATCGGTGTCCCACAGGTTGAACCTGCTGGTCAGGGCCTCGCTGGTGCTCCTGGTGTTGGTGAAGATGAGGGTGGTGTCATGCTGTTCTATGAGGTCCTTCATGACCTTGAGCCGCACCGCCACCTCAGGGTGGGTGAACAGCTTCCGCGCCAGCTCGTAGTCCTCTGCGTCGGGCTCAGGGTAGACTATGTCGAAACGTGTGTCCCTGAGCGCCGAGACCTGAATGATCTCAGCTTCCCTCCCCTCGCCGACCAGGAACTGGGCCACCCTCTCCGGGCTGCCTATGGTGGCGCTGAGGCCGATGAACTGGATGTCGTTCTCGGCCACGTTCCTGATGCGTTCGAGGGCTAGGCTGAGCTGGCTGCCGCGCTTGTTGTCTGCGAGCTCGTGGATCTCGTCCACGATGATCCACTTCACCGTCTTCAGGTGGTTCTTGATGGTGCGGCCTTGGAGTATTGCTTGCAGGGTCTCGGGGGTGGTGATGAGCATGTCGGGCGGGCTGCGCCTCATGTAGCTCCGCTCCCTCTGGCTGGTGTCGCCGTGGCGGACGCCGAGCCTGATGTCAAGCCTGTTGCACCAGTAGGTCATCCTCTCCAGGATGTCCCTGTTCAGTGCCCTGAGCGGCGTGATGTATATGATGCTGATGCCAGGCTGCCTCCCACCAGACAGAAGGAACCTGTGGAGGACGGGCAGCATCGCGGCCTCGGTCTTACCCGTGGCGGTGGCCGATATGAGCAGGACGTTCTTTCCTTCAAGTATGATGG
>CAZTZC010000226.1:0-2695 GCA_964618045.1 uncultured Candidatus Bathyarchaeia archaeon | reverse complement strand
GGGTTCATCGAGAAAGACGGCGACGGGCTCTATCACCTGACGCCGCTTGGACGCAAAGCCATCAGCGTGTTCAACCACATAAACGAAGACCTGGATGCGGAGGGCATCGAGTTCACCCCCATATTGGAGAATCAGCGGAGGAGCTTCATCAAGAGACACCTCAACAACATGTTCTACGTCGTCATGGCCCTCTTCGGCGTCGGGCCAATAGTATTAACATACTTTTATTTCGCGGAGCCAGGCAGTGGAATAACGCTACCAATGCTCCTGTTAGCTTACATCGTGTTAGGCGGAATAGTCTATGGGTTCGATCAGGCTAGGAGGAGCAGCCCAAATTATATGCTCGGCTTCGTTGACTGGCTTGACTGGAAGTTCTTCAACGGGAACAGTGGGGACAGGTTCAGAGGCAGAAAGATGTTCGTCATAACGGTATTAGGCTTCATCTTGGGCGCGTTGCTCGGGAAAGCTGGCCTGGGACTGATAGTTGGATTATTCGTTGGCGCAGCCATGGAAATAGGATGAGACTCGCCGCCTCAATCCCCAAGCGTCAGATAGATCACCGCCGACGCGGCGAGGGTCGCCCCGGCTATCGAGGCGAAGGTGAACCCGTACCCATAAGAGTCTATGAGGGCACCGACTAGGGTCGTGGAGACCGCTCCCACCGTGTTACCGAACATGGTCACCGCGCCCAGCCCCGTCGCCTTCAGCCTCGACGGGAGGGACGCCGTCGTCGACGCGTATATGATGGGGGAGAAAGAGTACAGCGTAAGCCCGAGCGCAACCAGGTTGACTGCCACGTACGAGCCGCCGGGGAGAGACACGAGGGACACCAGAAACACGGCGCTCAGCGTCGTCGCCCCGCATATGGAGAGCCGCCTCCCAGCCCTCTCCGCGACGAAGCCGCTGGAGACCTTGGCCAGTATCCCGGCCAGCGGCATAGCCGCTGCGAGTAGGCCCGCCGCCGCGACGTCCATACCCCTGTACTCCACGAGGAACGACGGCGTGAACGTGAAGGCGGCCCTGAGCATGAGGTTGTAGACTCCGTGGGCGACCGCGAAGGGAAGCAGCACCCTCCAGTAATCCCTGATGCCGTTCCCCTCTCCCCCCTGCTCCTTGGGCTTCCTAGGCTCCTCCCTCATCAGGAGCAACGCCACCCCTGACAGCGCGAACGCGGGGAGGCTCAAGACCAGAAACGCGGCCCTCCAGCTCCACACCGACAGTATGGAAACCGTCAACGGGAAGGCCAGCGTGTTGCCGACGTTGGGTCCCGACTCGTTGAAGCCTATGGCCCTACCCTGCCTGTCCCCGAACCTGTCGGATAGAAGCGCGTTTGCCACGGGCAGGTGGACGCCCTGGAACAGCCCCACGAGGAGGCGTAGCACGAAGATGTCGGTGAAGCCCCTCGCCCACATGGTCGCAGCCGACGAGGCGCCGTACCCCAGCATGCTGGCGGCGAGCACCCGTCTCGGCCCGTACCTGTCGCTGAGGGTCCCCGCCGGCATCTTGACAGCTATGTAGCCTATGAGGTAAGCCGTCTCCAGGAGCCCCGCCTGGGCGTGGGACAGCCCCAGCTCAGACGACAGCACGGGCAGCACCGGGGGCAGCACGCTCTTCACCAGGTATATGCTCACCCAGCCCAGCCACGTGATGAGGAGCACCGTGTACTCGTAGCCCCACCAAGATGGACGCAGCCCCATGGAGCCTTGATATGGGCTGGACCATAGTTATGGTCTTCGGTCCTCGATGACGTTAAGAGGCTCCGCATTGAATGTGTTTCAATGGAAAGGAGAGCCACTCTGAGCGCCCTCGCGGCCATACTCATATGGAGCAGCCTCGCCATACTGGGCTCAAGGCTCACAGGCGTGCCCTCCCTCCTACAGGTCGGCGCCGCCCTGCTGGTCAGCGGTCTACTCAGCGCCCCCCGATACAAGGAGTGGAGGCTCCCGGCGGGGACCTGGCTCGTCGGCGTGGGCGGCATATTCGGGTACCACTTCCTCATATTCACGTCCTTCAAGTACGCCCCCGTCGTGGAGGCGAACCTGCTCAACTACCTGTGGCCCCTCCTCATAGTGGCCCTTTCCCCCGTGGTGCTCCTTGGGTACCCGCTTAGGCGGCACCACGTCGTGGGGACGTTGATGGGATTCGCCGGGGCGGCCCTCATAGTCACCGGAGGGAAGCTAAGCCTCAGCTTGACCCGCCTGCCGGGTTACCTGATGGCGGCAGGCGCCGCTCTCACGTGGGCCCTCTATTCATTACTCACCAAGCGGGTCCCACGGTTCCCCACCTCGGCCGTCGGCGGCTTCTGCGCTGTCTCGGGAACCATCTCCACCCTGCTATACCTAGTGAGCGGATCAGGAGCACTTTACTCTCCAAGCCCCACCGAGTGGTTATTCATTGCCCTCCTCGGGCTAGGCCCCATGGGCGCCTCTTTCTTCCTGTGGGACTATTCAATGAAAGAAGGTGACCCCAGGATAGTGGGCGCCCTGAGCTACCTGACGCCTATGCTGTCGACCCTCTGGCTTGTGCTGCTCGGCGGCGAGGCCCTCACACCCGTCTCTGGGTTGGCTATGATGCTGCTCGTCGCGGGCTCGCTTATAGGCAGCATAGATCTGCTCAGGGGAAGCCGTTGAGAAAAAAGTTGGTCAGCAGCTCTCCACGAGCTCCCTGACCCTGCGTTTGGCGTCCTTCATGATGT
>CAZTZC010000225.1:0-2743 GCA_964618045.1 uncultured Candidatus Bathyarchaeia archaeon | reverse complement strand
GCGGTCCAAGCGATGTGCATGAACGCCGTCATGGACCTCACCAGCACGGCGGTCAACGCCGGGTAGCTGTTGTTCACTATCATCTCGTAGAGGTACCAGAAGTTCTCCAAGCCTGCGAACCCGGCTCCAGCCGCGGCGCCGTACACCATGCCGTCCAAGTGGTCGTTGAACTCCTGCCCCAGCCTGCTCCGCGCCACTAGGTAGACGCCCAGCGCCTTCAACGGCTCCTCGATGAACCCGGCGCCGCCCACCCCTAGGAGGGGTGACGTGACCACGGCGTTGAGGACGCCTGCGGCGATGCCTATGAAGGCGCCCCACCCGAAGCAGTACGCCACCAGCGCCAGGGGCTCCCTCTCGTACCTGTCGCTCCGGACCATCCACACCAGATAGAGGAGGGGCGCAGCGTACCCCGCCAGCGTGAAGCCCAGGTAGCTCAGCCAGTCCCCCCCGTAGGACGCGCCCAGCCCCATGATGAGGAGGAGCACGGCCCAGACCAGGTAGGGAGTCAGGGGCGCCTGCTGGCGGTCAGCGAACACCGAGACGTTGGGAGGCGCCTGGACTGGGGACGGCTTGAACAGGCTGCGCACGGCCTCCACGAAGAGGCTCTCCCCAGACACCTGTGGGGAGTCGTCGGTGATTCCTTGGCTCTCCACCCACTCTTTCAGCCTTCTTCCGCAGCATCTGCAGAACTCGTCGTCAGGGTCTACCTCGGACCCGCAGTCTGGGCAGTGGGGTATCTTCGATCACTGCACCAATATGCGGCAGCATGGATTTAGGGGTATCCCATCGACCCACGCGACACACCGCGTTACGGATTCTTCACTGCGGATAATTAAAAAGCCTTGAACCGCCTATACCGACGGAGCCCGGTTAGCGACATGATAGAACTGCGGCGGAGGCTACCCTTCATGCACGGCAACTTCATGATCCTCACCGTCAGGATGGTGGTGGGCCAGATCTGCAGGAACATGGTGTTCCCTTACGCGAGCCTCCTCGTCCTCGCCGTGGGGGGCAGCACCTCCCAGATAGGCGTCGTCAACAGCCTGATGCCCATCGCCGGGCTCCTGGTGTACCCCGTAGCCGGCTACCATACCGACCGGAGGGGCCGGGTCAGGCTCATGGCTTTGGCGGGCTACATGTCGGCGTTCACCATGCTCATCTTCGTGTTCGCCCCCAGCTGGGAGTGGATAGCGCTGGCGACGCTACTGCAGGGCTTCGCGGTGGTGGAGTTCCCCCCCAGCAGCGCCATCCTCGCCGAGAGCCTGGAGCCCCAGTACCGGGGAGTAGGCATCGCCACGATGTCAACGCTCGCCACCCTCTTCGCTATAACGAGCCCCTACATAGCAGGCGTGATAACGGAGGCGCTGGGAAACGAGGCCGGCGTCAGGGTGCTCTACGCCATCTACATGTTATCTTTCATCGTGAACACCCTGATACTCAGGTATCTGACCGGCGCCGAGCCCCAGGGAGACCCGGGCGAGCTCCCCAGCGTCCCCACCATACTGCGGGAGGTGTACGGCGGCGTACCCGAGTTCATCAGGAGCATGCCCCTTGGAGTCAAGGCCCTGAGCGTCGTCACAGGGATGGCGTTCATAGCCAACTCGTTGACGGCCCCCTTCTGGGTGGTCTACGCCACAGAAGTGGTGGGGATCTCCAACGTGGAGTGGGGCCTCATACTCCTCATAGAGTCCTTGATAAAGATAGGGCTCACCATCCCGGCCGGGATGGTGGCCGACAGGTACGGCCGAGCCAAGACCCTGTTCGCGGCCGTGCTCCTATCGCTGGCGTCCCTGCCCTCCATAGTCCTGGCCACGAGCTTCGTCCACGTGCTACTGGTCAGGGTGGGCGCGGCCCTGGCCGTCGCCCTCTACATGCCAGCCTCCACAGCGTTGATGGCCGACCTCGTGCCCCGGGAGATGAGGGGCCGCGTCATGTCCGCCGTGGGCAGGGGAAGCGTGATGATCGGCTCCACAGGGGGAGGCACAGGCGGCCCCGGGATGGGCTACTTCTTCACCCTTTTCGTTATTGCGGGGTCGGTCCTCGGCGGCGTCCTGTACTCCATCGACCCTTCCTATCCGTGGTGGGGGGTGCTGGCTACATGCGTGGTCCAGATACTTTTCGTGGTCCTCTTCATCAGGGACCCGGAGAAACGGGAGCGCTAGCCGAGACCTAGTAGCTTCGCGGCTATGACGGCTGGGGTCAGCGCCAGCGTCGCCGTGGTGTCGCTTACGGTGGTGATGGCGGGGATGACCACGTTGTCCGGGTTGAGGCCCCGCTCGAAGGCTAGGTACGCCGAGTAGAGGGCGAAGACGCTGATGACGCCGAAGCTGATGAGGTTGGTGGCGAGGGCCACCGCCAGCAGCGTCACGAGGCTGACGCCGGGTGCACCGGGCCCCGTGATTAGCCACGCCGTGAAGGCGAAGACCACGTGCATGAAGGCGGCAGGCACCTCCACCTGGACTATGTTTCTCCCCGCGTCCCTTAGCTCCTCCATGAAGCTTCGGGCGTAGCCGAGGGCCATGCTGGTGGTGGTCTGGCTTCCTATAATGCTCCCTATGTTTCCCAGGGCGTTGGTGAGGGCCGGGTACATGGCCATGAGGCCGGGGATGTGCTCCAGCGTCCCGCTCATCCGGCTGAGCATGACGCCGTTGACGCTGCCGAAGAGGCTGCTGAGTACGACGACGGTGGTGCCCTCGCGGAGGGTCTGCCTGAAGAACGCGTCGCCCAGGCTCTGGTAGGCCAC
>CAZTZC010000224.1:0-2765 GCA_964618045.1 uncultured Candidatus Bathyarchaeia archaeon | reverse complement strand
GCATCCTGCCACCCTCAACCCCATCATCAAAAAACCCCAGGCAACAACCCCGAACACACACATACACCCAGAGCCCCACAACCAACACAAGATAACACAGGCTCCCACACAGAGACCCCAAGAACATCAAACAGAAAACTTCCACAGTCAAAAAAACACAGTCAAAAACCCTTTTCAAGCCTAAAGTAGAATAAAAAAACGGAAAAACCTTGAAAAAAGTCGGAGACGACCTCGAGAAAGCCATGTTCCAAGCACTCGGAGCAGACGAGAGGCGAGAGATCCTCCGGATAGCGTCGAAGGAGAACGGAGCATCCTACACCGAGATACTTGGGGAGCTGAACATGACGACGGGAAACCTGAACTACCACCTGAAGCAACTGGAGGGCTTCCTGGAGAAGGACGACGAGAGGAGGTACAGGCTCACCCCTCTGGGCGAGATAGCTCTCAACGTGCTCGGGGCCACCGGCACCAGCCCAGACGAGATAGGAGGATACATCTCGGCGGCCAGAGAGTCCCAGTCAGGCGCCAAACACCCCGCCGTGACCAACCTACTCAGGCTCGCCCTGTTCTTCAACGCCCTAGTCTTGGCTATCTGGGGCTACCTAGCCTACATGTTTCTGGTAGAGGATGGCCCAACCTTCGTAATCGGAGTGCTGTTCATACTGATCTGCATAGGCTTCGTGACTTTAACCTGGCTCATCAGAGGCTTAAGGACGGCGCCGACGTACGTTCGAAGACTGGAGAGGAGCCTAGGCCTGAACCCAAGGTAGGCTGGGAAGCAGATAAACGGAGGCTCAAAGCCAGCGACGCACCCTATCCATGTAGTCCAGGTACCTGTTCCCGAAGCACTCGACGAGCCTCACCTCCTCGTAAGACGCGAGGTAGTCGTAGAAGAGGAAGACCGCAGCCAACACGGCGAGGGCAGCCAACGACACGGAGGACAGGGAGAGCCCCAGGTAGATCATCATTATGCCCAGATACATCGGGTGGCGGCTGAGCCGGAAGACCCCGTAGTCCACCAACTCGGGCTCATCCCTGGCGACACCGAATATCTGCTCATGGGCCCTCCAGGAAAGGTAGCCCCCCACGAGAGCCAGCACCAGGAAAAGCGTTACGCGGACAACTCCCGGAACCTGCCGCGAGAGATGAGTCGTCCAGTGAAACCAGAAAGAGTCTACGGCCCACACCATGAGGAACATCAAGGCGAACAGGCCCTGGGCCGCGTCGGCGTGGGGAGCCTCACTCTCCTCGTATCTCTCGGGTAACACCCTATTACATCACGTGTTCCACTAAAAATATTTTTATCAACCACTTCTTCGAGCACCGATAACGCATGGCCCAGAAAAATAAGAACCTACACAGCTAAACAGGAAACCACCAAAATGCAAAGTACCCGAATGTTCTCGCTGTGAGACGATGCCTTCTAAGCCTAAGCCAAGAGATACACTCGAAGCCCGTCTCAGTCGCTCAAAGTTAAACGGCCTTACGCTTCTTGAGCCGCAGACAAGCTCCTTAAATATCGAAGCCTCCTGGAAAAGCAAAACCACCGCACATAGCATTCAGAGACATGGCTTAACAACAATTTATCGACAGATTATATTAGTTGGACGCGCCACCATGATCACGTGAAACCATGGTTCAACTAGCCGAAGTAACCTGGACAGACGCCGAGAAGCTGTTCAACGAGACGGACACCGTCATCCTCCCCGTGGGCAGCACCGAGCAACACGGCCCCCACAACCCCCTGGGCACCGACCACCTCATCGCCGCCGCCTTCAGCAAGGCCGTCGGCGACAGGACCGGCGTCCCAGTACTCCCCGTCGTCCCCGTGGGCGTCTCGGAGCACCACAGACAGTTCCCCGGCACCCTCTGGGTGCCCCCGGACGTCTTCAGAGACTACATGCTCTCGGTGGCGCTGGCCGCCGCGAGCCACGGCGCCCGAAAGATACTGATCTTCAACGGCCACGGCGGAAACACCGCGGCCCTCCTGGAGGTTGCCGGCGCCCTCCGCCGGGACTACGACGTCTTCTCGGCCGTCCTCATGACGTTCCCCCCAGGCATAGACGGCCACGCGGGCGAGAAGGAGACCAGCATGAACCTCCACTACCACGGCCACCTCGTCAAGATGGAGAGGGCCGTCGACACCACCCAGAACACCCACCTGGGGCCGCTGCCCATCACAGGCTTCAGCAACCTGGGGCCCATGCAGTTCCCCTGGGACACCGTCGACCTAACACCCACCGGGGTCCTCGGCGGAGCCGGTAAGAAGATAGTATCCACCACGGCCTCCAAGAAGACAGGCGAGGAGATCATGAAGCCCTTCACCGAGGAGGTGGTGAAGCTGGTGGAGGCCATCAAGAGGGCCGACGCCGACGAGCTCCTCTGCAAGCCCCACAAGATGGAGTGAGGCGCAGGCCCTGACCAGCAACCTCCCTAAAAGGAGCCAGAACCTGTTGCTCCTAGCCAAGGTGCTGATGCTCATCGTCAATATGGCCGACATGTTCAGCCACATCGATCAACTCACCAGCCCCCGGGAAAATCGCTTATAACAAGTAACCAGTTATATGGAAAAACCAGAGTCGCCGAGCCTGCGCACCCCGGAAACGCTTGAAGCAGCAAACCAAAACGGAGCTAGACGCCGATGCACGGCGCCAGGTAGTAGACCAGCCGGCCCTGAGGGATCTCGAACTCCATCTTTATCGGCATATCCGTGCTCAACTCCAGCGTAGCCACCTCGCTGTTAGCCCCCGCAGCGTTGGCGATGT
>CAZTZC010000223.1:0-2772 GCA_964618045.1 uncultured Candidatus Bathyarchaeia archaeon | reverse complement strand
ACCTCGATGTTGTTGCCGTAGCCGATGCGGATGTGGTCGCTGAACCCGAAGCAGTCGCCGGGTACCATGAAGGTGCTCTTCTCTTCTATGAGCTCCTTGCAGATGTCCCAAGCCTTTGCATCCAGGTGATGCCTCATGAAGCCGACGCTGCCGGCCCGTGGCGGGACCCAGTCTATCAGGGGCTCGTCCCTTATCCACTCGTCGAGGAGCCTGTGGTTCGCCTTGACAATCCGGTTGTTGCGCATCAGTATGCGGTCGATGTGCTGCATGGCGAGGGCCCCCAGGGCGTCGTCTATCATTCCCTTGCTGATGGTGGTGTAGTCCCTGCGTAGCTTGAACTCGTGGACTGTCTCGTGGTTCGCGGTGATCCAGCCGAGCCTGAGGCCGGTGAGGCTTATGGGCTTGCTGAAGCTCCCTGTGGCCACGCCCTTCTCGTATACGTCCACGACGCTGGGCACACGGTCGGCTGGGTCGAGGTAGAGTCCCCGGTACGCCTCGTCGCAGTGGACGTAGGCGTCGACGCCTTCCGCGACATCGCAGATGGCTCTGAGCGTCTGGGTGTCGATGAGGCTGCCGCAGGGGTTGTTGGGGTTGTTGACTATGATCATCTTCGTCTTCCGGTCCACCAACAGTTTGAGCTCCTCCATGTCCGGGAGCCACCGGTTCTCGGGGAGCAGGTGTAGCGGCTTGACCTCTGCGCCGAAGCCCTTGGGGACGCTGTAGAGCTGCTGGTAGGCGGGGTAGACGGAGACCACGGTGTCCCCGGGCTCCACGAGGCTGTAGAAGCTGTTGAAGTTGGCCTCGATGGCTCCGCCTGTCACAAGCACGTTGTCCGGGTCCACGTCCCTGTAGAGCTCCGCTATGCCCTCCCTGAGCTCGGGGCTTCCCTCTATCCAGCCGTAGGTGAGCTGCCTGTCCATGATCTCGTCCATGTAGTCGGGGCGACCGGTGAAATCCAGGAACTCGTGGAGGGTGAAGGGCTGGACACATGTCTCTGCCATGTTGACCTCTACGTCGTGTTCATACTCGTTCATCCAGCGCTCCACGAGAAACTCGTCGACCTTAACCATGTGTATATGCTGGTGCTTGGAGCTTGAAAAGTTGGTGCCTCGATGAACCTAATGTAATCACGTCTTGTGAGTACCTTTTGCGATTGTTTCAAGTCATCATGACACCTGAGTCGCCCTTATAAACCATGACTCGGAGCTGACCTCGATGAAAGATGATGGTTAACGAGATGAGCCAAGAGATGGGAAAAGGTTCAGGGCCTCAGGCTGCTTCAAACTCGGATCTGAAGGGAAAGATAGAGGAGCTTTCGCGGAGCGTCTCCGAGGTGTACAAGTATGAGCTGCTCACCACGAACCAGTACCTGAAGCAGATGGAGCTCGTGCTGGACATATTCCATGAACTATCCTTAGCCATGGATTAGACTGGTTCGCTCCGTTGTGATGTTCGGGAGGCTACATTCTGCCGAGTATCGCCTGAGCTATCTGTTTGATCTCCTGGATGTCTCTCGCCATTATCTTGAGTTCTCTATCCATCTCGTTTACCTTGCTCTGGATATCCATGAGGAACACTCTTTCCGCGGACAACGTACCACCGTACCTCAGATCAGTGGACTAATTATTTATATTTTATAACGGGGTTCACGGTGTGCGACATTGCCTATTTCTCGTCCCAGATGAATTTGAAGTCGCAGCAGTCGTCTCCCTGCATAAGGGTCTTGGTTCTTTCGAGCCTCAGATTGGGGTGAAGCGCCTTGATGTATTCGAAGTCTACCGCGCAGCAGTAGGCGTACCCTATGTCCTCTGCGCCCCAGCTCCTCCAAGTGTCTGCGTACAGGCATCCGACGGTGTTAACGCTTCGGCTGTTCTCCGTGTAGACGGCGGGTTCGTCGATGTTGGCGTGGGCCCAGGCGCTGGACATCTCCCCTTCAAAAAGTTTAAGGAAATCCTTGAAGCATGTTATCGGATGCTCTCTAACTAATTCCTTTGATTCCTGCACCTTTTCCCTGGTCCTCACCTCTTTCACGAGTTTGTGTGCCTTCTCCTTGCCGAGGAGCTTCTCAAGCTCCCTGACGATCATGAGTATACCCTTGTGGGGCTGGTTTGTGGGGGGGTTGAACAGCTCCTTGAGGGTTATCTCAGTCTTGTAGCTCCACTTCTCGGTCTCAGAACTCATGGAATATTAGAGGTCGATGAGGATTTAACGTTTAATAATATAAAGATATTAGGAATCTAGCTATTTAACACCTGAATATCGTTAAATACGTATTGAATGCAACTCAATTGGGTTGCTGAGTAGACGTCACGCCATCACAGCAACTCATCGTACAGAGGTGAAACGAAACGTCTTGGAAAAACAAGGTGGAACTCAGGGAGCTTGAGAACGGGGATTGGGAGATCAGCTTCAACAACCCTGACATGGGTAACATCATAATCCCAGCCCCGTTGAAGTCGCAGTTCAGCTGCGGTGCCTTGATCGTCGCCGGCGCCCTCTGCTGCACCACCGGCTCGATGTTGTACGAGCTGGATGCGAGGAAGCCGGGTGCGAGATACAACGTCATCAGGTCCTCTGCGACCCAGAGCAGGATAAAAGATGAGAAAGGTCGTGTCGTCATAGATTCGATCGACGTGCATGTGGAGGTAGATGTTCCCGAGGAGCACCTCGGCGCCTTCGAGGATGTGCTCAAGGAACATGAGGATAACCAGTGCGCGATGGTGCGTAGCCTCAACAGAGGAATCAAGGCAGAGATAACGATCAAGAAAATAT
>CAZTZC010000222.1:0-2790 GCA_964618045.1 uncultured Candidatus Bathyarchaeia archaeon | reverse complement strand
CGGCGCGTCGCGGAGCTAGACTATACGATGTTCGAGTTCGGCGCCTTCGTGAACACGGTGAACGGCGTCGGCGGCGAGACAAACAAGTACTGGCTCTGGAGCTACTACGACGACGGGTGGCAGTCAGGCTCGGTGGGCGCCGACCAGTGGAGGCTCCACGACGGCGACGTAGCGGCGTGGACCTACACCGGCTTCTAATAAAACTTAACCGGGGCCGGGAGTACCAGAAACCGTGAGACCCGTAGAGACATTGGCCGCTCTTTCCGGGAAGACTGCGCCGGGCCGGACACCCGAGTTCACCCCAGCCCACGCGCTGATCGCTCTACGCATCATTAGAGAAAAAAGCCCAGGCAGGAAGCAGCTATCGGCCGACCTATGCCTCGGCGAGGGCACCGTCAGGAACCTGCTGAGGAGACTGGCGGAGGAGGGCCTCGTCTCATCCACCCGGCGGGGCGTGAGCCTGACCGCTGAGGGCGAGGGCCTCGTGGAGGAACTCACTCAGAGTATCAGAGGAAGGCCGGTCCCGAGGAGCCATCTGACCGTCGGAGAGTACAACCACGCCGTGCTCGTGAAGCGTGGCGCCTCCAAGGTGAGGCTGGGGGTCGAGCAGAGGGACAAAGCCTTGATCTCTGGCGCGTCCGGCGCAACCACCCTGATCGTCGAGGACGGACACTTCAAGGTCCCAGCACTGCCCGATGCCGTGGAGGAATCCCTCGTCGAGTCCATATTAAAGCTTGAGCCCGAGAACGGCGACGCCGTGATCATCGGCACCGCCGACCACGTATTCTTCGCCGAGCTCGGGGCTTACGCTGCCGGCCTCGAACTGTTGAGCTAGACCACTCCCGGGGACGTTTTAACGAAGAGCTGAAAAAAGGCAGTCGCTGCGAGAAGAATCAGCGAGACGACCCCGAACGCGGGGACGTAGTCCAGTCTGGATAGAGATAGGCTCTTGAGTATGGGGCTGGGGGCGTGGCAGATGCCCCATAGGCTCCCGAAGACCAAGCTTAACCCACGTGCGGATACTCCTAAATCCCCGAAACGCATGTGGTATCCATGCACCACTTCGGCTACGGCTCGAACCTGAACATGGAGTTTCTTCGCAGCTACTGCCCAAGCGCCGAGTTCATCATGAGGGCCTACCTCCCCAACTACGAGGTCCAGTTCAGGTTCTGGAGCGAGAGACGTCAGGGAGGCATCAGCACCATCATCGAGAAGCCGGGAGGCCTCGTCCACGGAGTCATCTACGATGTCCCAGAGGAAGAGCTATTAGACCTAGACGTGCTGGAGAGCGTCCCCCAGGGGCTCTACAGGCGGGAGACTTTCCTGGTCCTCGGCGAGGACATGAAGTGGCACGGGGCCGACCTCTACAGGGTGGCCGAGCCTAAAGGACCGTTCACACCCGCTAGAAGCTACGTGGAGCTGATGATCACCGGCGCAAAGGCTCATGGGCTAGCGCCCGAGTACATCAAAAAGATAGAGGATATACACGAGAGATCACAGTGATCGCTCGTAAACGACGTCACCGCCCACGATGGTCATCAAGACCTCGGTATCTATGATCTCCTCGGGGTCCACAGAGGTTATGTCCCTGTCCAGGACCACGAAGTCCGCATGCTTACCCGGCTCTATGGAGCCCTTCGTGGTCTCGCTCCCCTCTAGGTAGGCCGCGTTCCACGTGTACACCTTTATCGCGTCCATGATGGGGACGGCCTCATCCTTGCAGAGGTAGTTGCCGCTCCTTGATTTCCTTGTGACGCAGCCATATATGCCCGTGAGGGCATAGTTGTCGCCGAAGCCGTCGCTGTTCCCCGCCGCCACGATGCCGTGGTCCCTGAAACTCTTCATGGGATAGTACCCACAGAGCCTGTCGGGACCGAGGGCGGCGATGTGGCTGTCACCGATGGGGTAGCAGAAGCCTATACTCGCCGAGACGTTGATCTTCAGCTTCTTCATCCGCTCCAGCTGGCGCGGCAGCACGTAACCGGCGTGCTCGATCCTATGCCGGTGGTCAGGCCAGGGCCTCGAGTTGATGGCCTCCTCCAGGGCGTCCAGGGTCATGTCGATGGCGCGGTCCCCTATTGCGTGGGTGCACGTCCTTATGCCGGCGACGTGGCACCTGACAATCTCGTCCGTGAGGTCCTCCTTGGTGCACCTGATGATCCCCTTGTTGCCTGGGTCGTTGGAGTAGTCCTCGTTGAGAGCCGCCGTCAGGCTGCCCATGGCGCCGTCGGTGCCCACCTTGACGCCAACGACGCAGAGCCTGTCGCTCCACCTAAACGGCGTCCGGATGCCCTGGCGGCTAAGATCGCTGGTGGCATAGCCATTGTATGGAGTCATGCCATCGAGCATGAGGCCAATGCGTATCCTGAGTTTCCCCTCTTCGTCGAGGACCTGGTAGGCGTGGGCCTCGGGCGCCTTTATGTGGGCCTCATGGATGGTGGTGAGGCCCCAGCTGAGGTACTGCTCCTCCAGGGTCGGCCAGTTCTCGACCAACATCTCTATCTCCTTGAATCCTGACGGCTTGGGGATGAGGCTCCTCACCATGTCCATGGCCGCGATCTCGTCTAGGCGGCCCGTGGGCTCGCCGTTCTCGTCTCGCTCGATGTTGCCCCCCGGCGGCTGAGGCGTGTCCTTGGTTATGCCTGCCATCTCCAGTGCGAGGCTGTTGGCCACGGAGTTGTGGCCGCCCGCCCTCCCCAGGTATACGGGGTGCTCGGTGGAGGCCTTGTCTAGGTCGTACCTGTTGGGGAACCGCTTGTCCACCCACTGGCTCTCGTCGAACCCCGAGCC
>CAZTZC010000221.1:0-2897 GCA_964618045.1 uncultured Candidatus Bathyarchaeia archaeon | reverse complement strand
AGCTCGTCAGAGTAAGGCATGGACTCGAAGCTGTGAGCCCCCCAAGTCAAGGGAAGACCAGAGGTCAGGACAGTTAAAACTACTAGAAAGGGCAGAAGCCTGCGTTTCATACAAACTCCCTGAACTGTTTAGGGTTGATTAGTGTAAAAAACTATCCATTAGTTGCAGGTAACTACAGAAAGACCTGGTAAATATGCCGGTCATCGCCACTCTGTGACCTCGGTCTCGGTCATATCCCTGACCCGCTCCCAGAGGGAAGCCTCCTCGGGGGAGACTAGGGTGATGGAGACGCCCTTCTCGCCCTTCCTGGCGGTGCGCCCGATGCGGTGGAAGTAGACCTCAGGGTCCTCCGGCACCTCGTAGTTGATTATATGGGTGACGCCCCTGATGTCGAGGCCGCGCGACGCCACGTCGGTGGCTACCACGTACCTGATCTTACCAAGCTTGTAGTCCCTGAAGACCACGTTTCTCTGACTCTGCGTGAAACCGCCGTGGAGCGCCTCCACGAGATAGCCCTCCCTCTTGAGGGTCTCCGCCAGCTCATCCACAGTCTCCCGGGTGTTACAGAAGATGATGCCCCTCTTGGCGTCGAGGGCGTTAAGAACACCGTACAGCCGCTCGACCCTGCTACCTTCAACCGAGACGTAGTACTGGGCTACGTTGATCTGGGCCACCTCATCCCTCGACACGAGGACCTTCCGGGGGTGCCTCATGTACCTGACTGACAGGTGGAGAACCTCCGGGCTCAGGGTGGCCGACCACAGGCTGGTCTGCCTCACGAAGGGCGTGGCCCCAAGAATCCACTCGACGTCCCTGATGAACCCCAGCTCAAGCATCTTGTCCGCCTCGTCCACTGCCACCACCCGGACACTGGACAGGTCAAGCGCCTTCCTCCTCATGAGGTCTATTATCCTGCCGGGGGTCCCCACCACGACGTGAGCGGGCTTACCCAGCACCTCGATCTGCCGGATCACGTTGGAGCCGCCGTGCAGAGTCACCACCCTGGTGTCCAGGTAGCGGGCGTATCCCTTGATGTGGCTGGACACCTGCTCCGATAGCTCCCGCGTGGGGCAGAGGACGAGCCCCTGGGTGGAGGGGTTGGAGGGGTCAACCTTCATGAGCATGGGGATTCCGAAGGCCGCGGTCTTACCTGTGCCCGTCTGGGCCTGCCCCATGACGTCCCTGCCCTCCAAGAGCAGCGGCATTGCCGTGGCCTGGATGGGTGTGAGACGCTCCAGCCCCATCCTGCCGAGCCCCCGAAGTATCTCTGGGCTCAAAGGCAGGTCCTCGAACATCATGGTTTCCATGGGGCTTCACCGGGGCGTCATATACTCTGTGTCACGGGTATTTAGGTGGCTAGTAGACGTGATGGATATACGACGGCCTCTTGGGGAACAGCGCGTCCACCAGCATCCTGTGGCTCGGGGCGACCCTGACGTCGGGGTAGGCGTGCTCCAGCTCCTCCCTGCATCTGTAGCCGAGGAGCAGTTGGGGAAAGACGTACGGGTTCAGCCCGATAGTCCTGTCGGAGCAGTCACTGCTCAGAGAGACACCAGTCACCTTCCCTGACTCGAAGACCACGTCCACGCTGAACCTGCGGAAGTTCAGGTTCAGCTTCTCGCTGAGCCCGCTGAACTTCGTCACGGAGAGCCTCGACTCCAGCAGCGGCGCGATCTTCTCTAGTAGTCTCAGGTTGTCCAATATCTTGACTTGCCAGCCGTACGGCAGCGACTGCTCGGCTCCGAGCCCCATAAGTAGCTCCGAGAGGGGGTCCACGTACCCCAGGGTGGAGACGAGCGTCTCAAGCCCGTTATCCAAGCAGTACCTCCTCAGAAACGCCACCACCTGCCCGTAGGCCCCGGGCACAGCCCCAGCCTCCTTTAGGACGAGAGCCTTGTCCCTCGGGCGGGGCTGGACCCTCACGTATGCCTGCATCTCGCCGCCCTCGTGGAGCGTGTATCCCTCGTAGGGCTCGCCGTTGTAGATGCCTGTCATGTGCTGCATCCTCCACACAGTCGCTGTCCGGGGGCAGTACATCATGTACCTGCTGTTATACGAGTCGAGGAGCTTGGCGGCGGCCGGTATGTCGGCCTCGGTGAACCCCCGGGACTCCAGGCTCGGCTGCGTGTCCGGCAGCTTGCTAACAGGTATGGTGGTCCTGTGGTCGAGGTCCAGCGAGTACTCGTACCCGAACTGGCGGTAGAAGAAGGGTATCCCGGCGAGGGCGCAGATGTCGTAGCCCCCATTCTCGGCGGCTTCGTCGAACCTCTCGTTCAGCATCCGCTGAAGGCCCCTATCCCTGTGGTCCGGGTGTGTGGCGACGCAGCCCATCTCCGCGACGCTGAGCTCCACGCCGTCCATCACCCAGGTCTGGGGTATGAGAACGAGTGATGCGACGGTTTCATCGCCATATGTGACCGCGAACATGTGGTCCATGGTCATGGGCGGGTAGAGGTCTAGGAGGCGCCTGATGAGGCCATCCACGTCCTCGTGGGGGAAGACGACCCTCATGAGCTCGTATACTTGCTCGACGTCAGCGTCTGTGTGAGGATTCTTGAAGAGGTACACGCCGTCTCCCATTGTTTTCCTCCATTTGGAACACATTTTACAGTATAAGAGTGTGGGTACATACGATGCTGTGTCTGAGCGTCGAATATTCTTTTTCAACTGTGTTTACGGAGACGGGTCACCATGAGGTAAGCCGTCAACCCGATGAGCATCGGCGCGTAGCTGAAACCCGGGATGCCTCCGCCCTGATCCGTTGTCTCTTCACCGAGCTGCGTCCACTGACTCCAGCCATGAAGATTACAGTGAGCCCTGACCCTGATACCCGTGCCTAACGATTCAAGGATGTGCTCAACAGTAAAAACTGTACTAGACTGTGCACCCAAGTCTTC
>CAZTZC010000220.1:0-2905 GCA_964618045.1 uncultured Candidatus Bathyarchaeia archaeon | reverse complement strand
TGGACTCGGAGACCCTCAGGGACGCCCAGGCCAACCCCGAGCAGTACAGGTCGCTCCTGGTGCGCGTCTGGGGTTTCAGCGCCTACTTCACCACCCTCACAAAGGAGTACCAGGACGAGATAATAGCCCGCACCATGCATGGGTTGTAGTAGCGTATGAAGCCTTTTCTCCTAATCCGCCCATTATGAGGCTCATGGGCGAAACCTTAGACTTCAGAACAAGGCGTCTGCCACGTGAGTACGACGAGCTTGCCCCCGACGGCTCCGAGATAAGGGCTCTCATGAGGACGAGCCACGGCCAGCTGACCCACTGCACCCTGCCGCCATATGAGGCGTCGGACGCCGTCTACCATAGGACCGTCGAGGAGATATGGTACTGCCTACGAGGGAGAGGCGAGGTGTGGAGAAGGCAGGAGAACAGGAAGGAGGCTACGGAGTTTGAGCCCGGGATATGCATAAGCATTCCCCCCTGTACCCGTTTCCAGTTCAGGAACACCGGCGAGGAGCCCCTCGAGTTTATCATCGCCACCATGCCGCGGTGGCCGGGGTACCATGAGGCCGTCAAGACAGAGAGGCATTGGGCTTGAGGCTGGTGCGGAGGATGGAATTAGAACCATGAGTCATTAGAAAATGACAATACCCAAATAGTAACAATCACTTTCCTTTACACAGTTCATGGAAGATACTGAATCGAACGTAGAGCTGATTCTATATCGCAGAGGAGACAAGCAGCTGGCAGACGTATTCATGGAGTTGGGTAGGGACTACATGTCCGAGGAACCCGAAGAACAACGCGACAGGTTCCTCAGGAGCGTTCTCGATCTTCAAGGAGGACCAGACAGATGGCTGTACTTCTTGAAGGTTAGCGATGAGGTCGTCGGATTCACCCACTTCAAAGTGGATACAACAGACCGCCCCGGTTGGGGATTAATCATGGAACTCTACATCAGACCCGAGTGCAGGATGAGAGGATGGGGACGCTGCCTGTTAAATCAGACAGCTGAGGAGTTCAAGCAGAAAGGTATCAACGACTTTTGGCTCACGACGAACACGGAAGCCATGGGGTTCTGGAGAGCCATGGGGTTTGTTGAGACCAGAGAAATCGCAGACTACAATGGCCAACCAATCATGGTGAAACAGCTCAGAGGCTAAACTAGAATCAGAACCAGATTGCTGTAATCTAGTTATACTGTAATCAAAATAGTGGAATTCAAACCAGCGAATCCCATCCTAACAGCAGATAAAGAGCAGCGAATCCTACGGCGGGTACATGACGAACTGGGTGGTCGGCCACACGGACAGGTTCAAGGCCGCGGTGGCGATGAACAGCATGTCCAACCTATACAGCGGAACAGGGACCAGCGACATAGACTACATGGACCACAGCGTAACCGCGGGTAAGAACCCGTGGGAGGACGTCGAGTACTTCATGAGCAAGTCCCCCATCTCCTACGTGGAGAACGTGGTGACGCCTCTACTGCTCATCCACTCCTCCGAGGACTACCGGTGCCCCATGGACAACGCTGAGCAGATGTTCACGGCGCTGAAGAAGCTGAGGAAGACCACGGAGTTCGTCATCTTCCCTGGTAGCCACGGGTTCGGGAGGATAGGCAAACCTAAGCACAGGGTGCAGCGGCTGCAGCATATACTACGCTGGTTTGACCGCTACCTCTAATATCTCCCCAGCGGGTTCCCTTCGATGTACTCCAGGGTCTTCTTGTTATTGTCTGCTAGTTTCCCCCGTAGATCAGTCACCCACTCGGGTTCACCGGGCGTCTCGCTGCCCTCTATCGACCTCACCAACCGCGCGTACACGTAGATTTTATCGAAGAGTATCACCAACGGGATGGTCTGTAAATCTTCGTCGGTTATCCTCTTGTTGGACCTGTATCCCTTGATGAATGCTTGAATCCGTGGATCCTCTGGGTCATACTCGTTAGATGTGCGGTGATGCAGGTCTTGGAGGGCGTTTGCGATGTCACATGTATGCCAGAAATAAACGAGATCGTCGAAGTCCAGTATCCCGGGGACGCCGTTATCCCAGAACAGGTTGTCCTGCTCGAAGTCGTAGTGGCTCACCCCGTAGTTGTCTCCCACCGGCAAAGATTCCAGCCTTTTTTCGAGTGCTTCAAGCTCCTTCAGGATTATGGGCTCCTTCACCGTCTCCCTGATGAACTCCGCGTGATCTTTCCATGATGGAATCCTGGGGTCTCGATAACCGTCGCTGGCCTCGTGGAGTTCCCCGAGCGCTGTGCCCCACCTCTCGAAGCCGTCGAGGTCCAGTTCCTCTGACTCTATTTGTACACCGGGTAACCCCTCGAATACCACGCAGTGGAATACACCCATCTCGGTCTCAACCGATTCGATGTAGTTTCCCTTCAGCGACTTGATGGGGACGTTGGCGTTGACCCCCCTCCCCCTGAGGTGGATGATGTACTCTAACTCGGCTGCGATGAACCCGGTCGTCCTCTCGCTGGAGTGGTTGAACCTGAGGAAGTATTTACGGTCATCAGCCTTGATGACGACCACGAAGTTGGCGCTGGCCCTGAGGACCCGTGCATCTACACCTCCCTTGAACCATCTGGCCGCTATCTTATCCACGATTGGGCTCTTCCATCTCTCGTCCACGGTGTCGAAGAACCGTTTCATCAGCTTCAGTTTCATCAATTTATGTGTACCTGACCTGTGTTCCCCGTGAGTGTGATCATGGACTCGGCCTCAAGCATCGTGTAAACATATACCCTGGATCGTGTCTCCGACTATGTATGTTTTTAGCCGAAGCAGACATCCATCTCGATCACGGAAGACGGACTGGATCAAGAATGCCTGGATGGTGCGGAGGGTGGGCTTCGAACCCTACCCTCTGTGGAGATATCTCCCTAATTATTTCCCTTTTTTTCTAAATG
>CAZTZC010000219.1:0-2921 GCA_964618045.1 uncultured Candidatus Bathyarchaeia archaeon | reverse complement strand
GGTTCCCCGAGCCTGAAACCGTGTACGTGTTCAGGGTGCCCAACGCCATGGTTGACTGGTGGGGGGCTCCAACCTCCCCCGGCTGGAGGATCACGGACTCCCCCGAGACCATGGACGCTCTGACCCTGGTCGGCATGCAGGGGGTCATCAACAGGCATCACTCCTGCATCTACCTCGACTGGGAGGAGGCGGAGGTCTTCAACGACCGCGACGGGTTCTGGCTGCCCTACGTCGCGGAGCACGTAGAGGTGGTCGAGATGCCTCAGCAGGGGGTGGACGCGGTAAACTATCTCCTGGAGCAATACGGCGACCTGTTTGACGGGGCCGTTGTATACGACCCCGAGATACCCGACACCATCAACGTGGCGACGATGATTGCGGGGCTGGAGAACCGCGTCATCGTCTCCCCTCAGCAGCTGGCGGACCCAGGGTTCCCCGAGTTCTCCTCTGTCGTAGATCTGACGGAGACGGCTTCGATCAACGGCTGGGACGCGTCCGCAGAGGGCCGCCTAGCCGTGTACCAGTGGGTGTACCAGAACCTGTGGCCCAGCCTCGAGAACCGCGTCATCGGGGTGGTGTGCACAGGCCCCCCCAACAGCGGGGAGATAGAGGAAGGGTCCAGTAACCTGTTCCCCCTGAGCCTGGCTACCCGTGACTACATCGTGGCGTTGAAGCTGCCGGCTCTGTGGCTCTCCCCAGTCGACGAACAGCAGCGCGCACTGTTCTCGGCGTTTCTAGAGGATGCGCCTAACCCTGTTCCGGTGTTCGGGTTCGTCGAGCGCTACGAGGAGGCGACGGTGGACCTAGCCTCTGAGCACGGGGACATGGTGGCCGTACTGACGAACGGGAACGCTCCGTTGTCAGCGGGAAGCCTATCCTGCCTATCCGGGATAAGGGTCGACGTAGAACCCTACGAGCCCGTGATCGACGTCGACGACATCTTCGCCACGCTCGGCGAAGCCCCAGTGGTCACTTTCTGGTCCTCAGACGGAGACGCGCTCCAGTACGTCATCGACCGAGGCTTCTACCCACAGTTCACATGGGATCAACTGCAGGGCTCGGATATCGGCTTCACCATAAACCCGGTTCTCATAGACTTGGCACCGCTTATCTGGAACTACTACGTCGACTCCGCGGAGGACACAGCCCTGGTCTGCGGCTACTCGGGCGCCGGCTACGCCTACCCGAACCTGATGGACCACGACGAGTTCACCGACTACTTGGAGCACACGGCCACGTATTTGGCGGAGTCGGGGCTAAGGGTCGTCAGGGTGGACAATAGGCGCGGAGAGTTCGACAGTTACCACTCTCAAACGTATTCAAGCGTCCTCGGCGACACGGCGTACCTCGGAAACATCGTCGGGGCGACCAGCCTAGGGTACCTGGGGGGCGGCTTCTCATACCTCGACGCGCCTGAGCCCTCGCTGACCTGCACATACTCGTTGTTCGAGGGGACAGGGGCGTGGCTCAGAGACAAGGTAGACGAGATAACGCCCGGTGTCATAATCCTGACCATGTCCGACTACCCGTGGTACCAAGGAGACCTCGTGCCGGACCCGGACGCCGTGTCAGGCGTGGCCGTCACATTCCAGGTCATGGATGGAACAGGGATCAAGGTATGGGGGCCCTGGGCAGCCATGGAGCCGGGAGACTACGAGGCGACTTACCGCATGAAGGTGAGCGACAGCTCCCTCAACGCCGCCGTCGCCGACGTCTTCATCGGTGAACGTCTGGCATTCCCCGACTGGAGAGTGGTGAACAGCCACAGGGTAAAGGCCAACATGTTCCCGGCGAGCGGCGAATACATGGACTTCACGATTCCCTTCACGTTCGACGACCAGTCTTCGTGGATAGAGTTCCGGCTGGAATACCTGGGGAACGCCGATCTGACGCTGGACACCATCACGGTGAGGAAGCTCAGCGAGGTCTACTTCCCCGTGTACTCGGGCGTCATCATCACCCCTCAGGAGGTAGCCGAGCCTCACAGCACCATCCGCTCGATAGAGGAGGACGGGGGCGTTGTTTTGACCCCAGACGAGTTCCTGGGATCGCTTAACCCCCGGTTCATGATCGACTGGGCGACACCTGTGCTGGGAGAGAGCCACCCATCGATAACACAGGCTCAGGCGCTGTACGACGGAGGCGACTACTACCAGAGCCTGCTGACGATACGGGCGGCCCTCAAAGTGCTCCCCGAGAGGACCCACGAGATCGGTTTCATGGACGATGGGGAGACGCACACCGCGAGGATCAGGGCGAACACTTACGTCACCGACCTGAGATACGACCCCGACGGCAACAGGCTGACGCTCAGCACACACGGACCCCCTTCGGGGACGGCAGAAATGGATGCCGTCCTGCTGGACGGCGTAGGCATACTCAAGGTGGTCATCGACGGGGAGACACAGATGGAGGCCACGGAGCTCAACGCCCCGGTCACGTATGGCTTCGAGTTCGCCCAGGGCCCCCACGAGATCCAGATCGACCTGGACTTCAACCTGCCGCCCATGGCCGGATTCTCGTACTCCCCCCGAGAGATAGTGGCGGGGGAGGATGTCCAGTTCAGCGACGAGTCCGAGGATCGCGGCTCTCTTGACTACCACTGGAGCTTCGGTGACGGATGGACGTCCTCGTGGCCCAGCCCCACCCACACGTACATGGAGGCGGGGGCCTACACCGTCACCCTGAGGGTGGTGGACCTGTTTGGATTAGAGGACTCCGTGTCTCAGGAGCTGACGGTGTTAAGGGCCGCCGAGTTCGTATACTCTGACCCTCAGGTAAGGCCAGAGACCATACGGATAAACCGCGCCATGACCGTCTCCGTCGACTGCGAGAACGTAGGCGACTTCCAAGGCACAGATGAGTTAGATCTTCTCGTAGACGGCCAAGTGGTCATGACCGAGACCGTGACGCTGGGGCCT
>CAZTZC010000218.1:0-2926 GCA_964618045.1 uncultured Candidatus Bathyarchaeia archaeon | reverse complement strand
CCAGGATAGCCCTTGAGACCCTGGGGCGGCCCATCACCAACACGGCTATACTGGGGGCGTTCGCCAAGGTCACGGGCTTGGTAAACTTGGCTTCGCTGGAGGAGGCGGTGAGGAGGGAGTTTCCCGAGAGGATAGTGAAGTCCAACGTCATGGCCATGCGTGAGGCGTATGAGCAGGTCTCCGAGCCCATGGACGCCTCGGGCGTACCGAAGATGAGGCGCGAGGAGGCGAAGTCCACGGAGCCAATAATATCGTACTCCCGGGACGTGGCCGATTGGCGGGTCTTCACCCCCTCGATAGACCGGGATAAATGCATAGGCTGCAAACGTTGCTGGGTTTACTGCCCCGAGACGGCGATAAGTATGGTCGAGGGTAAAGCAGAGGTAAACTACCGCTTCTGTAAGGGCTGCGGCATATGCGCGGAGGAGTGCCCGGTGGGTGCCATAGAGATGAAGCTGGAGGAGGTCTAAAATGAAGTCTGAAGTCATGGTGGGGAACAAGGCTGTGGCGTACGCGGTGAAGCTCGCGAGGGCGAGGCTAATATCCGCGTACCCGATAACCCCGCAGACGACGATCGTTCAGTACCTGTCGGACATGGTGGCCAGCGGCGAGCTGGATGCCGAGTTCGTTAACGTGGAGGGCGAGATAACCGCTCAGCTGGTGTGCATGGCGGCGTCAATAGCTGGGGCGAGGGCGTTTACGGCCACATCTGGGCCGGGGCTGCTGTACATGCACCACGCGCTCCACGGCACAGCTAGGTACAGGCTCCCAGTGGTCATGGCGGTCGCTAACAGGGGAGTCAGGACCATGGGGCCGGACCACACCGACCTATTGGCGCAGAGGGACACGGGCTGGGTTCAGCTTTACTGCGAGAACAACCAGGAGGTACTAGATACAGGCATAATGGCGTACAGGGTGGCAGAGGACGATAGGGTTAGGCTGCCAGTCGCGTTCGGCCTCGACGGCTACGTGCTGAGCTACACGGCTGAGCCGGTGGCGATCCCGGAGCAGGACGAGGTAAACGAGTTCCTGCCGCCCTACAAGGGCGAGTACCCGGTTCTCCCGGAGAACTTCGACGAGGAAATAGAAGTCTACAAAAGGCACTGGAGCGAGGGCAAGGGCATCGACGAGCCGTTCACGCCGCTCCCCGCCGACGAGAACTATTCACACCTGACCATGGTGAGGTGGGGCGCCGGCCACGACCTCCAGTGGAGGTGGAGAGCCCACCAGGAGGCCATGACAAGGGCGAAGAAGGTCATCAAGGAGGTAGACGAGCTTTACGGCAGGCGCTTCGGTAGGAGCTACGGCGGGCTAGTCGACGAATACCGTTGCGAGGACGCGGAGGCCGTGATAGTGGCCATGGGCACAATAGCGAGCACGGCCCGCGCCGCCGTGGACAGGCTGAGGGGCGACGGTAAGCCCGTGGGCCTCGTCAAGCTGAAGGCCATAAGGCCGTTCCCAGCCGAGGAGTTCGAGCGGATAGGCGAGGCCGTCGATGCGATAGGCGTGCTGGACAGGAACATCAGCCTCGGCGAGGGAGGCGTGGCGTTCAACAGCATCAGGAGCGCCATGTACGGGTTGGAAGAGCGCCCCAAGGTCTACGGCTACCATGTGGGGCTGGCCGGGAACGAGGTGCGCGTGCAGGACGTCACGAGGATAGCGGAGAGGACGTTGAAGGCGGCGAGGGGGGAGGAGGTTGGGCCCCTCGTCACCTGGGTTTAGGAGGTGTGTGAAATGAGCAAGAAGATAGGAATAATGGACATACCGGAGGAGGAGGCGGTCTGGCCCGGTAACCCAGCGTGCCAGGGCTGCGCGGGCAGTATCGTGGGCAGGCTAGTCTACAAGGCGCTGGGCAGGAACTCGGTTCGCGTGGAGGTGGCTTCATGCGCACCGGGCTTCATGAACATAAGGGTGCCCAGCTTCTACGCGCCCGCGTTCGAGGGAGCAGCCGCGTTCCTCACGGGCCTCTCCCGCGGCTACAAGCTCATGGGGAGGGAGGACGTGGTAGTGGCGGGGCTGATAGGCGACGGCGGCACCGTGGACATAGGGTTCCAGGGGCTCTCGGCGGCCGCGGAGAGGAACGAGAACATATTCTGGTTCACCTACGACAACGAGGCCTACATGAACACGGGGGGCCAGAGGAGCAGCTCGACGCCGTACCTTGCTAGGAGCGCGACGACCCCCATAAGCGGGAAGAGCCGAGGCAAGAGCGAGGCCAAGAAGAACCTGCCCTTCATACTGGCGCTGCACCGCGTGCCTTACGTGGCGACGGCGTCCGTCGCATACCCCGAGGACCTAACCGCCAAGATACAGTACGGCAAGACGCTGAAGGGCTTCAAGTACATGCACGTACACGCGCCCTGCCCCACGGGCTGGGGTTTCGACCCCAAGGACTCGATAAAGGTTTCACGGCTCTCGGTGCAGTCGGGTCTCTGGCCCCTCTACGAGATAGAGGAAGGCAGACACTTCAAGCTGACCTACAAGCCGAGGGAGTTGGCGCCAGTCTCTGAGGCACTGAAGCTGCAGGGAAGGTTCAGGCACCTCACCGACGCAGAGACGGACACCATCCAGCACATCACCACGGAGAACTGGGATAGGCTCCTCGCCCTCGACGGCGGGGAGATATGCTAGGGGGCAGTGACTTGGCATCGCTACTCGACGGTGTGACGATCCTCGACCTGAGCCACGTCTACTACGGCCCCTACACGACTATGATCCTCGCTTCCATGGGCGCCGAGGTCATCAAGATCGAGCCGCCGTGGGGCGAGATGTCCCGGCTTTACCCTCCGCTGGTGAACGGCGAGAGCTCCCCATTCATGTACCTGAACAGGTGCAAGAAGGGGATGACCCTAAACCTGAAGAGCGAGGAGGGCAAAACCATCTTCTTCAGGCTCCTCGAGAAAGCGGACGTCGTCGTCGAGAACTT
>CAZTZC010000217.1:0-2968 GCA_964618045.1 uncultured Candidatus Bathyarchaeia archaeon | reverse complement strand
ACTTACCCCGACGGCTACGCGAAGGCAGTCGCTAAGGCCGGGAACAGGTGCCACATAGCTGGAGATATCGAACACGTGGACCTTGAGAGACTCAAACACGGGGAGTTCTTGTACCTCCCCGAGAAGAGGGACGCCGCCGTGAAGAGGGCCAAGGATCTGTATTTCAACTGGCATGGAAAGGTTGGAGGAAGAATAACGACGCTGATGTGCCCCAAGGCGCCGGACATGGCGATGCCCGACGTCTACTTGGATTGCAAGGAGTTCGCCGACGAGCACGGCCTCTGGATGACGACTCACCTTAGCCAGAGCCAGCGGGAGTACAGGCAAGTCCAGAAGCTGTTCGGTAAGACGCCGCCGCAGCACCTCTACGATCTGGGGGTGATGGACGAGAAGCTGAGCGGCGCCCACCTTACGTATGGCACAGCTAGGGACTTCCAGCTCATCAAGGAGACCGGGATGGCAATACTGCACTGCCACAGCGTTGAGTCTCCGCTCATCGACTGGCTCGACATGGGCATACCCGTCGGCCTAGGCACCGACGACTACTACCATGACATGCTGGACCTCGTGAGGAAGCAGAGGACGGGCGTCATGAACAGGGTGAGCAAGATCGGCGGCTACCTGGGCATGATCAACGACAGCCGACGCACGGCGCGTCCCAGCTTCTACGAGATGCTGGAGCTTGCCACCATCGGCGGCGCCAAGGCTCTCGGCATGGACAAGGAGATAGGAAGCCTCGAGGCGGGTAAGAAGGCGGACATCATAACCTTCGACATGGTGAACCCTTACCTCACGCCGACGAGGGACCCCGTGACCAGCGTCTTCCTGTACGGGACGCCCGGGGACATAGATAACGTGATCTGCGACGGCAGGTTCCTCAAGAGGGATGGGGCACTCACGACCATCGACATGAGAGACGCGCTTCTCAAGGCTCAGGAGACCTGCGACCAGATAATAGACAGGTTCTTCGAGGAGCATCCCGATCAGAAGAAGATCTGGGAAGAGAAGTCAATGAATTAACCCTTTCCTCATCAACGGTTATGCAGAGTCAAAACCGTTCATGAGTTAGATTTAATAAATACATTTCTGAGACTATAGGCTGTCGTGGGAATAATGAGGATAGTACTCTAGTTTTACTGAAACCCCCCAACCGTCCCAGTTTGTATACCCCGCAGAGCTTCGAGAAGTGATGAAGGTGGTAGAGACTTTCCAGAAGATCCGTTCCGCGATGCGCGGAAACCTCGGCGTAATGATAGTGACGACAGGGCTTTGGACTCTGGCCGGCAACCTCACAACGCCTTTCCTAGCCCTCTACGTCCTCGAGCTGGGAGGAAGCTACGTGAACATCGGCGAGATATTCGCCCTGGGCGCCGTGATCAAGGTGATACCCGGTTTCCTCGGCGGGTACCTCGCCGACAAGGTGGGCCGCAAGAAGATCGTGTACACCATGTCCTACATGATCTCCAGCCTAGCCTTGGTCAGGACTTTCGCGCCGGACTATCGGTGGCTCATGCTGGCCGCAGTGCTAGAGGCGGTCTTCATGGGGTTCAGGGAGCCATCCATGTCGTCGATTATCGGCGACTCCACGGACCCCGAGAACCGGGCGATGGGCTACGCCGTGCTGATGGTTGGGCCTCAGCTCGTGGGCATACTGTCTCCCTCGATAATAGGCGTGATGATGGACAGGTACGGCGTGAGGACCGCCATGATGTGGGGCTACCTGTTCATGTTCGCGTTAGCTACTCTGGCCTCCCTCATAAGGCAGCGGTACCTAAAGGAGACTTTAACCACGAAAAAGGAAATCGTTCTCTCACCGAGATCATTGAGTGAAATCGTGAGCGACTTCAGGGACACGGTGAACAGCCTGAGCGAGCCTTTCAAGGCTTTCCTGCTGGCTGACTTCATCTTCACCTTCGCTCTGGGCCTAGGCGACCCATACTACGTGACCTACGCGACGGAGGGCGCCAAGCTATCCGCGTCGCAGTGGGGCTTCATCATGAGCCTCGTCCTCCTAGTTCACTGCGCTACTCTCCTCCTCGTGGCGTCGCCGTCGGATGAGCACGGACGAGTCAGATTCGTCCTAGCTTCCATGATCTCGTGGCCCATAACGTATGTCCTCTACGTCTACACAGAGAGCTTCCTAGCGGTGCTGGCAGCCAGGATAGCCATCACTCTTTCCGCCGCTGTGGGCCAACCCTCTTGGAGCGCGCTGTTCGTGGACTTCTGCCCCAAGGAGCATAGAGGCAGGTTCAACGCCTTGACCACGGTGATCTGGTCTCTGCTTTACGGCGGCGGAAACTACTTGGGTGGAGTCCTCTTCCAGAACCACGGAGTCGGCGCACCGTTCCTGTTGGCGGCCGCCTTCATGTCCGTTGGAGCGGTCATAGCCGTCTTTACACTGAAGGAGCCTGAGAAAAGAGAGGAATGACACCGTCTCGCTCATGGTGCTTCAAGGCGAGACAATTCAAGGAGAAAATGTCCCAAACAGGGTAAACGATAGTATTAAACACCTTAATCCCCTCTTTCTGCTTGAATCTATATGAGCTTCAAGGACAGGTTCCAGGGGAAGGACTACCTCACCCTGATGGACTGGAAGAAGGAAGAGGTTAAGTACATTCTCGACGTCAGCGCCGACTTCAAACGCATGCGGTTGATGAAGCAGCCCCACGAGTACCTGAAGGGGCGGACCATCGCCATGGTCTTCGAGAAGCACAGCACCCGCACACGGTTCAGCTTCCAGGCGGCCATCGCCCACCTGGGGATGCAGAGCTTCTACAGCACGCCCCAGACCATGCAGCTCGCCAGGGGTGAGCCCATCAAGGACACAGCCCGCATCCTGGACAGGTACTGCGACGGCCTCGTCATCAGGACCTACGGCCAGGACGTGGTGGAGGAGTACGCCGAATACATGGACAGCCCCGTCATCAACGCGTTGACCGACCTGACCCACCCGTGCCAGGGCCTCGCC
>CAZTZC010000216.1:0-2973 GCA_964618045.1 uncultured Candidatus Bathyarchaeia archaeon | reverse complement strand
CCCCATGACCGATAGCAGACCTCCAGCGGCATTGGTCGCGAGAGGCAATGAAACCATACTGGTCACGAATACTGGATGGAGTCGGAGTTTAAAGACATTGCAGAAAAGCCCGGCATTTTCACGCATCCCTGCCTTCAAACCATTTGTAACCGTTTAATAAAAGAAAAATCTAGACATGGCTGCCATGAAGGAGGAAGCGTTCAACACAGTAAAGGATCAGGCGGGGCCGTGCGGCATAACCTGCGGCACATGCGTGCTGGGCAACGGCACCATCGCGGAGACCGCGGGAAAGACCAAGAGCTACATCACGGGCTACGGCATCAAGGAGTGGGCGCCCATGGTCCCGGGCGGGGCGGAGATAAACTGGGCCGAGACGGAGAAGACCCTCGAGTGGATGACCAAGTACGCCAACTGCCAGGGCTGCGAGAAGGGGGGAGGCCCCCCAGACTGCGCCATAAGGTCTTGTGCAAACGAGAGAGGCTACCCGTTATGCAGCCAGTGCAGTGAACTCGACGGCTGCAAGAAGTTCGACTGGCTCGGTGACTACGCCGCCGTATTAAAACAGACTCTGCGAGATAACAAGGGTAAAACGAAGGAAGAGCACATAGCGGACGCGTTAAAGAGCGTGTAAACACACCTAAACCCCCTTTTATTTATTGTTTTTAGAAGAAAACCCAATATATCGTCCCATGTATTGTATCTGTGATGGACGGTAGCCCGGCCAGCTACGACGAGATCGTAGACGCAGCCCTAGACGTATTCCAGCAGTACGACACTGCGATCACGCTGAGGCAGCTATACTACCGTCTCGTCAGCAGGCTCCTCATCCCCAACACCATCAACAGCTACAAGCGGCTCAGCAGGATTATGGTGAAGGCGAGGGAGGACGGAGACGTCCCCATCAACTGCCTGGAGGACCGGAGCAGGCGGGTACTAGGCAGGGGCGACCTGGGCTATAACTCGGCGGAGGAGTACCTGAAGAAGAAGATAACCACTCTTCAGGACAGCTGGAAGAGCTTCACCATGCCCATGTGGGACGAACAGCCGAAGAACGTGATGATCAGCCTCGAGAAGGACGCCCTCAGCCGCCTCGTCAGCAGGGAGGCCAACAGGTTCAGCGTACGCACCTTTCCGACCCGCGGCTACCCGAGCTTCAGCTTCGTTCAGGAGATGTCGAGGTACATAACGAACCAGCTCGGGGGCAAGCCGACGGTGGTGCTGTACTTCGGGGACTTCGACCCCAGCGGCGTCGACATCGAGAGGGACCTGTCCGAGCGTCTCGAGAAGTACGGGGCAAAGGATTTCACGGTTCAAAGGATCGCTCTCACGGCCGACCAGATAAAGAGGTACAGGCTGCCCCCGATGCCCGTGAAGATGAGCGACGCACGAGCAGACAGCTTCTTGGAGGAGCACGGCGACAGGGCCGTGGAGCTCGACGCCCTGGACCCAAACCTGCTTCAGACCACGGTACGGAAGGCCGTCGTCAAGAACATCAACATGAGGAAGTGGAACGCGAGGGTCCGGAAGACCGAGGAGCTGCAGAGGTGGATAAGAGACAAGCTGGACGACATAGAGAAGGCGCTGGACTCGGAGATCGACGGCCTAGAGTGAGACATGCGAGGAGGCAAGAGAGACGTGAAATGGGCCACAGGTAGCCACGGTTTCTGTTACAGTGGGTAACACACATCTTCTTAAATCGCCTGCATTCGCTCCGTTTCACCAGCGACTCGGCGGAGACACATCGTTGAAAGCGATAGGATTACGTAGAGGTATGACGGGGCTCGAGGTATCCATCATGCTCGTCGCCTTCGTCATCACAGCCTCCGCGTTCGCCTACATGGTGCTCAACGTGGGGTTCCTGACGGCCGAGAAGGCCCAGTCGGTGATCTCGTCCGGGATCACCGAGGCAAGCTCCGCGCTGTACCTGGACAGCGACGTCATCGGCAGCTTCGCCAACAACTCGGGGTCACAGAGCGACATATGCCTGACCAAGGCCGTCTTCTACGTCAGGCTCGGCCAGGGCGACAGCCCCATCCCCCTTAGCGACTCCAATCTGGTGATCACCTACACCAACGCGAGGTGCCACGCCTCGATCTACGACAGCAACGGCACCATAACCACCGTCACCGGGGTGACCGGAGACGGCGACGAGGTCATAGAGCAGGGGGAACGCTTCAAGGTGTCCATAGACTTCACCGAGCTGGACAAGGCCAGCGTCGACCCCGCCCAGAACAGCCGGACAGACGTCTACGCTCACCCCTACGAGGAGGTCCTGATAGAGGTCAGGCCTTCAGTAGGCGCCGTGCTCACCATAGAGAGGACGCTGCCTCAGGTAGCCCACTCCGTGCAGGCCTTCTAGCCGAGCCTGTCCCCTCTGACCCATCTGTCTGTCCTCAGGTCGTAGAACCACGCCCGCCTAGGGTTCTGGGCCAGCCGCTCCTTGATCCGTAGCAGCCTCTCGGCGGCTTCCCGCCCCTCGAAGCTTATATGCGTGTACGCGTCCAGCAGCCGGGCCGCCGAAGGACAGTTCAGGTCGACCCCCAGAAGCTGTCCTCCGTCGCCGGAGGGTTCGAGGCTGAAGGGAAACTGCCTGCAGCTGGAGGGGCGGTCGCCGTATATGGCGCACCCCGTCTCCTTGAGGTGTGGGCAGGGCTCCACCGCGAGCTGATAGGCCAACACTCTGAACTTGATGTCGTGGGGCCTCCTTCCTACTCCGATGGCTGGCCTGACGACGTCCTCCGGGAACAGTTGGGCCTCCTCGGGCAGCAGGGTGACCCCTAAGTATCCCCTTATCCTCCGAGAGGAGGCTTCTGCAGCATTTCCCGCAGCGGATACACCTGAACTCCACCGTCTCCGACATGCTGGATGACTCTCCGATTCATTGCTATAAGGTGAAGACTACGTACTTTTTCGTGTGCTGGTAGATTCTTGGACTGGGCTTTAAACACATGCAGACTAGGCTCTCATACAGCC
>CAZTZC010000215.1:0-2997 GCA_964618045.1 uncultured Candidatus Bathyarchaeia archaeon | reverse complement strand
AATCTGGGCGTAAAAAAAATGCGCCTGATGACCAATAATCCCAAAAAAATGGTGTTTTTCATTTTATGTGTTATCATAAACATCCAGAAATAGATAATCGAGCGCTTCAATTTTTAGGGTTTAACACCACATTAGTTTTATATTATATTAACAATTAATCTGACGTCATGGTTTCAGAAGAGAACCCAGGATACATCCTTCGCATAAGCACAGACGACTGGGTCGAACAGATCTTCGAGATAAAGAAATACTACTCAGGGATCATGAGGAACTGGAAACGAGGCACACCCATCCTACTGGCAAAGAAAACAGATGTAGGCGACAGCTTCCTTGGATACGGCGTCACAGACAAAGTGGAGATGCTCTGGGAGATGAGCCCCGAGGAAGAAAACTACTGCAGAGAGAACAACTGGAGATGCGCCCTCACACTGAAACCCCTGATACGCTTCAAGAAGCCATACCCCATAAAAGAGACGTTTCTGGCAGATGACCCACGTAAGGGCAGCTTCCTACACGGAGCCATGCTCATGGAGGGACAGGTGGACGAGATACTCGAGCAGGCGGAGGACTACCAGGAATAACAACAATGATATTCGTCGATCATTAAAGACCCAGCAATGGGATACGTCGCGGCGGTACTAGGCAGGAAGAGGCAAGACGTTACCAACCACCTCAAAAGAATGCTTAGAGCCACCGGAGGCCCCGAGCCCCCTTTGTATGGCGTCGCCTCCCCAGAGACGGGTGAGTTCTTCGATAGGTCCCTCAAGGCCATTCCTAGCATGGGCTCATCTCTGATAGCGTACAGGTCATCGAGTTTTGCAGTTTCTCCGCTACAGCCTATCTTACAGCGATCTGGAGCCATGGTTTTCGATGGCTTAATACTCAGCGCCGTTGAGCCGGACATACTCCATGTGGCTGAATTGTTAAGAGACGGAGTCGAGGAAGGGATGTGGAAGCTGATCTCCGATGTGGACGGCGCATTCTCAGCCGTCGCGATAGACGGTGAGAGAATTTTCTTGGCGAGAGACGTCGTGGGCACGGTTCCACTATATTACGGTGGCGACGATGAGATCCTGGCCACCGCCTCAAACATGAAGGCGTTGATGGCGATAGGAATAGAGCCTTCTCCCGTCGTACCAGGGACCCTGATGGAGCATTCGAAAGAGGGTTACAAGACTATAGAAGTGAAGAGGATCAAGCAGACGCGGCAGTCGGAGCAGCCTGAAAGTCAGTGCATCGAGACGCTCCACGGATTGCTCACTGAAGTATCCGAGGACATCGTGAGGAAGACACGAGGCGGAGCCATCGCCTTCTCAGGAGGCATCGACAGCACCTTGGCCACCCACTACCTGAAGGAGGCCGGCGGCAATCTAGACCTCGTCTGCGTGGGCGTCGGAGACCAACGGGAATACAGGGAGGCGCGAAGAGCAGCCGAAGCCCTGAGTCTCGATGTGAACATCCATCCCTTCACCAAGGACGAACTCGAAAACAGCCTCGACGAGATAATACTGAGCGTAGAAGACCCGAACCCCATGAAGATAGGCGTAGCGGCGCCCCTGTACTTCGCAGCACAACAAGCCATGGAGGATGGACACACGACCATCTTCTCGGGTAACGGCAGCGACGAGCTCTTCGGCGGCTACTACAAATACATGAAGCAGTGGCTTACGGAAGGAGAGAAGGTGAGGGACACCATGTACAGGGACGTGGTGGAGTCCTGGAGAGACAACTACGACAGGGACGCCAAAGTCTGCAAAGACCTAGGCGCCAGACTCGTACTTCCCTTCGCGGACGCCAGAATAATCATGTTCGGGTTGGGAGTGCCGACCAAGTTCAAGCTCCCGCCTGACAGCGAGGAACCGAGGAAGATCATCCTCAGGAGGCTGGCTAAAAGCCTCGGATTCCCGGCGGAGGTCAGCGACAGACCGAAGAAGGCGGCCCAGTACTCCACGGGGGTCCATAGGGCCTTGAGTAGAATAGCAAAAAGCAGAGGCGAGAGCCTCCCCGAATACCTGAGAAGAAGACACGAGGAGTTGTTCAACATTGGACCCCAAGGTTAACGCCGTAATCGACAGACTTACCGAGGCTTACCCGGAGCCACTGGATGCGCCGTCGAAACACGACCCGTTTCGCACACTCGTGGGATGCATCCTTTCCCAGCGCACAAGAGACAGCAACTCTGAGAGAGCTGCGGAGACGCTCTTCTCTCGAGCCTCGACGCCCAGCGACATATTGAGGCTGCGTCGAGAGGAGCTCCATGATCTCATACGTTGCTCTGGATTCTACCGTCAGAAGGCCGAACATATCATGGGGACCTGCAGGGAGTTGATGGAGCGTCACGACGGCGACGTGCCTAGGGACAGGGAAACGCTCCTAACTCTCCCAGGAGTCGGCCCAAAGACGGCGGACATAGTGCTGACACACTGCTTCGACGAGGCGGCGATACCGGTTGACATCCATGTCTCCAGGGTCTCCAGGCGGCTCGGCCTGGCGCCAATGAACGCCAGCCCAGAGGAGATCCAGAGTATACTGCACACGCTCATACCGCGTGACAAGTACCTGTTCTACGATCGCTCAATTGTACGTTTAGGGAAAGATTATTGCAGGAAGACAAGCCCCCTGTGCGGTGAATGCCCGCTCAGGGATTGTTGTGATCACCAGAAACGCCTAGCATATGGTAATGACTCCCTTCGCTAGGTCGTCGCAGAACTCTGCGAGGTGTTCGAACTCGTAGCCTATTATCTCCTCTATCTGGGGCGTCAACGTCTTGAGATTCACGTCTTGCTCGGGGATTATCTGGGCCGAGACCACGGTGGGATCGTTTATGGGGCGCCCGATCCTGCTCAGAAGCCAGACGTATGTCTCCATTACGCCGGGCACGTCGGCTATGATCCTGTCGGCTATCCTGTAGCACAGCGCGTTGTATATCTTACCCACGTGGCTCACAGGGTTCTTGCCGGCGGCGGCCTCGCTGCTCATGGGCCTGTTCAGCGGTAT
>CAZTZC010000214.1:0-3042 GCA_964618045.1 uncultured Candidatus Bathyarchaeia archaeon | reverse complement strand
CTCGTTATCTGGACGTAGCTATGGCTTTTAATCTCCGCGGCGTCGAGCCCGATGTCTCCGAGACTCCACACCGTCTGGGGCTTCTTCTTCGCCCTCATTATGCTCATGAGGTTCGGGATGCGCGACTCGTTGATCTCCCTCACCACGCTCACGACGGCAGGTAACACCGCCTCGACGACCTCGTCCACGTCCTCCAGGTCCCTGACGGCCCTGACCTTGCCGTCGGCTACGTCGAGCTCCTTAACGTAGGTTACCTGAGGGATATCCAGGAGTTGGGCCAGCCGTGGCCCGATCTGGCTTGACAGGCTGTCCAGCGTCATCTCACCAGCGAGTATGAGATCGTAGTCTCCCGCGTGTTTGACGGCGGCCTCAAGCACCATGCTGGTGGCGTTGGTGTCCACGCCCCTGAGCCCCGGCTCGTTGACTATGTAAACCGCGTCGGCGCCCATGGCGAGCGCCTCCAGGAGGGCCGTCTTGGTCTTGTCGTCGCCCAGGGAGAGGGCCACCACCTCGCCTCCCACCTTCTCCTTGAGCCTGATCGCGGCCTCCAGCGCCCTCTTATCGACCTCGCTGATCCTACGTTTGACGCCCTCGACGATGGGCGCCCGGGTCTGGGAGTCCAGCTTGATCTCTGTAAGGTCCGGGATGTCCTTCAGCAGCACTATCTGCCTCATTCTGTTTCAAGGCGCAACTATCTTTTAATACCAATATAGTCTTTGCCTCGGAAAAATGCTTTAAACCTAGGCCCAGATTAGCCAGTTGAAGCATCATGGAGGCAGATGAGGTTAAGAGGGTGGCCGTACTCGGCGCCGGGGTCATGGGCCACGGAATAGCCCAGTTAGCCGCCGTGGCCGGCTACGAAGTGGTGGTCAGGGACATCGCCCAGGAGTTCCTCGACAACGCCGAGGCCGGCGTCAAGGACAGCCTGAGCAGGTTCGTGAGCAGGGGCAGGATGAGTCAGGAGGACATGGACGCCGCCTTGGCCAGGATAAGTTTCACGCTGGACCTCGACGAGGCGGTGAAGGGCGCCCAGCTGGTCGTCGAGGCGATACCCGAGAGGATGGACATCAAGCACAAGGTGTGGGCGGAGGCGGCGGCGAAGGCGCCCAAGAACGCCATACTGGCGTCCAACACCAGCAGCCTGAGCATAACCAGGATAGCCGAGGCGGTGCCGAACCCGGAGAGGTTCATCGGCATGCACTTCTTCAACCCGCCCGCCATAATGAAGCTCGTCGAGGTCAACCAAGGAGAGAAGACCTCGGAGGCGACGGTGAAGGCGGTCCAGGAGCTGGCCAGGAGGATGGGCAAGACTCCGGTGTGGGTGAGGAAGGACGCCCCAGGGTTCATAGTCAACAGGGTGCTCGTCACCTACCTCAACGAGGCGGGGAAGCTCCTCGACGAGTACGGCGTGGAGCAGATCGACGCCGCGATGCAGCACAAGGCGGGGATGCCGCTAGGCCCCTTCATGCTCAGCGACCTGATAGGCATGGACATCGTCTACAACATCCTAAAGGTCTTCGAGGAGAACCTGGGCCCAGAATACGCGCCGTGCCCGAGGATAACCGAGCTGTACGAGGCGAAGAAGCTGGGGCGTAAGACGGGCGAGGGCTTCTACAGCTACGAGACCCGGCCCAGCGTAACCGAGGATCAGGCCGAGGGCTTCGACGTGAGGCTCCTCCTGAAGCCCTTCGTCGAGGAGGCAGAGAAGGTGGTGGCGGAGGGAATAGCCTCCGAGGAGGACGTGGACACGGCCATGAAGCTCGGCGCCAACCTGCCGAGAGGCCCCTTCGAGATGAAGTCCATGGGGCTCGGTGAGGAGAAGCCTATACTCACGGAGAAGAAGGACGGCGTCCTCACGGTCACCGTCAACAGGCCGGGCAAGCTCAACAGCATGACCGCCGAGATGCTTGAGATGATCGGCGAGGCGATGGACGACGACGCCGCAGACAAGTCTGTCCGCTGCATCCTGTTCATGGGGGCGGGAGACAGGGCGTTCTGCGCGGGCGCAGACATCTCACAGTTCCCCAAACTGGACGTCGAAGGCGCCCGGAAGCTGTCCAAGCTAGGCCAAGGAGTCTACAGGAAGATCATGGAGGCGCCTAAACCCGTCGTCGCGGCGGTCAACGGCTACTGCCTAGGCGGCGGAAACGAGCTCGCCATACACTGCGACTTCAGGCTCGCATCAGAGAAGGCGAGCTTCGGGCAGCCCGAGGTCAACCTTGGGCTCATAACCGGCTGGGGCGCGACATACATGCTGCCGAGGCTGATAGGCAAGAGCCTCGCCGCTGAGATGATGATGACCGGCCGCCGCCTAAACGCCGAGGAGGCGCTCAGGGCGGGCCTCGTGAACGCCGTCTATCCGGCGGAGGAGTTCGAGGCAAAGGTGCAGGAGTTCGTGAAGGCCCTCGTGGACGGCCCGCCCCTCGCGTTGGCGGCGATGAAGAATCTGGTGAACCTGGAGGACCTTGAGGCCGCGTCGAACGCCGAGGCCGACGAGTTCTCCAACCTGTGGAACTACCGGGACCTGATGGAAGGCATAACCGCCTTCAACGAGAGGAGAAGACCCGAGTTCAAGGGAGAGTAGCTACGCCGCCTTGAAGGCGAGGACCACACCGTCATTCTCCTTCATATAGGCGGCCTCCACCCTGGAACCGACGTCCACGTTTTCGTCAAGCAGGTAGCCGCTTATACTCACTCCTTCGTCCAGGGTGACTACGACGACCCCGTATGGGCATCTGTCCTGGAACCTGGTAAGCGGGACCGCTATCACCGTCTTCGCCGCGACGACTCCCCCGCCGTTGTACCGTCTCCACCCGAGGTCCGTCGAGCCGCACTTGTTGCAGAGCGGCCTCGGCGGCAGCATAAGGTGTCCGCATCTCTTACACTCCACGCCCACGAGCTCCTCGTTCATCAGGTGATCCTTGTACGCCTTCACCGTGTACTCCGTCATCTCAGCCCCTCCTGTATATCTGCACCGACACGGTGGCCCCCGCCGCCCCCACGTTGTGGGCCATGCCGACCTCTGCGTCGGCGACCTGGTGT
>CAZTZC010000213.1:0-3100 GCA_964618045.1 uncultured Candidatus Bathyarchaeia archaeon | reverse complement strand
CGCCGAACCAGAGGACCCTTCAGCAGCACATCAGTTTCGGCGTAGTCGTCCTCGACAAGGTGCCTGGCCCCACGAGCCACGAGGTGGCTTCCTGGGTCAAGAAGCTTCTCGAGCTGGACAAGGTGGGCCACGGGGGCACGCTTGACCCTAAGGTGACCGGTGTGCTGCCTGTCACCCTCCAGTCATCTACTAAGGTTGTGCAGGCTCTCCTCGAATCGGGTAAGGAGTACGTCTGCGTGATGAGAACACACAGCGAGGAGAAGGAGCAGAGGGTCAGGGACGCGCTGACGCTTTTCACGGGAGAGCTCTACCAGAGGCCTCCTCTGAGGTCCAGCGTCAAGCGCCGGCTGCGGACGCGCTGGATCTACGGCATCGATTTCCTTGAGGGAGACGGTAAGAACTGGCTCTTCAAGGTGGCCTGCGAGAGCGGCACCTACATACGTAAGCTCTGCTACGACGTCGGCGAGTACCTGGGGGCGGGGGCTCACATGCAGGAGCTCCGGCGCACGAGGAGCGGCCCCTTCACGGAGGAGGATGCGTGCACCATGTACGACCTCACGGAAGCCATCGACTTGAGAGACGGGGGTGACGAGGAGCCCCTGCGCCGACTCATCCGGCCGGTGGAGTCCACGTTGGAGCTGCTGCCGAAGATCTGGATAAGGGACTCCGCTGTGGAGGCGGTGTGCAACGGCGCCCAGCTCGCCGTGCCAGGCATACTCAGGTACAGCACAGGCATGAACGTCAACGACCTTGTGGCTGTACTTACCCAGAAAGGCGAGGCCGTAGCCCTCATGAACGCCGAGATGAGCAGCGGCAAGATCCAGGCGGAGAGCCACGGCATCGCGGCAAAGCCTGTCAGAGTTATCATGCCCACGGGAGTCTACCCCAAGTCGTGGTGAGGGTGAGCGATCACTACTTCTCGCCGGAGCCCGGTTCGAGGCTCGAGTACGGCTTGATCGACACGGTTCTCCGTGGGAGGAGGTACAGTTTCTTGACGGCTTCAGGGGTCTTCAGCGCCAGGAAGGTGGACAACGGGACAAGGGTGCTTGTCGAGACGATGACGGTGCCGAGTGAGGGGAGGTTCCTCGACGTGGGCTGCGGGATCGGCGTCATTGGGCTGGTCGCGGCGACGGAGAGCCCGTCCCTCGAGGTGACCTTGACCGACGTCAATCCTCGCGCCACCATGGTGGCGGCTAGGAACGTGGAGAGGATGAGGCTGGGGAACGTGAGGGTCCTGACCGGCAGCCTCTATGAGCCTGTCCCGGGGGAGGAGTTCGACGTGATCGTCTCTAATCCGCCGATCTCGGCCGGGATGAGGAAGGTGGTGGAGCCCCTGGTCAGGGGCGCCTACAGTCGTCTGTCTGGGGGCGGGTTTCTGGTTGTCGTCGTGCAGTCCAACAAGGGTGGCAGGACCCTCGCGGGGTATCTGGATGAGAGTTTCGGCGGCCACGAGGTCCTTGAGAGGAAGAGCGGGTACAGGGTTCTATGCGCCTGTAAGCGCTGATGGTTTTTGTGTTAGATTATGAAGTACTTGGGGCAGATCTCTTCCTTCGCGGGCCACACGTTGGAGCTTATGTTCTTGACGCCGGGTATCTGGGCGATCTCTATTCCCAGCTGAGAGTAGTGGGGCAGATCGTGGACGACGGCCAGCGCCAGCAGATCGTGTTCCCCGACGGTCTTGGTAGCGACGATGATGTTCGGCATCTTGATGAGGGCCTCGAGGATCTTGTTCGGGTCGGCGCCCCTGCTGGTGGTGACGTCGATCTGGAACGCCGCGACGCCCTCGTAGCCTATCCTCTCCGCGTCTACGACCACGGTGCTTCCCCTGATCTCTCCCCTCTCGACCATCTGGTTGTAGTGGTTGATCACCGTGTCCGTGGACTTGTCGACCTGGCCCGAGATCTTCCTGAAGCTGAGGCGCGCGTCGGCAGTGAGGGCCTTTGTTATGTGTCTGTCTAGCTCGTTCATCGTCCGGCCTCCAGAAGGGGCTCGAGCTCGAAGTTCTGGGGGCAGAGGAGGAACTGGTCTACCCATATGTTGGTCTGGACGTCGTTGACCTTGGTGTGGCTCTGGATGGTTTCCTTGAGGGCGTTCATCTCGTTCATGTTGCGCTTCATGGCTATGGCGAAGATGTCGTAGCTTCCCATGCTGTGGGTGGCGAATATGACGCCGTCCTGCTCCCTTAGGAACCCGATCACCTCGTCTATGCACGGCGGCTCCGCGTCTATGCTGAAGTTGGCTATCACCTCCTTGCCGAACCTCCGGGGGTCTAGGAGGATCGTGGTGCGCTTCACCAGGCCGTTGCGTCTGAGTTTCCTGAAGCGTTTTATTATCGTGTCTACGGAGACGTCGCACTGGTTGGCGACGTCGGTATACTTGGTGCGGGCGTCGAGCTGAAGCGCGCGGAGGATGTTGATGTCGGTGTCGTCTATCTTCATCTTCTTCAACCCAGAAACCGATACAGCCACATAAAAAACGTTGTGCATCTTAAAATTTCTGGTTTAGACGTTGATCTTTCGTTTATCTGGGTAGGGGCTCTGCTTGTACAGGACGAGGGTGTTTCCTATGAGGTCTACTTGCGTGGCTCCGGTTCTGGCGGTGATCTCTTGGGATAGCTCGGTCTTCTGGGCTTTGTAGTCGTTGAACTTGACCTTGATGAGTTCGTGGTGCGCCAGCTCGTGGTTGATCCTCTCTAGTTGGCCTTCGGTGAGGCCGTCTTTGCCGATCTGTATGGAGGGCTTAATGCTCTGGGCCGTCGTCTTGAGTTTTCTCAGTTGCTCCCCCGTTAGGCTCATGGTTGTCCTCGCTCCTTGTTTCGCGCCGTGTTAAAAGGCTTGTTGTATTGAGGGTTCGGTGCTAATTATTTTGGTGACTGGGGTCGTTTTGGCCGTGGTTGTTGTGTTATAGTTTTATAATTGTGGGTGGGTATTTGTGCGTGCTGGAGCCCGGTCGTCTAGTGGACAAGGATGGAGGCCTTTGGAGCCTTCGACGGGAGTTCGAATCTCCCCCGGGCTACCACTGTCCATGCTCAGATATCTGCTGTTTTTCAGTTCATCTATCAATGTTTTTCTGATGGTTTTTGATAGAATTCTAAAATCAG
>CAZTZC010000212.1:0-3107 GCA_964618045.1 uncultured Candidatus Bathyarchaeia archaeon | reverse complement strand
TCCGGCCCGGCCCACCAACTTATGCCTCGAACATCTCTAAAAAAGCATATTCTACGAAAAAAGGGGAGTAAAATAGCAATGACCTGGAGGTGTTCACCTCAAGGAGATCGACATAGACGTCTGCGGAGTCGCCGAACCCGACGTAGGAAGCGCCTATCGCTACACCGGCTCTGAATATGACTGCATCGTACATCTCCTGCATCTCAGCTAAGGTGTAATGACCGAGATCGTCGAAATACCCATCACCCGGCATATACACTCTGATGTGCCAGCTGTCGTGATCGCTCAGAGTCCATTCATCGCATGGGTTAGACAAGGTTTGATACCATTGATACAGGTTCAACTGTCCTCCGTCATTTATGTAAGCACATTTGAATCAACGCGCGAGTGATTCAGGTACCTGTAAAGAAAAATCTTTATCGTCTTTGTCCTACTTTATTCTGGGGCCCAGATGGGAGCATTTTCACAGAAAGAGTTAGAGTATCTGAGAGAACAGTTGTTGGGAAGGTTAGCCACTGTCTCAAGGAAGCAGATTCCTCAAGTGACCCCCGTAGGGTTTGGCGTAGATGAAGACAGAATATATGTTAACATCAAACACACGTCAAAGAAAGCTAGAAACATAAGAAACAACCCTAGAGTTTCCTTCGTAGTGGATGATTTTCCCCCATGGGATGGGACGGCAAAGGGGCTTCATGGAGTGTTGATAAGCGGTAGAGCGGAGCTGATATCGAGCGGCGAGCTTCATGAAAAGGGTCGAGACCTCATCGAGGAGAAGTTTCCAGGTTATGAGGAGAATTGGGGAGTTCGAGAAGATGGCTGGAGCAAGTATATCCTAGTGATCACCCCCATAAAGGTCCAGAGCTGGGGTCTGACGTAACTGCGTACTCACACGCGCTCATCGAATATTTTATCCACAATTCTCTGATTATTGAGGTTCTGAAATAGATAGAAAAATAATCATGGCTATCGAAGCTGTCTGTAGATCCACAGGTTCACCGCCCCAGCCACCAGGGCGCCGTAGAACCCTGTATCGAGCCACCACCAGTCAGAGTCCAAGACCATCAAAACGAACCCTAGAGCGAAAAATACGGTGAGGCCTATTTCAGCCATGGACGCCCGGTAGCCCAACCTTAACTGCTCAGGCGACACGTCCTCGGGTCCCGTGTACCCCTTGAATGAGGTGTACGCGGTGAATAGGAGGCACGCTGACAACGCCAGTATGCCTATCTGGGCCCAGGGGAAGGCCTTCTCGGAGCCGATCCAAACGTAGCCCTCGACGACCCCGTAGAAGCTGCTGCGGTCCTGCCAGGCGCCGAAGTTCTCGGTCAACAGGAGGAACACGCCGATCAGGCTCACCGCGAGCGAGGCCGTGTACAGGTTTCTCTTAGAAATGCTCATATGAATGGTTTGAATCGGAGAGAGATAAAGATTGATGAAAAACGCTCTTAGTAAATTCATTATGCATGGCCCACCCTACGTTGGCTAGCGTGTCCAGGTTCATGTTGTTGTAGTGGGTCCACGCCATGTAGAACTGGTAAAACATGAGAGGCGTGTAGATCAGAGCGAGACCCCAATCCCTGAACTCCACGTTTGAGCCTACTTCACCGTATCTACCGTTTAAACAATTAAAATGTTGACCATTACTAAATTATCTACTTGAAATCTTGAGGCGTCAATAAAAAAGTAGACTACCTCGGAATGAAAAGTACCTTACCTGCCGTCTTTTCCACCCTTATCAAGTCGAAGGCCTTCTTCCATTCCTCCAATGGCAACTTGTGTGTGACTATGGGCCCGGCTTTAACCTTCCCGGAAGACATCAACCTTATCGCTCTCTCGTAGTCTACCCACTTGCTCATGATGGAGCCCTTCAACGTCAACGGCTTTCCTAGGATCTTCCTGAAGTTAACCGTCACTGGATCACGGGGGCTGGTGATGAGGATCACCTGGCCCTTCCGCCTGGCGATGTCGAGCGCCTGCTTTAAGGCGTCGGGGGAGCCGGAGGCCTCGAAAACCACGTCGGCCCCTACTCCGCCGGTGTAATCCATTACTTTCTGCACAACATCCTCTTCATCGAATGCGATGACGTTATCCGCGCCGACCTCGGATGCAATAGATAGCCTCACTCCCCTGCGCCCCGTCTGGGTCACCACGCCGGCGCCCGACGCCTTAGCCACCTGGGTGGTGAGCAGCCCCATGGGGCCGGGGCCCAGCACGACGACGTGGTCCCCCGGGCTGATCTCCGCCTTCCTGATCACGGCGTTACAGATGTCGGCGCATGGCTGCACCAAGGCGGCGTCCTCGTAACTCATCCAGCTTGGTATCTTGTGCACGATCTTCCCTGGCACGGCCACCAGCTCGGTGAAAACCCCGTTGGTCCTCGACCCGAGGCCTCTGCGGTTGGCGCAGAGGTGGTAATCACCACTCAGACAGTGCACGCAGACGCCGCATGTACTGTAACTCGTCTCAGAGACGACCCGTTCTCCCTCGACCAGGTGCTTGACCTCGGGCCCGACCTCGACGATCTCGCCCGAGAACTCGTGGCCGAGGATGACGGGAGTCGAAAGATTCGTGCCCCCTTCATAGTGCTTCACGTCGGATCCACAGATCCCGGCAGCCTTGACCTCGATCAAGACCTCGTTGGGGTTGACGATGGGTTCATCGACGTCTCTTATCTCGATGTTCTCGAACCCTGGAGCAAACTTAACTAGAGCCTTCAACTTGATACACCTGCTGAGTCTCCAATATCTACCTTCATAACGTGTTTATCGTTTTTCATGGAGACACGATTGACCTGTGTTTCCTCAACCAATCCTGTTTTTTCGTAACCCGTGTAGAACACAGATTATTAACCCGAATCATTTCCCCTATCTACATGTCAGAAATACTGACGCTGTCGGTTATCGGACTAACTTTGACTGGTCTCGTGGTCGGGGCGATCCTGCTCATAAAATGGAAAAGCGGGTACAGGCGTGAGGTCAACTACAGAGCGTTGTACATCATCGGTATCACTTTCCTGCCTGCGGGCATAGCGTTGTCTGCGTCGACGCGTAACCCGGGTTTCTTCGGGATGAGCGGTTTGGGGGCAGCCTATCTGGCGATCGCTCTAG
>CAZTZC010000211.1:0-3151 GCA_964618045.1 uncultured Candidatus Bathyarchaeia archaeon | reverse complement strand
TACAAGGCAACGAGTAAATAGTATGTATGAATAGTATAGTTTTGCCCGGATGGGAGCGGAAGAAAGGCCGAAGAGGCGAAGGGCCAGAAAACCGCTGAGCAGCAGGGATGGGCTTCAAAAGAGCAGGGCTTTGGCTCTGAAAACTGCATCCCGGCAGGCGAGAACGTCCGGGCACTTTTCATTTTGGAGAAACCTTACAGTGAAAGCTTATCTGTACCCCTATTTTCCCTATATTATCTATGTAGATAATGTTGATATAACCGTATACTATAGATTTCAATAGGTCAACTAATGACCGTAAAGAAGAGGTATAGAATAGAATGTGGTTTTGGTTAGGAATAATCTTAGTCATAGTTGCAGTAGTAATAATCCCAACCTTCTACATCGTCCCCCAGTGGGAGCGAGTGGCCGTGATCAGGTTCGGTAAGATCGAGCAGATCGCCGAGACAGGGCTGCATATGCGCATACCCCTGGTGGACAGCCTGCAGCGCGTGGACATCAGGACGCAGACCATAGACCTCATGGGCCAGTCGGCCATCACCAAGGACAACATCAGCGTGGTCATCGACGCCGTGGTCTTCATGAAGATCGAGGACCCTAAAAAGCTCATACTACAGATACAGGACTACCGGACGTCTGTGAACAAGTACGCCCAGACGGCCATCAGGAACATCATCGGAACCTACGACCTGGATATCCTACTGGAAAAAAGGGAGGAAGTCGCCCTCAAGCTCAAGGAGGAGATCGACCTTCTCGTCAAGGACTGGGGTATCGACATCACCCGCGCCGGCCTCCAGGACATCAGCCTGCCAGAGGACATGAAGCGGGCCTTCGCCGTACAGGCCGAAGCTGAGCGTGAGAGCAGGGCCGTCATCATCAAGGCGAACGCCGAGTTCCAGGCATCCAAGAAACTGAGTGAGGCCGCGGCGAACATGAAGGACCCCAACGCCATGCAGCTGAGGATATTATCAACCATAAACGACGTTAGCAAGGACCAGAGCAACACCATCATCCTTGCGCTCCCCCTGGAGACGCTGAGAGCCGCCAGCGTCGACGGAATAGCCGCAATGGCTTCCATCCAGAGCAAAGACTACCCTAAAACAAAAGGTTAGGAACCCAGGCCAGCAAGGCCAGGGAGCCTAAACCTACACATATTTTCCAGAAACTCGTTTTCTTTGCGAACCCTATCAAGGCCCCGATCGTCATGTAACCCACGACGGCGGAGACAACAATAGCCACCACTGCTCCTGTTGTAACCTGGAACCCGTCTATCAGCATTAGCCCGAGGCCGGCCGCGAAGCTCGCGGGGATGCTCATGATGAAGGAGACTTTGAACGCCTCATCGCTTCTTAGCCCCCTTAGGAGCATGGTCGACGTAGTGATCCCTGAACGCGACAGGCCCGGTATTATCGCGAGTCCCTGCAGAACACCTAGGGCCATTGTTTCAGGCCAGCTGAGGCTGGACGCGTCTCGTTCTCCGGTCACCTCCGCACGTTTTTGCATGAGGCCCGTGGCGATGAGGGCCAAACCTGTCAGGGCGAGGAGGGCCTCACCGATGGTGGCCGAGACTTTGAGGTACACGTAGATGGGTAACCCCACGGCCCCGGTGAGCCCGGTCATCACGAAGAGCCTTGACCTCATGTCTTTTTCCCCCTCCGTGGCCCCGATGAGGATGTCCCAAGACTCTTTCCTGTAGTAGACGAGGGCAGCCAGCCCTGTGCCCAGGTGGAGGAAGATCGCCAGGCCAAGCGTCTCCGAGGGGCCGAGGCCCAGCACCGAGACGAGGAACAGTGTAATGTTCCCCTCGCTGGAGACCGGGAGCCACTCCAGGACGCCTTGGAGTACGCCTATTATGGCTGCCTCGAGCAGTGAGACCATGGCTCTAAGGTTGTCACGCGTAATAAAAAGTGAATCATATCCACCACATGAACCGCACGGTGTAGGTTACGCCGATTCATCAGACCGGCATGGGAGCCATGAGTATGCTTAATTACCCCGACATTGTGAGTATTCAAGACACTAGTTGAAGATTGTAGTCCTGTATGGGTCCAAGCCCAGCTCCAACAGCCTAGAACTCGCTGAAGCCGCCGTCAGGCTCGGACACACGGTTGTTGATGCCCCCACCGAGGACGTCTCCTCATGGGTGAGCAACGAGGGATCGAGATTCTGGGTCGGCCGCGAGGAGGTGACGGACGCCGACATCTGCTTCCTACGCAGCTACGGCGGCGGCTCATGCGAGCAGATAACGCGCCGCATAAGCCTCCTGGAGCACATGGAGTTCGCTGGCATCAAGGTCATCAACAGCAGCTACCCGTTCAGACGGGCCAGGGACAAGTACGCAACCCAGTACACTCTGCAAGTGAACGGCGTCCCCGTGCCCACAACCTACACGACGGAGAGCCTCGCGAGGGCCTACGAGAAGACCACAGAGATGGGTGATGTCATATACAAGCCCATTCTCGGCAGCATGGGCAGGGGTAGCATGAGGTTCCAGGACACGGATCTCGCGTACAACGCGTACCGCACCCTGGACAGGCTCCACCACCCGTTGTTGATCCAAAAATACGTGCAGAACCCGGGTAGGGATATCAGGGTCTTCGTCGTAGGCGGCGAGGTCGTGGGCGCCGTCTACAAGTACCTGCCCGAGCGCTCTTGGAAGAGCAACGTGGCGCAGGGCGGCAGGATGTTGGAAGAGTCCATGAGCGACGAGGTTCTGGAGCTGGGGCTGAGGGCGGCGGAGGTCATCGAGCTGGACTACTGCGGCGTCGACATACTCGAAGGCCCCGAAGGGGCGGTGGTGCTGGAGGTGAACGCCTCCCCGGGGTGGCAGGGAATCAAGCAAGCCACCGGCAGGGACTACGCCAAGATGATAGTAGAATACGGGGTATCACAGGTTGAGTGACAGCCTGTCAAAGATACCCATAAAGATCACCTTGATCGATAAGGGGGAAGCGACCGGCTACCTGAACAGGCTCACGGCTCCCCTGACCGTGGAGGAGATAATGAACATGCTGCCCCTCAACACCAGGACCTCCCCGGCCATGGGCTTCGTCTCCATAATCGTCGGCATCAAGAGGGGCACCGAGAAGCCGGTCGACCAGGTGAAGGCGGGGACCATAGGGTACTGGCCCCGAGGAGACGCGATAACCAT
>CAZTZC010000210.1:0-3177 GCA_964618045.1 uncultured Candidatus Bathyarchaeia archaeon | reverse complement strand
GCGGCTACGAGCAGCGGCTGGAGTGCCCCCTGTGCCTAGCCGAGAGAAGGGAGAAACGCCTCAAGGTAGCCGCCGGGGAATAGCCTTAACTCTGCATGTTGTGTTTGAGGCTTCATGGAGCTATTAAGCAGAGCACAGGGTGATCGCGGGCTCAGCAACGGTAATTAAGAATATTATAATTCTTCTAGCGAGGTTCATTCTATTTCAACAACTCCCACATCTTATTCTCTCTGAACGACCTCGAAAGTCCCTGATAATGATCTTGTTTCACTAATCCAGACCCATCTCCATGTTCCAAGAGGACAATCATTTTCCAGTAACATAGGTTCCCCATTATAGAGTTGTTGATAATAAGACACGGACCAATAGCCATCTACATTAATCCATTCTGTTAGATAGTCGCTTCTCCAGATCAGGTTCCCGTTGGTATCCCAAATCTCGAAATAGGAGTTGTTATAGGGCTGATCGCACTCGATATCGAATGCTACTATTTCGCTGGCTAGGAACTCTGGCTTACGAGGTGAAACGCTCACCTCCAAGTAGGTCCATGTTGAGGGCGCTTCGATTAGCACATCAACTGTTACGTTGTATTCGCATTCATCGACGGAGAAATCCAGATAATAAGATCCGGGTCTAACATCGCCGTAAGCCATTCCCTCGGGATAATCTTGTAGGTTTAACCATCCTAAAACTAATCGATCGTTGTCCTCTTCGTACATGGAAATCGTGAAATTGGAGATTGGATTTACATCGAGACTCCACTTTATTCTAATCTGGCTCGCGGGTACATGGAACGTCTCTGTTGTTGTAGATGCTGATCCTGTCCAGGCTCCTATTTCGTTCCATGTGCCTAGGGTGTAATTACAAACATATATGAGAACGTCTATCTGATCAACAAGCTCGTCGATCAATACCTTTTGACCACTCAACTGTGCTTTTAGAAAATTTATGGTTTCATTTTTAATATCATGTTGATTTTGTAAAGAACCTACTTGAGACTGTAATTGAACTATTTCATCTTGGAGAGACGTGATTTGGGAACCAAGTTCTGCTATCTGGTTTTCATAGTGAGTATAATCTGGGGCTGGAGCAGACAAGTATCCTATTAGCCCACCGACAATGACGCCGATGACTACGCCTGTAAGAATCGATTTAGATTCCATACCCATGCCGGAAGAGAGCATAGAGACCACGATGCTATTCAGGTTTTAGTTAATATATTATCTTATGGATTAGAACAAGTTACACAATATCATTGAATAAGTGCGTTACAATCAAAAATACTATGATCATGAGTGAGAAAAAAAATTGTTAAATTAACTTTGCTATAAGCCTCGAAAGCTGAGGGTCATCGTATTCTAATGAATTGGCACAGAGTTGGCACTGTATACGTCGAGTTGAGTCCAGTAGCCGAGTGGGCCATTAAGGTTACATCATATATCTTTCCTGGGACCGGGTCGAAGGGTATGTGTACCGTGACAGCGAAATATTTCGCCCGGCTAATACTGACGGGCTCCCCCCAGACAAGGGTGTCCTCGAGGTATAGCTCCAGTTCTTCTATAGACTGATTGGTTCTAGACCACTCGTTGCGGAAGGATAAACTCAGAGAGCCACCCAATCCGCGGCCAAGCAAGAGAAGATCAGGCTGGAAGTAAACATAACTCCGACTCACCATAAAACAGATAGATCCAGTGTTATCTTCTTCCCTGTATACACCTGATTTAGTAAAGGTCCGAGTAGAGTAATCACTGAACTTTACAGTAACCGTGACCGTGTACTCCTCACCATCCTCTGGAACGTATCCACCAGTACCCCCACCCGGAGAATACCACGCCGTATAGCAAGAGAAACTCTCGCCTCTTGACGGCTCTAATGGAGAGTCTTGTGAGACCCCGAAAGTGTACGGTAGATCAAGCTCGTTGATTCTGGCTCTAATCGCTATGACCTCCTTTGCTCCTAGGTTTTTTATGCTGAACGATAGCGATGGGTAAGGCTTAGAAAGGTCGTGTTTGATCCCGCCTCCTCCGAATAACAGCAGGTCTCCACTGTTCACGAACCCGTAATCCCAATCGTGCTCGAAGAACGGTACACCGGGCTCGTGGCTGATGGTCTTGTTGCCAAGCAGCTTTCCTTTCAGCAGGTCGCCGACGTCAAAGTCCTCGGCGTACTTGTCCTGAACACGGTAAGCCTCTATCTCACCTATCGAGACGTTGTTCACCTGGTCTGGCGTGGTCAACCTCAGCCAGATCCGGGCTCCTTCTCGGTGGATGACGATCCCTGAGACCTCGTCGCCCGTGGAGAGCTGAGGCGGCGAACCTGGGTGAGACCATATGCTGTAGGCTATCGTCAGGGTCAGGAAGGCGAGGCATATGCCGATTAATAGGAAATACCGATCATTGCTCCGCATGGTTATGTAGGGAGGCTATCTCGGTTTTAATTTTTTTAAAATGATTTCATCTAGCAATCAGAACAAATATTTTTTTTTCTTCACCGGCGTTACCAGCCGATGGCGCAGCCGTCCCCCCTGGGGTCGGAGCCTGCGGTGAGGACGCCCGTCTCCGGGTTCCTGTGGATGATCTGTCCTTTCCCGAAGCCCACCCTCCTCCACCCTGACGCCGGCGCGACCTCGTGCCCCATGGCGGCCAGCTGGCTCATGACCTCTACGCTGATCTCGTCCTCGAGGAGCACCCTGCCGCCGCTTGTGCCGTCCTGGATGAAGAACCGCGGCGCGTCCAGAGCCTCCTGCGGGTTCATCCCGTAGTCCACCATGTTGACTATCACCTGGACGTGGCCCTGGGGCTGCATGAAGCCGCCCATGACGCCGAAGGGCGCGTATAGCTCGCCGTCCTTGGTCGCCATCCCGGGTATGATGGTGTGGTAGGGCCGCTTCCCGGGCTCCAGCCTGTTGGGGTGCAGGGGGTCGAGGCTGAAGCCGTAGCCCCTGTTCTGGAGGGTGAAGCCGCAGCCCCGGGGGATGATGCCTGTGCCGAAGCCGTTGTAGTTGCTGTTTATGAAGCTGCAGGCGTTGCCGTCGCCGTCTACGACGCAGAAGTAGACCGTGTCGCTGCCCGCCACGGGCGAGCCCTTCTCGACGCCCACCGACGCCCTTTCGGGGTCCAGCAGCCTGCGGCGCTCGGCGGCGTACCTCTTGCTGATGAGCTCCCTGACCGGTACGTG
>CAZTZC010000209.1:0-3229 GCA_964618045.1 uncultured Candidatus Bathyarchaeia archaeon | reverse complement strand
GGGGTTGAGCTCATCGAGCAGCAGGTTCCTCATGCCGTCATGAGCCTCGTTCACAAGTATCTCCTTGGCCCCAGCTTCGAGGGCTCCCTCGATGGCCGAGTTCACGTCGCGAGTCAACAGGGCTCTCGACTGCTGGTAGAACATTCTACCCGGCACGACGTCGTCCCACGTCGTCACCCCGGAGGCTCCCTCCATGTCAACAGATATGAAAATCTTCATGGTGTATACGACTTATAGAGAAACGTGGATAAAATTATTGATCGAGTAAGTAATGAGATCATGTAAAACCTCGTTTTCTAGGTTTTAACCGTCGCTGATGCTGAGTTAAATGTCTTCCCCTTCATGCAGCGAGTATATCTCGTGTATGTTGCCCTCGGGGTCAGCTATGAACGCGGTCCTCCTGCCCCACGGCATCGTCGCCGGGGGCCTTATGGCCGTGGCTCCCCTCGCCACCAGCTCCTCGTAGAGCAGGTCCACCTCATCCGGTGTGCCCGCGGGGAACGCCAGTTCGAAGCGTTGACCATAGGCTTCCTCGACGTAGCTCGGGTGGCCCGTGTGGGTGAACATCACGTCTCTCGCGCAGACGGCGAAGCGGACTCCCTCCGACCTGAACTCGATATAGTTGCCCAGGTGCTCCACGATCTCGAAGCCGAGCACCCCGCCGTAGAAGGCCTTCATGGCCTCGGCGTCGTCCGCCAGCACGGTGACGAGCCCTATCCTCGGGTAACGCATAGACGTACTTGGGCGTATGCGCCTATTTACTGTTACCTAGCCGTTGCCGTCCCTGGCCCGCTCCAAGCCCCAGTCCAGGCCTATCCGTCTCATGAGGTTGCCCGTCGCCCTGGCGCCCTCCTCGTTGCCTTCGCAGATGAACGTGACGTGGTACGTCCCGTCGCCGCCCTGCTTCACCGTCAAAGTGTTCTTCGTGTATATCCCAGTCATGGCGGCGTTCACCGTCCCGTAGCTGAAGGTGATCACCCACTCCCGGGGCTCCGCCGACTCCGTCACCCTTATCATCCGAGTCGCCAGCTCTCTCCCGCCCTGGGCCCCACGTAGCCTACTCTCGAGGAAGCCGACGAACCGCTCCACCTCCTCCTCGTAGACGTGCACAGGCACAGGCACCCTGTAGGGCTCGGCAATACTGCCCCCCCTCTCCGTCCTCCACCTGCGCCTGAGGCTCGGGGTGATGACTGTGCTGTTCCTGATGGCGACTAGCCCTCCCATGAGGACGGCGGAGAGGCTCATCCCTATGGCGGCGAGGCTCCAGAACGAGGAGACCTTCTGCTTCACCTGCAGCGTCGGGGTGACGAGGTAGATGAACTTGTATGTACCCAGCCCCAGCAGGTAGCCAAGACTGCCGGCGACAACCCCTATGACAGCAGCCTCCGCTAAGAACACGCCCGAGATGTGGCTGGGGTTCATCCCTATGCTTGAGTAGATGGAGATGTCATGCCTCCTCTCGTAGTAAGAGTTCAGCATGGTGACCACCACGTTGAGCACCACGATGAGCCACGGGACGAGTATGGGCAGCCCCTTCCCCTGGAAGTAGCCGGCGAGCTCCGCGAGGTAGACCCCCTCCGGGGACGACGCCCACACCCTGAACCCCCTGTTGAGAGCCGTCATGGACGCGAAGCCCAGCACATCGTAGCCCTCCTCGAAGACCAGGTTGATCCTGTTTATCCATATTCGTGAGACGTTGGCCCCCGTAGCCTGGTTGACGACCAGCACCTCGGAGGGGTCACAATAGACGAGGCCCTCCAACACGTAGTCGGGGCCGTCGAACTCGATCCTCTCAAGCTCCACGATCTTCTGGGGTACGATGGGTTCCCCGTCCAGGTCGACGACGGACATGAACTCTTCGTCGCCTAGGAGGCCCACGATCTCGAAGCCTTGGGAACTGTCGAGCGAGTCGAAGGCCACCGTGTCACCCACCGTCTTCCCGAGCCTCTCGGCAAGGGAGACGCTTATGAGCGCCGTGTTTGCCTCGCCGTCCGTCAGGTACCTCCCGGACACCACCGCGTGGTCCAGCCCGTTCATCTCCGCCTCCAGGCTCGGCGCCACAGCCAAAACGCCGAAGATGGGCACCCCCTCCAGTCTCCCGAAGGGGTTGTAAGCCTCCCTGTACTGGCGTTGAGGCTGGTTAACGTACTTGGGCACGGCGTAGAGAGGCTCCGCGTCCTCAATGAACCATACAATGACTCTCTCCTCCAGCGGCGCGGGACCCGCCACGCCGTCGCCACCGCTGAAGGTGGCAGCCGCCTTCACCGGCGGAGGGTTAGGGGTCCTGATGAGCACGCCCACCGTATCGGGCTTCCCTGTGTTCATCTTGGTGAAGCTGAGGCCGTACCCCGACGAGAAGCTCGTCAGGGAGATGAAGCTGGCCACCAGCATGAGCACGCTTATCAGCGTCAGCCCGAACCTGAGCCACCTCCTCCTGAGGTTCCTCTTGGCGACGCTCAGCATGGGAACCAGCAGCGTCAGTATTGGCACCCCGTCGCCGCCCCTCCAGCTTGAGAGCGGGCCTGGCGCGAGGATGGCTACCGCGTTCACGGCAGCTATGCACGCCGCCGCCACCATGACGAAGTCATCCCACGCGACAAGTGCTACGCCAGGGTGGAGCCGCGTCAACGCGTACAGTAGCACGACGTAGGCGGCGGACGAGAACACGACCTTCAGGACGGCGGCCTCGAAGACCAGGCTCGAGACTACGATGCTGGTCACCGCGATGAACAGGATCAAAGTGTACGTCGACCTGGCGGCGTCGCCCACCATGCCCTCCACCGCGCCCCGGACGTCGGTCAAAACGATGTACGCCTCCCTGAGACTGGTGAAGGAATCCTCGTAGGAGCCCGTCTCCATCTGTGCCTCCGCCTCGGCGACGAGCCCGGCGGCCACGCTCAGCCTCTGCCTCTCCACGGCCAGGTAGAAGCCCTCGGACTCCTTCTCCAGCAGCAGCGCCTCCATGCTGGACGTGCCGTCAGCCACGTACTCTATGCTCTCGGGCAGGACTATGCTCCTGAGGTCGATCTCCACCTCATCGCCTGCGTCGAGGCCGGCGGCGAAGACGTCTACCTCCAGCTCCCTGGATACGGCCTGGCGGCTGGTGCCGACGCTGGATCTGACGAACAGCTTGAAAGGGACGCCGCAAGGCACCAGGACGACGTCGCTTGGTAACCCGAGATACGAGGTGAACGACTCGCCGAGGGTGCCGTAGTTGAGGGACACATCC
>CAZTZC010000208.1:0-3233 GCA_964618045.1 uncultured Candidatus Bathyarchaeia archaeon | reverse complement strand
TCGGGGTCGTCCAGTATGACGTGGGCCAGCTCCATGTCGAAGGTGTAGACGTCGGTGAAGTCGACGATGAGGCTCTTGGTGCCCCTGACGGGCATCTCTGCGACGGCTTGGTCGTACTTGTACCGTTCATCGGCGTCCATGAAGTCCTCTATGAACCGGGTGAAGGCTTCCTCGAAGGTGTCCTGCCGCGCCATCTACTCCTCCCCTACCTCACGCATGGCGTCACGCCATTCTGAGACGATTCGGTGAATGTTCTGGTATAAGTCGGCCTCATCTTTCGAGAGCAGAGAGGCAGATGAATCTGCCTCCGACGACGCTAACCTCATGATGCGTCCGATCCTGGACTCAAGTATCTCCCTGTACCGGGCCCTCATCCTGTTGAGCTGAGCAGCCTTCTCAGGGTCGCCCCTGACTTCGGAGAAGCTCTGGTATGCCCGCTCATAGAAGTCCTCGGGTAGCTGGCTGGGCGGCCCAGCGGGGTTGATGCGCTCCTTGAAGTGGACTTGGGTCCACTCCGTCTGGCTAACCGCCGGCTCGGCGAACTCGGCAAGGCCGGCCTCCACCAGCTCCTGGGCGACCCAGAACCAGGTCACGAACTCGTGGCCCTCCTGCACCTCAGGTAGGTCTATCCCAGGCGTCTGTATCCGCGGAAGCTTCTTCAGCGCTCTCAGCTTTACCTCTGCGTTCTCGTACTTCATATGGGCTACCCGAGAATGTTGATGGATCATCGATGACAAACATATAGAACTATTCTGGCAGCTGATGAGAGAGTCAAGATGGTTTAAAGCCCGCGACCCCAAATGAAGAGGGATGCAGTCCACCTTGAGCGACCACCCGGGCGTAGAAGCCATGGCGGAGAAGGTCAGGGCCCTCACCAGAGACCCCAGGGTGAGGAAGATGGTGGAAGACCGCATGGACGAGTTCAGGCGCGTCCACCTGATGAACAGCCAGAAGTGGTACGAGGAGCTCGTCTACTGCCTACTCACGGCGTACAGCAGCGCGTTGATGGGGCAGCGCTGCGTCGACGCCCTCCTCGGCGGCGCCCTCATGGAGGGCAGCGTCGAGGATGTTAGGGGGTGCCTCGTAGAGGAGGGGCACAGGTTCGCGAACAGGCGCGCCGATTACATCTACGACACGAGGGGGCTGGCCCCCAGGATCAAAGATGTCATCCAGGGCTTCAACGACTCCAGAGACGCCCGGGAGTGGCTCGTCAAGAACGTCAAGGGCCTCGGCTGGAAGGAGGCGAGCCACTACATGCGCAACGTGGGTTACTTCGGGCTCGCCATCATAGACCGCCACATACTCAGTAACATGGTGGAGCACGGCCTCATCACGGAGGAAGAGTCCAGGAAGGGGCTCACCAAGAGACGCTACCACGCCTACGAGGGCATACTCGAGAAGGTGGCCCGGCGACTCGGCATGGCCCCCGGTGAGCTGGACCTCTACCTCTGGTACCGGAAGACCGGCAAGGTGCTGAAGTAGATTCATATCTACGCGGCCCAACAAGTTGGTGGGTGCCCCTTTTTGAAGGTCAAGATAGACGGCGAGACCCGGGAGCTCTACACCCTCTGGCGTGAGGGCGAGGCTGTGAAGATGATAGACCAGAGGAAGCTCCCCCACCGGTTCGAGATCGCATGCTTCGACAACCACCGCGCCACCGCCGCCGCGATAAAGGACATGGTCTGCAGAGGAGCCGGCGCCGTGGGCTGCGCCGCCGGCTACGCCATGGCCCAGGCCGCCCTGGAGGCCATGAACCTGCCTCTCCCAGAGTTCCTGGCCTACATGGAGGAAGCCGCGGAGACGGTCCGCGGGACGAGGCCCACCGCCGTGAACCTGTTCCACGCCGTCGAGCGGTGCCTCGAGGCCTGCAGGGAAGGCTCCGTGATGGAGCGCGTCGAGAACGTGCTGCGCGAGGCGGACGAGATAGCGGAGGACGACCTCGAGGCATCTAGGAGGATGGGTGAGATCGGCGCCGGGCTCATAACGGATGGCTGCAGGGTGCTCACCCACTGTAACGCGGGGGCGCTCGCCTTCATAGACTATGGCACGGCTCTCAGCCCGGTGAGGGTGGCCCACGGGCAGGGTAAGAGTGTGTTCGTCTGGGTCGATGAGACCCGGCCCCGCTGCCAGGGTTCGCGGCTCACGGCTTGGGAGATGGAGCAGGAGGGCATACCCTACGCCATCATAGTGGACAACGCGGCGGGCTACTACATGAGGCGCGGCGAGGTGGATATGGTCATCGTGGGGGCCGACAGGGTGGCCGCCAACGGTGACGTCGCCAACAAGATAGGCACCTACGAGAAGGCCGTTGTGGCGAAGGCCAACGGGATACCCTTCTACGTCGCGGCGCCCGAGATGACCTTCGATCTTCTGACGCCTACAGGTGACGACATTAGGATCGAGGAGCGGAGCCCCGATGAGGTCACCATGATGTGGGGGCTATCTGAGAACGGTGAGTATGCTCAGGTGTTGATCCCCAAGGAGGGCTCATCCGCCAGGAACCCTGCCTTCGACGTGACACCCGCCGAGTACATAACAGGGTTCATAACGGAGAAGGGGCTGATTAAGCCGCCCTATAAGGAAAAAATAGTTGAGACTTTCAGGAAATAACGGCCTCTTCCTCTTCCATGAGGGGCGCCGGCTTGTGCGTCAGGAGCCCAAGCAGCACGGGCCTCGAGGCCAGGTTTCCTATTATGGGGAGCCTGTCCACGTCCTTCTCCTCCATGACCTTCAGCGCCTCCTCGTTGGGTAACCCGCTCTCCACCCAGTACAGGGGCTCGGACATGATTTCCCGGACTGGGACGAGGTGAGGGTCGCTCTTCTCTGAGTCGACCTTCCGCATAATGTCGCCGTCCGTGAGCATGCCCACGGGTTCGCCGTCCTGTGTGACCACCAGGCACTCGGCCCTGAAGTACTTCATGAGGCTGTCGGCGTACTTGACGGGATAGTCGGCCCTAATGGTTATGGCGTCCTGAAGAACCAGGTCCTCTACTCGACGCGGCATTTCTAAGTGGCTCCGGTACCCATTAGCCGGCTTTGAAGGATATCGTTTGTGGAGCAGAGAAAGGTAGCCGGGTAACCTTCTACCGATATAGATTCGGGGTCTGTTCCGGTGGGCGGCTCCTGCTGACCAAATCGCTTAAATCGTCGTACCTGTCATTTTCCGGTGTCCCGCCCGCCCTAGCTCAATGGCAGAGCATCCGGCTGTAGTCGTCGCCCCGCGGGGCGGTGGC
>CAZTZC010000207.1:0-3256 GCA_964618045.1 uncultured Candidatus Bathyarchaeia archaeon | reverse complement strand
TGGTGCGGGGGGTGGGATTCGAACCCACGAAGGACTAGTCCATCAGGACCTGAACCTGACCCCTTTGGCCACTTGGGAACCCCCGCAAAAGGATGGTGGGGAGAACTACAGGGAAGCTAGGAAGGCCTTGTACTTTTCGGCGTCCATCAGCTTCGCAAGGTCGGCGTCGAGGCCGCTGGGCTCGATCTTGGCTATCCAGCCCTCCCCGTAGGGGTCGTCGTTTATCAGCTCGGGGCTGTCCAGAAGCTCCTCGTTGACCTCCACGACCCTGCCGCCCACCGGGGCGTAGACGTCGCTCACGGCCTTAACGCTCTCGACGGCGCCCAGGGCACCACCCTTCGCCACCTCGGCGTCCACCTCTGGGAGCTCTACGAACACTATCTCGTGGAGCTGGCTCTGGGCGTAGTCGTCGATGCCCACGGCGACGTTGCCGTCACCAAGCTTCTTGGCCCACTCGTGCTCCTTCGTGTAGTAGACTCCTTCCTCAACCTTATACTCGTCTGTCACTTCTTATCCCTCTTCCAACCGTATACGGCTTCATCATAGAAGGGTCGATGCTTAACAACTTTTCCCTTCGCCAGCCTGCTCCGTATCCTTATGTAGACCTCGGTGCCCAGCTCCCTGTACTCGTTGGGCACGTACGCCAGAGCTATGCCCACCCCCAGCGTGGGGCTGAAGCCACCGCTCGTCACCTCCCCGATCACCTGCTCCTCCGCGTTGAGCACCTCGTAGCCGTGCCGCGGGATGCCCCTGTCCTCCATCATGAGGCCGACCAGCCTCCTCTTGACGCCCTCATCCCTTATCTGCTGGATGGCGCGCCGCCCTATGAAGTAGCTCGGCTTCTTGAGCTTCACAGTCCAGCGGAGCCCCGCCTCGATGGGGTTGGTGGTCTCGTCTATGTCGTTTCCGTAGAGCCAGAGCCCGGCCTCCAAGCGGAGGCTGTCCCTCGCCCCGAGGCCGCAAGGTACAGCACCTGCCTCCAGCAGGTCGCACCATATCTTCAGCGCCTTGTCGGGCTTGTCCAGAGGACAGTCCAGCACGAACACCTCGAAGCCGTCCTCACCCGTGTACCCGGTCCTAGCCGCCAAGACCCTGTAGCCGCTGACCGTGATCTCCACGATGTTGAACCTGCCGACGTCTTCGAGCTTCTCCTTCGTTATCTTCTGGAGGGTCTCCACGGCCTTGGGGCCCTGGACCGCTATCATGGCCACGTCGTCGCTGACGTCCGTGAGCTTCACATCGAAGTCCTTGCTGTTCTTCTTCAACCACTTGAAGTCCTTGTCGCGGTTGCCCGCGTTGTAGACCACGAGGTACCTCTCTGGGGTGAACTTGTACGTTATCAAGTCGTCAACTATGCCGCCGTCTGGCTTACACATAACGCTGTAGAGGCCGCCGTAGGGCTCGAGCGTGGAGACGTCGTTGGTCACCACGTAGTTCAGGAACCTCTCGGTGTCCGGCCCCTCGGCCCACGTCCTGCCCATGTGGCTGGTGTCGAAGATGCCGCAGCCGTCCCTCACGGCTTTATGCTCGACCTGGATGCCCTCGTACCAGACGGGCATCGCGTATCCGCCGAAGTCCACGATGTTGCCATGCTTGGCATGGTAGCTGTAGAGATGAGTCTTCTTAAGCTCCAATTGAATTACCGGTTCATATCATGTGGAACCAATTTAAAACTATATTCTTCGGGTCGGGCCTAGCTCTTGCAGGGCTTCACCTGCACGGACTCGCCGTCGAACCCCAGATCCTTGCCGCATTTGGGGCACTTGCCTTCGAACTTCTTGATGACGTCCTGTGGCGACCTGAGGAGATCTCCCTCGTATAGGACCTCGCCGCACGACTTGCAGATAACCCTCTGTGGCAACTTTACCCCCTACACGGGCTTTCTAGAGCGACCCTCGGTTTATAAACTTCATCTTTTACTGATATGTAGAAAAAGATTAAATTGGAAGCCGCCACTCTCTTCCGCTGGAGGAATAGGAGATATCTTCGAGGAAACGCTCCGCCAAGAGAAGAAGCAAGAGTCGCAGGGCCACCAGGTTCACCATCCCTTCCAGCGTGCTCGCGTGGGTCTCCGTTCTTTTCTGCCTCTTCGTGATAAGCGGGGGATTCTACAACATACTTGAGAATCCGCCGCCCTACATACCCTACTATGACAGGGTGTTGACGCTCCACCCATACCTGTCCGACCAGACCGTCTACGAGAGCATATTCGTTTTCCTCACCAACGCAGCCATGTTCTTCGGGCTATGGCTCAGCTACAGGAGCACACAGATCGCCTACGACCGGGAGAAGGCCAACACGAGGCTGCTCCTCGGCATAGGGTTCACCATGGCGGGGCTCTTCGGCAACCACCTCATCTACGAGATGAAGAAGGCCGTCCTCGGGTAAACGAAACTGTTTAGAGCCCACACGGTATTTTCTGATGTATGAAGCGCATAGGATTCATAGGCCTGGGCCTCATGGGCACGGGCATGTCCAAGAACCTTGTGAAGGCTGGATATCAGGTAACCGTCTGGAACAGGACCGAGAGCAAGATGAAGCCGTTGGTCGAGGCGGGGGCCAAGGCGGCCGGGAGCCCCAAGGAGGTCGCCGAGAACTCGGACGTCGTCGTATCGATAGTAACAGACAGCCCCGACGTCGAGGAGGTACTCCTAGGCCCTAGGGGCGCCGTCCACGGCGCCAAGAAAGGCGACATCTTCATCGACATGAGCACCATCAGCCCCATAGCGACACGGGAGATGGCGGCCAGGCTCGCCGAGAAGGGCATAGAGATGCTGGACGCCCCAGTTAGCGGCGGCGTCATCGGCGCCACCAACGGCACCCTCAGCATAATGGTTGGCGGCAAGCGGAAGGTGTTCGACGAGTGCAGGCCCATCCTCGAGGCAATGGGTAAGACCATCACCTACATCGGCGGCATAGGAGACGGGCAGGTCTGCAAGGCGGTGAACCAGATACTTGTGGGAACCACTATGCTGGGCGTCGCGGAGGCGCTGGTCTTCGCGAAGAAGGCGGGCGTCGACGTGGACGCTGTGCACGCGGCGGTGTCAGGCGGCGCCGCTGGTAGCTGGCAGCTCACCAACAACGGCGCCAGGCTCCTCAAGGGGGACCACGAGCCGGGGTTCAAGATCAAGGACTACCTCAAGGACCTGGGGATCATCGCGGAGACGGCGAAGGCCACCAACATGCCTCTGCCCGCGACCAGCCTGGTCCACCAGCTGTTCTACCACTGCGCCGCCGAGGGCATGAGGGACAAGGG
>CAZTZC010000206.1:3037-3302 GCA_964618045.1 uncultured Candidatus Bathyarchaeia archaeon | reverse complement strand
GGTTAGTGAGAAGGTGCCAGATGCGCTTGTGGTGCCTGAAGCCATAGACAGATAGAGAATGAACGTCCCTGGAGGTGGTACCCTGTACAGGTTGACGGTAGCGCCCGCGACGGGGGTTCCTTTACTGTCCTTCACGACCCCAGATATCGTGGCCGACGCGGTTTGAGCGTGGCACATCGGAGCGAACCAAGTCAGAGAGAGCAATACTATAAGCAGCATGGCTGCTTTTTTCTTAAAACTGAACATATTGTAACACTAGAAGTAG
>CAZTZC010000206.1:0-3027 GCA_964618045.1 uncultured Candidatus Bathyarchaeia archaeon | reverse complement strand
CTCTGTTCTATCATAATAATTGTTTTTCGGGTGCTGAAAAGAAATGATTGTAGTTAAAGCATCACAATAACTATTCTGAACAACGCCCCGGAGAACCGTGTACATCGTCATTTAATGTCCCCTTTATCGGCCTCCATACATGAAATCTCCAAAATATTTTATCACTAGAGGAACAAGTCCTAAGCACAGGTGCACGGGATGTTCGCCGAGATCGAGGAAGCCATCGCAAAGGCTCTGCAGGATAACCTGAAGGACGTCAAGAAGGGAAGCATCGGCAGCTCGAAGGTGACCCCCAAGACTGGGCTCCCGTATGTTCAGGTGACGAACCGCGGCTTCAAGCCGGCGGACTCGGGCATCGGCAGGCCTGTGGTGCCGGACGACAAGGTTCAGGATGTCTTCGACGGCGACGGCGAGGAGAAGGTCTTCACCCTGTCGGAGAAGCCCGTCAGGCCGCTCCTCGGCGTGGAGGTGGACGGCATGAAGGCAAGCGCCCGGGCGTACACGGTGGACTACAGAGAGGGGACCGTGGCCCTCGGCCGGCCGCCTAAGAAGGGGGAAGGCAACTTCAGGGTCACTTATCTCAAACCCTATGTGACGCTGGGGCAGAGGCTGAGCCTCGTCTACGAGGTGAACGTCTGGGGCAAGGACGAGGCGCAGAGGGACAGTCTGGCGGAGGCCGCGATGATGGCACTACTCAAAGAGGAAGAGACCCTGAATAAGCAGGGGCTGTTCCCTAAGCTTCTTGATGGCGCCAACGTGGAGGAGCCGGGCGTTGAGGCTCGGGGGAAGCGGGTTCTGTACGAGGTAGAGGCAGACCTTGTCGTGAAGATCGACGTCGGCCGCATGGAAGAGATCGATGTAAGGAAGCCTGAAAGGATCTAGTCGTCCACTTCCTCACCCTGCTGCCCCAGCTTCCAGCCCTTGTTGTTATCGGAAGCAGCGTGGATCCGGTTCCTAAGATTTAATTCATTCATATTCAGACTAGGGAGAGAATCAGAACGAAATAGGAATGGAATGAGATTTAAGATTAAATTAAAAGGAGGAAAACGGAGGCGGGAACAGAAGTAACACCTTTATCGGCTGCTAGGAGGTCACGTGTAATGACGACGCCTTTGTACTCAGGGCTGCCTTTGGTGAAATTATACATCCCGTTTATCAGGTTTCGACTATACGATGAAGTGTATTTGACCTCAAATGGCATGTAGCCGTCCATGTACCTGAGTACAAAATCGACCTCGCTCTTGCTGTCCTTCCAGTACATCAAGTGGTTTGCCGGCTCGAAGTTATCCACCGGGTGAAGCGAGTATGCGAACCTGATCAAGTGGTCACAAATTATGGACTCCATCAGTTTGGGCTTCTCGTCGCTTTCGTTGAAACGCTGGGCTTCCTCGAAACAAGGAACTTGTTTCACCCAGCCACGTAAGGCATGGAAAATGAACGGATCAGTGAAATGGATTTTCTTGTGCTTCCCATAATTTGGTCTTCGTTTGCTCCTATCGACGACATAAATCGGGTTAACAACGTAACTAGATTTCAGGACATCGATGTACTCAGACACTGTGTTTGGGCTCCCGATGTCCGTGTTTTTTTGAAGCGTCTTCCAGCTCACCTGTGTACCTAGGGTATCATTCAGACGGTTGATGAGCTGAGCCAGATAAGCCTCCTTCTTGTTCCATCTGAGGAGATCACCTATGGTTACGTTTATGTAAGTCGAGTAAGTGCCCTCGGTGATTCGACCTTCACTCGCATAGTCGTTGATGGCTCTCGGTATCCCTCCCGTGTACATGTAGTCGTCTAAAAGACGGTTGAGATCGCCAAGGTAAAGTGACATCTCCTTTATGGTGTCAGGGATCACCCCTCTCTGTAGGCTCTCTAATAGATTCTTTCTCGTCTCATGTCTCCTAACATCGTGGGACAGCAGTATCCTCTCAAGATCCTTGTCTCTGGTATCCACGTACTCCGAGAACTTCATGGGGAGAAGCACCTTGTCGAGAACGGAGGATGAAGCCCTCCCTCTTCGACCTGGGAGCCTCTCAGCCGCTTTTCTGATGTCAAGGCTATGGGAACCAGTCATTATGACGGTGACTTTCTCGAGTCTCCCAAGGTCTGAGAGGTGTTTGATGCCTCTCTGCCAATCCGGAACCGCAGAGACCTCATCTAGGAAGATGTACCGAGTGTACTCTGCGATGAACCCAGTTAGATCGAGATATTGTCCTATTATATCTGCCAGCCTAGAAGGGCTCTCAACTAGGTCACACGTGTAATAGAAGAGCCGCCTCGGCGAGACTCCCTTCTTCAGCATCTCGCTTATGATCAGCTTCATCAGGGTGGTCTTCCCGACTTGTCGGGGCCCCCTCAGCGTGTAGACTAGATGGGATTCTAAGTCAAAGTAATGCCTTATCCGTGGACTCCACTTGACCTTACTTTCGTTATACTCAACAATGTGTTTATCGGTGTCGATTGACTCGGGGTTTCTCCACCAAGGGTTCTGGTCAATAAGAGACATATGATCAATCAATTGATCGGTTATTTATAAATGATCGATCAATCGATTGATCGGTTGTTTATAAAGTAAAGATTAGACGTCCACTTCCTCGCCCTGCTGCCCCGGCCTCCAGCCTTTGACGTGTTCGAAGGCCGCGTTCACGCCGTTCCTGAGGTAGGCTGTGTCGCTGTTCAAGGCGCAGAACAGGAAGCCTCTCTCTATGGCTTCGTTGATGTTCGTGGGGCCGGGCGTCGTGAAGCAGTGCATACCCGGCGCGACGCCGTGGTCCCTGCCCGCCTCCACGATCCTGTCCAATGTCTTCAGGAACTTGGGGTTCGTGAACTGATGGTGTATCCCCATGTCTAGGCTAAGGTCGCTGGGCCCCACGAAGCAGGCGTCCACGCCCTCGACGCTGAATATCTCGTCGATGTTCTCGACGCCCTTCGCGGTCTCGATCATAACGACCACCAGGGTCTCCTCGTTGGCCGACGCGAAGTAGTCTGGGTCCCTGAACGCTGCGAGCCTGGGGCCGGCGCCCCGCT
>CAZTZC010000205.1:0-3327 GCA_964618045.1 uncultured Candidatus Bathyarchaeia archaeon | reverse complement strand
TCGTCGCTGCGGCTGAGCCTGAGCCACTCCGCCATGTGCTCCTCGTCGCTGTAGTAGAGCCCAGGCATGTTCCCCGGGTGGCTCCCGTAGGGCACCTCCACGACGGCGTCCACACAGAAGTGGGGGATCACCGTCCTGTCGGGGTGCGTGCGCACCTCCTCCTCGTCTATCAGCTTCTCCGTGGTGACTATGAGCCGCTTCGCGGCGCGCGCAAGGTCAACGTCCTCGATGGTGGTGCCGTCTATCTGGCAGTTCCCGTACATGTCGCAGCGGTGCACGTGGATGAACACGAAGTCCGGGTAGCAGGCTGGAAGAAGCGTTATGGGCAGCCCGGTCCACGGGTCCTCCGCCACCTTGGCCGAGCTGTACCTCAACGTGTCGGTGCCAAGCATCACCCTCGCGGGCATCCAGGGCAGCCCCATGGCCGCAGCCTTGAACCTCCACTGGAACCCGGCGTTGCTTATCTCGCCCACGACCTTCACCTGCCCCGACTCGACGCGCCTGCGGCCCGCAGGGGACAGCCCCCTGAGCTCGTGGCCGAACGCGTAGGCGCACTCCACACGGTCCACGAGCCCCGAAGCCACCAGCACGTCCACGTCGTGTACACCAGTCTTGGCGGCCATGCACATACTCTTCCTTCCCTGCCTGATCATCTCGTAGATGCCGGCCATGCTGAACCTGATGTGCCCGAAGCCGCCCATGGCGAAGTAGTCTCCGTCCCGGGTGAACCTGGCCACGGCCTCGGACATTCTAATCCGTTTATCAACTAGTCCCCTGGGCTTGTTCTCCCTCATCCAGCGGCGGGCATCGTCGGGGTGCATCCAGCCATACAGCTCCCCGCGGCCCTCCTCAAGAATCCTCATGCTTTCTAGTTAGGCTGATGCTCGTATAACGTTAACGAGAGGAAAAAGGGTCAGAGGGTCTCGCTGTTCTTGCCCCATAGGAGTTTGTTCAGCGACAGCAGGTATTCGTCGCGCCACGCCTCCAGCTCCTCGAGGCTCTTTTCTCCCACCATCTCGTCGACGCCGTCTATCGCCTTCTGGACGACGCTCTCCGGTGTCTCGGTCCACGTCGCCATGGTCTTGAGCCACTTGGACTTGCTTTCGCCGATGTGCCTCATCAGGTACTCGATGCCGCCCTTGCCGCCCCCCAGATGGTATACCATGTAGGGGCCCATGATTGCCCAACGAATGCCCGGGCCTGCCCTTATCGCCTTGTCCACGTCCTCGACGCTGGCGACCCCCTGGTCCACGAGGTCCAGCGCCTCCCTCCACAGCGCCACGGAGACCCTGTTGGCGATGAACCCCGGCACCTCCTTCTTCAACACGACCGGCACCTTCCCCATGTCCTCCATCACCCTGTAGGCGAGGTTCACGGTTGCCTTGCTGGTCTTCTCCCCGGGGCTCAGCTCCACTAGGGGCACAAGGTGCACCGGGTTCCACGGGTGGGCCACTACCGCCCTCTCAGGGTGACGCTTCATGTCCCGGGCGATCTCCGTCATCATTAGCCCTGAGGTGCTGCTTGTGAATACCACGTTCGCCGGGGCCAGCCTGTCCATCTCCGCGTAAAGAGGACACTTAACATCCAGGCTCTCGAACACAGACTCCACCACGAAATCTGCGCCCTTCAGCGCCCCCTTCAGGCTCGTGGTGGTCGACAAGCGTCTCTTCGCCGCCTCGGCGTCCTTCCCCACCCCGGCCTCTACAAGCGTGTCTATGTGATGGAATACCCTGCCCTTAGCCTCCTCCAGCTTCTCCTCGGTGAGGTCCTGCATCACCACTTCGTAGTCATGTAACGCGAACAGCGTGGCCCAGCCCTGGCCCACGAGGCCGCTGCCCACGCATGCAACACGTCTTATTCCCTCGATCAACGCTATCAACATGAAACATGCTGCAAGGTTTTTCATTCTTCCGCCGTCGAAGCCGTTAAGTTGGCTCAGCCCGAGTCATATCCATGCCTGAACTACACGTCTTCTCAAGGGGCTCCATGCACCTCATCGACATGGTGCGGGGCGAGGGTATCTATCTCTGGGACAAGGATGGCCGCCGGTACATCGACGGCAGCGCCGGCCCCATCTGCGTCAACATAGGCCACGGCGTCAAGGAGGTAGCAGACGCCGTCACGGCTCAGATGGAGCAGGTGAGCTTCGTCCACAGCAGCCACTTCATCACCCAGAGCGTCATCGACTGCGCTGAGAAGCTCGCCTCGTTCGCGCCCGAGGGACTCGGCCACGTCTACTTCTGCAGCGGAGGAAGCGAGGCCACCGAGGCCGCCGCCAAGATGGCTCGCCAGTACTGGCTGCTTAGGGGTGAGCCGATGCGGAGCAAGATAGTCGCCCGTTGGCAGAGCTACCACGGCAACACTCTGGGCGCCCTCAGCATGTCGGGGAACATAGCGCGGCGCCGACGCTACGTGCCACTTCTCCTAGACTTCCCCCACATACCGCCGGCGTACTGTTACCGGTGCTGGTTCGGCAAGACCTGCGACACATGCGACCTAGAGTGCGCCCGCGCCTTGGACACCCAGATAAAGGCGACGGGCCCCGAGTACGTCTCCGCGTTCATCGCGGAGCCCGTGGTCGGCGCCACCCTGGGCACGGTACCAGCTGCTCCAGGATACTTCCAGCTGATCCGCGAGATCTGCGACGACCACGACGTGCTCTTCATCGCCGACGAGGTCATGACGGGGCTCGGGAGGACCGGTAAGAAGTGGGGCCTCGACCACTGGGACACGGTGCCCGACATCATCGCCACCGCCAAGGGCCTAGCGGGTGGCTACTTGCCCCTGGGGGCAACCATCGCCAGCGATAGGGTGTACGACGCCTTCGGTGAGCCCTTCGCCCACGGCCACACCTACGGCAGCCACCCCGTCGTCTGCGCGGCCGGCGCCGCGGTCATGGACTACGTCGTTAAGCATAGGCTTGTGGAGAGGTCTGCGGAGCTGGGTGAATACTTCCATAGGAAGCTCAAGACGCTATACGACCACCCCTCAGTCGGAGACGTACGCGGCATGGGTATCTTCGCGGGCGTCGAGTTCGTCAAAGACAAAGAGACCAAGGAGCCGTTCCCGCCTGAGCTCCGGTACTATAGCCGGGTGGTCGACAAGTGCTTCGAGAACGGGCTGTTGGTTTACCCTGGTGTGGGCACGGTGGATGGGGTCAGGGGCGACCATATACAGGTGGCGCCTCCCCTCGTCGTCACTAAAGACGAGATCGACGAGATAGTGGAGCTCCTGGACAGGTCCATCGGAGAGGTAGAGGCGGAGACCCTATAGCTACAGCGGCTACCTGATCCTGCCGTTCACTATCTTCTCCAGCCTGATCTCCTC
>CAZTZC010000204.1:0-3334 GCA_964618045.1 uncultured Candidatus Bathyarchaeia archaeon | reverse complement strand
CCAGCGTATACAGAGCCATGGAGGAAGCCTCCAAGAGCTTCGTACAGATCCCAGAACTCTGAATTAAAGAGAAATCAAAACAAAAAATCACCAATCACCAAACGTAGACTCTCAAGGAGTGTCCAAGTACACCTTTCTTCGATCCCAGTCCCACCGCCACACGTTGAAACTACTCAAGACATCCATCCCAATCAAGCTCACCACCCTATGCCTCGGCCCGGGCATATGACGGCGAAGGGGCGGGATCACCTCAAACTCGTCGTAGTGAATCGGCCAAACCTGTTTCTCAGTGTTTAAAGGCCCCCCATATACGGGTATGTACAAATCGACGTCGGGCAAGATCTTCGTCCGCACCCTACCACTCGCGGTGTTAGCCTCATGAGGAGAATCTTTTAGTTGCGTGTAAGGAACTCTGAAATAGTATACGTGATCAGGCAACAAACAGGAACAGGAAGCCCCGGTATCCAACAACATCGTCAACGGGAAAGGAGCAAGAACCCCACGGTAACCAAACAACGCGTCCACCTGCGCGTGGCCGTTCACTATATCGGCGACCAGACGCAACGCGATCGCCTAAAAGATGAAGGCACTCTTCTCATCCGTCAGGAACTCGATGGCGAACTCCGAAGGGTTCTCATCCTTCCCCAGTATTTCATCAAGCAGCTCCCTCATCGACTCGCCTGAGTGCCGAACCTCCTGGTCCCTCACGGCAATATATCGTAGAGGATACTTCTTCAACAGCATAGAGTGATTATCTTTGATCCAGTTATAATCGCGGCTATATCGATCCAATTTATCGATGAGATCCTTCTCATACCTCGGCTCCCCCACCTGAACTACCACACCTAACCCCATCATAGTGTGGATTCTTGAATCTTTTAAAAGTATATAATATTCCGTCACCCCGGCCAACAAACATCGAGACCACCCAGAAAACGCTTATCGTAGGAAACCAACGATAAGCAACGCACACCAAGACCGGTGAAATCATCAACTTCTCCTTGAAGCAGTTATAAGCCCGTGAAACACTCACATTACGACATGAAAGATCCATACAAGAAGCTGGGAATACGGCGCGTCATAAACGCCGCCACCAGCCTCACCAGACTAGGCGGCAGCATAGCCGACCCCAGCGTATACAGAGCCATGGAGGAAGCCTCCAAGAGCTTCGTACAGATCCCAGAGCTACAGCACTGGGCAGGCAAGAAAATAGCCCAAGCCACCGGAGCAGAGGCAGGCCACCCCACAGCAGGCGCAAGCAACGCCATAACCCTCGCAGCCGCAGCCTGCATAATGAAAGGCACAGAGCTAGAGAACTACGACCCCCTAGAGCTTGAAACATGGGGCAGCATAGCCAAGAAGCTCCCCGCCCACACCGAGGGACTCAAGACAGAGTTCATCATCCAGCGCACCAACCGCAACGTCTACGACCACGCCGTCGAGTTCGCCGGCGGCAAAGTAGTCGAGGCAGACCCCACCGAGAAAGCACTAGACAAAGCCTACAACAAAGACAAGACAGCCGCCTACTACTACACAGTCAGATCCGGCGCAGACGCCCTCCCCCTCGAAACCATAATAAAGATAGCCCACAGCCACGGCGCACCAGTCATCGTCGACGCCGCAGCCGAGCTACCCCCAAAGAAACACCTCAAACACTACATCAAGACCGGAGCAGACCTCGTCATATTCAGCGGCGGCAAGACCATAGCCGCCCCCAACAACAGCGGCATCCTCACCGGCAGAGCCGACCTCATCAAACTCGCCCACCTCCAAAGCTACCCCTTCCACGGCGTAGGCAGAGCCAGCAAGATGAGCAGAGAAACACTGGTAGGCTTCGCCACAGCACTACAGCTCTACCTAGACAAAGACGAAGAAAAGACCTTCAAGGAATGGCAGAAGAAAGCCCAGTGGATCACAGACCAGCTCAAAACAGTACCCGGCGTCACAGCCGGCCTAGACGCCCAGTCCACCGTCGAGGAAGACGAGCCCATGGTACCCGTCAGCTACATAAAGCTAAACCCGAAGATCACAGGCATAACCGGCGAACAGCTCAGCACCAAGCTACGCGACGGAGACCCCAGCATAGAAGCCCTCTACGAACCAGGCTTCATGCTCAAAGACGCCAAAGACAAGCTCATGATAAACCCCCAGTACCTCGACGACGAAGACACCAAGACAGTCGTAGACACCATCAAAGCCATACTCAAAGAAACCAGCAAATAACCCCCATCCTTTAAACACCCGACGCCACCCCCAAACCACCAACAACCCAGGAGCCCAATGGGTAGGATTTGTTACCCAAAACAAATAAAGAGCCCCATCAAGCACACTTCACGGTACCAGAATGCCCACCGCATACGTAATGATAAGCACCGAACTAGGAACCGAGGAACAGGTAGTCAAAACCCTCAAAACCCTGCCCCAGATCAAGGAGACCTACGTAGTCTACGGCATCTACGACCTGATAACCAAGGTCGAGTTCGCCGACAGACAGGAACTGAGCGACATCATAATAAGGAAGATCAGAGGAACCCCCCAGATAAAGAACACAATCACCCTGATGGTAATCTAAACCACAGACACGTCGAACGAACCGAAGACTCAGACCACCTTTATGATCCTGGTGCCCTTGACGTATCTCCCCGCATCAGGGGTACCCAGGCCGAGCCACTCCCTCTGAAACCTGAAGAAGTTCTCGTTGTCGCATTTCGTCTCGAACACGCATACGACGTTCTCCATCACGCCCATGGGCATACCCCAGAAAACGACCTTCACCCCATGCCTGGACGCGAGCTGGCTCCACCTCTGCACGAAGCCCCTCCGCTCATCCATCGGCAACCGTAGGAACTCAGGGGTCAACTCGATGAACGTTATGTACCTCATCGCCATTTTTCTCCACAGGTAGGAGTACCTGAACCACATTCACCAGATATATTAGTTTCTATCAACACAACCAGTTTCAGAGAAATTTGGATAAAAAACAGGCATCAGCACTTCATCGATCGACGATGCCTCAACCCCAGGGATAATGCATGAAGCCCTAACAACTCAGCGGGCCACCTCTCCTGATCAGACGAACCACGCCAACAACGAAGTTGAGGGCAGGAACCCGCTCCATATACCGCAGATAGGGTTCGCCGAACTTCTCCACCAGCCTCTCATCCGCAGGCGGCACCTCGGACGCGTACACCACGGCCGCCACCAACCCCGCAACAACACTGTGAGGATGCTGAGAAATCAACATCATGCTCACGGCTATCAGTATCCCCGCCAGGAACTGAGGATGCCTGACCACGCCGTACACCCCAGAAGTCACCAGCCGTGTCGTATGCAC
>CAZTZC010000203.1:0-3391 GCA_964618045.1 uncultured Candidatus Bathyarchaeia archaeon | reverse complement strand
GTTCTCATGTATAATTCCTCGATTAATCGCATGCATGCTTTTATGGTTTGAAGACCATGAGACGCTCATGAACGACGTAATCGAGGTAGATTTCAGCAAGATGCTTCTCAGGCCATGCATAGTGGTGTCCACCATATCAATGAACGGCGTATCGAACGCGGCTCCGTTCAGCTTCAACAGCCCCGCCACAACAAAGCCGCCGATGTACGGCTTCTGCTGCGAAGTAGAACACGATACCTGGAGAAACATACGGCAGAACAACGAGTTCGTGGTGAACCTGGTCGATGAGAGCTTCGGGGAACTCATGGAGCCCTTGTCGAGGGACCTACCCTATGAGGTGAGCGAGATAACCGAGTTCGGGTTAACCGAGTCACCCTCCAAGACCATAAGGCCGCCGAGGATCGATGAGGCCTACGGGTGGATGGAGTGTAGGATGACGTCCTACGAGCAGCTGAGTCCGAGGGCTGTCTGGATATTCGGAGAGATACTGTGTTCAGAGATTAGAAGGGACGCGTTCGATGAAGTCGTTGACGTCGAAAAAGTGAAACCGTTGAACCACATCTCTGGGGAGACCTTTGTCGTCGAGATGAAGAGAACAAAATACAGACGATAATCCACGGTAAGCGGTTCAATGGGTCTCCACGGCAAGTGCACGAGGAACCACCACGTCGACCAGCCTCACGTTGACGGCGGTGAACATGAGGACCGCATTCCTCAGCGGGCTCCAAAATATTCTCTTCACAGAGAGCTGTACCTTGGCAACTAAATGCCCACCGGATATCATGTTTTAAAACTAAATGCCAAAAGAAACGCTGAACCATATGACCGATTACGATACCCTGATAATCAACGCCACCATCGTGGACGGCCTCAACGAGGCCCACACAGGCGGCATCGCAATAAAGGGAGACAGAATCGTCCAGACAGGGGACCCGCAGGGAGACGCCACAACCGTCATCGACGCCCAGGGCCTCACCGCCGTCCCCGGCTTCGTCGACCCTCACAGCCACGCCGATGGGAACCTACTATGGTACCCCAACTGCGAGAGCGTCGTCATGCAGGGCTGCACCACGGTGGTCGCGGGCCAGTGCGGGGGCAGCCCTGCCCCCATCGACCAGTACATACGTCCTCCCGACGCCCTGTACGACGAGGTGTACTGGCGAAGCTCCTACCTCTACCACGGCCCCAACCTCATCAAGTTAGAGGACGCCAACGCCATGATGGAGGAGAAATACGGTTGGACCATCGACTACAGCACCATGGCCGAGTACTTCGACCGCGTCCTGGCCAAAGGCATCTCCATCAACTACGTCCCCCTCATAGGCCACGGCACCGTGAGGCACGCCGTCATGGGGGAGGACTACAAACGGGAGGCGACCCAGGCCGAGGTCGACCGGATGAAGGAGCTCATCCACCAGGGCATGCAGCAAGGCTGCCACGGCATGTCCGCCGGCCTAGACTACGATCCAGACGTCTTCGCGGCCCCCGACGAGATGAACCAGTGCGTAGCCACGCTCAAGGAATACGACGGCATCTACGTCCCCCACTGGAGACGCACCGGCAGAAGAAGACAGGTAAAGATGGGCAGCTACAGCAGCGAACCCATGAAAGGCATCATCGAGGTGATAGAGGCCTCCAGGGCGACGGGTGTGAGGCTCAACATAGCCCACCTGGCCCCCGGGTGGTACAGCCAGCCCCCCATGACCCCCGGGATAGGGGCAGCCGTCGGGAAGGCGACCCTCGAACCCATCGACCGAGCCATCGAGGAGGGGCTGGATGTCAGCTTTGACGTGATACCGTGGCAGTGCTGGGAGCCCTTCCCCTACCTCTGCAGCCTTCACTTCACCCAGTGGCTGCGGCTCCTAGGCGGCAGAGAGAAGCTCGCGGAGTGGCTAAAATCGGAGGAGTTCAGGGAGAAGGCCTGGCAGGAGATAGAGTCCGGGAAACTCTTCCAGCGCCTCGTGGTGAACCCGTGCATCAACCAGCACTGGGCTGAGAACCTCAAGATAGTGACCCACAGCGACTCGGAGACAGCGGGCAAGACCCTCCAGGAGGCGTCGGAGAGCAGGGGGAAGGACCCGTGGAACACCCTCTGCGACCTCATCACGGAGGACCCCGACAGCAAGGCCAGCCACACAGACTACCGCGGGGTAGAGGAGCAGATGAAGGAGTTCTTCAGGCACCCACTTGGCGCGGTGGGGCTGGACGTAGGCGTCTCCGACGACAAAGACACGATGAAAAAGACGCCCCCGTACTCCACGCCGCTGCCCGACCAGTTCACGGGGTACCCCAAGTTCCTCACGAGATACGTACGCGACAGCGGCTTCCTCACCATAGAGGAAGCCGTTTACAGGTGCGCGACGCTCCCAGCGAAGACATACAGGCTGAAAGACAGGGGCACCCTGGCCCCCGGCGCACACGCGGACATAGCCCTACTAGACATGGAGAACCTGGGGATCGTCGGACACCCCGAGCTATCCGTGACATACCCCACCGGCGTACCCTACGTCTGGGTGAACGGGAGGCTGGTGGTCGAGGAAGGCGCCCACACAGGGGCTAGACCCGGAGAGATAATACTCCGCGGCTAGAGTAAGATGAACAGCCAGAGAAGCACGTCCCCGAGGGTCACGGATAGCACGTACCCCGCCGTTATGAGCAGCAGGTAGGGCAGCGTCGCCGAGACCCACACCCTCTCGACGCCCCTCTCGCCGAGGAGCCGGAACGTCTCAGCCGCCTTCTCGTCGTCCCAGATGTCGGGCCTGAGCCTGATGCCACCACCGGCCTCCTCCAGCGGATACTGGTACGGCGGCCCCCTGACTTCACTCAGCCTCACGTTGACGGCTGTGAACATCAGGGCCGCCTTCCTCGTTGCCGACAAGTCTCCGTGTCTCTCGAATAGGTCCGCGCCGCCGCTCGCGGCGCCCAGGTTTCTGGCCAGGGTGACGAGTGGAGCGGCGATGCCGGCGATGGCGGTGTTCGAGATGAGGGTGAACTGGTAGAAGGGCGGCGCCCAGCCCCAGAGGCAGTACAGGTAGACGGGGGCCCTCGGGTGTATGATGGACAGCGCCATGAAGGCGAGAAGGTCGGCGCCCCCTAAGAGCCTGAGGTAGCCGAGGACGATCATGGCCCCGGCCATGAAGCCCACCGAGTAGACGAGATGACGCACAGTAAGGGTCCCGAGGAGCAGCTCGTAGGCGTCGAGGACGAGGCCGGCGCCTCCCCCGGCGACCCAGAGAACGTCATGTACCTCCCTGGTCCGGAGGTCCCTGACGGAGCCGTAGCCCAGCATGGCGACGGCCACACCCGTCCTGATGACGTCCAGGGTGAGTGGGCTCGGGCTCATACCCTTGACAAGGTGCACCCGTTTTTAACTTTTGTAAACCCGGGATTC
>CAZTZC010000202.1:0-3412 GCA_964618045.1 uncultured Candidatus Bathyarchaeia archaeon | reverse complement strand
GCCGCCCCCGTCTCGTTGATGCCGCTGTGCACGTCCCAGAGCCGCTTCTGCCTGTCAGCGAATACCTTCGCCAGCTCTGTGCCGCCTGGGCCGCTCGGCGCAGCCACCATCACCCCGTACTCCCGCTTGGCCAGCTGCACCACGAGGTTCATTATGTTCCTGTTGCCACCATGGCCATTCATGATCACGAATCGCTTCACCCCGTGGAGCGCAAGGCTCCCGATGGTGTCCATGAGCACACCCATCAACGTTTCCCAGCTGAACGTCACCGTGCCCTTGAACCCAAGGTGATGGGGGCTGAAGCCCGGCCAGCACGGGTGCACCGCCACGCTGTTGCTTCGCTTAGCCACCGCGTGGATGTACCGCTTCACCGCCATGGAGTCCATCCCCAGAGGCAGGTGGGGCCCATGCTGCTCGATGGAGCCGATGCCGATGACCACGACGGGGTGCTCCTCGTGTTCAAGCCAGTCCTCGAACGCCGGCCTCGTCAGCTCGGTGATCCAGAACTTGGATAGCTTACCGTTCTCACTCATATCGATCGCCTAGAGATCGGTTGCAGATGGTTAAGAAACCTCTCACGATGAGTTTAAACAAACACACATCAACCAAACTACACATGACGCCGCTGATAATCGCGCTGATCGCCATGATCATGATACTGGCCCTCATACCCCTCACCAAGAGAGCCACGTCAACCAAGCTGCGGACGTTCCAGGCGACGGTGACCGACAAACGCAAGGAAACCAGCATCATCTACGTGGGGTTCTTCATGCCCACCGTCAAACACATCCTGATAACCGACAGAGGGCTCCAAGCGGAGGCCACCGAGGAGGTCTACGAGGCGGTCGATGTCGGCGACAAGGTGACAGTGGCCGAATACAGCGACGGCGCCTACAGAGTGGATCAGTGACAAATAAAACTTAATAGACCTCGCTACGGGGGCAAGCCATCCAAATGGGTTCCTCCACTGCGTTAAAAGAGCATATCTCCAGCGGACGCAACACACTGGAGAGCAGGCTTGCCGCCCTCCACAGCCATACCGTTGAGCTTAACACAGCGAAGAACCTCCAAAAAATCTATGAATGCACGATAAAAGCGATGGTGGAGACCTTCAAATACGAGAGGGTGGACATCCTGAGGGTCCAGGGCTATAGACTTGTGCAAGTAGCCAAGTACGGGGGAATCCCGACTGACGTGGAGTTGCCTCTCGACGGTAAAGGTGTGACCGTCCGAGCCGTCAATGAGAAGAGAAGCGTCCTCGTGAACGACATAGAGCAGAGCCAAGACTACGTCTTCGTGGTAAACCCCGAGACGGGTCAGCCCTACTACGAGTATGCACTGTCTAAGGCCGAGCTCGCGTCCCCGATAATCATCAACGGCGAGGCAGTCGGGGTTCTCAACATAGAGAGCACCGAGAAAGACGCGTTCACTGAGCAAGACAGGCAGCAACTGGAGATACTGGCCAACCACGTGTCCACGGCGATAGACCGAGTAGCCAACCTCGAGGAGGCCCAGAGACTGAGCCGGGAGCAGAACAGGAATCTCATGGAGGGGTTCAGAAGGGTCTCCAGCATGGCCAGGCATGACCTGCGCGGACCGCTGAGAAACATCGGCATCGCGGCTCACATCCTTAGGCAGGACCCAGAAAAATCTGAGATGTTCAGCATCATCGAGAGCAACCTGAAGCATGCAGACAACATTCTGGACAACTGGAAGGAGCTCACGTTAAGGGAAGAGATCACGAGATTAAGAATAAACGTGAGAGCCCTCGTGGAGGAGGTGCTCAGGAGCATGATTATCCCCCCAAACGTCGAGATAGATGTCAACGTCCCGGATGGCTTGGTTTACTTGCTCGACATGAGAGGCATGGCGAGGGTACTGACCAACCTGTTCATGAACTCACTGGAAGCCATGCCACAGGGAGGTAAAATAGGGATATACGCATACGATGACGACGGCGGGCTCGTCATCGAAGTATCGGACACCGGTGTGGGGATACCGGATGAACACAGAGAGAAGATGTTCACGCCCTTCTTCACGACGAAAATCACGGGCGTCGGGCTCGGCCTCGCCTACATCAAGGAGACCATCGAGGCCCACGGCGGCACTACGGACTACACGACTATACCCGGCGAGGGAACCACCTTCACAATAAGAATCCCCGACGCATAGCCAGGCTACCGACTCCTCCACAGCCCTTTACATTATCTTGATCTCGTCTTCGTCGAAAAGGAAGACCTCCTCCACCGGCTCACCGAAGGCCGTGGCGATCCGCACCGCCAGCAGCAGCGAGGGGTTGTACTCGCCGTTCTCGACGAAGCTGATGGTCTCACGCCTAACCCCAACGAGCTTGGCTAGGTCCGCCTGGGTGTACCCCATGCGGGCTCTGAGCTCCTTTATACGGGTGTTCATTTCTTCACGCTCTTCGCCATCATGAACCTCGCCACGAAGTAGACAGCCAGCTGAGCCATCAAGCCGAGCAGCAGCACGGGCGGCGACCCGATCTTGGGCCAGGGCATCCAGTTCTCTGCGGCGAACTCGTACCAGAGCAGCGCGAGCCATACGTAGTTGCCCAGCATGAAGGCGGCCCTGCCGGCCTTGCCCTCCAGGAGCATTGTCCGCTCGTCGGTGACGGCGAACCCCTGGACCTTGTCCTCTCTGTTCACCAGCATACGGTCGACCATGAAGCCCCCTATGGCTATGATGACCGCGACGTTGGCTGCGCTTAAGAGACCGAAGGTGCTTGCACCGAAGACCCAGAGGGCCGCGGCGGCTCCTGCCAATGCCACTACTATGGTTGCTATTTGTGTTCTCTTCATTCTCGTTTCCTCCTGTTTGGTTTACCACACTTTATGTGCGTTATACCACACATTTTGTTATGTTAACCTAACACCCAGTATATAAACGCTTCGCATAGTCAACCCTTAAACCCCAATAAACACACTAGATTAACATGGGTAAGCAGGTCCACACCGGCACCGTGGACCAGCCACTCACAGCCACCGATGCAACGCCGGAGCAGTAGAAGATGCTACAAGAGATCATAAAGAAGGCCACGGAACGCCTGAGAGCCCTCGATGAGGCAAAAGACAGGGCCTACCCTAAGGCCCGAAAGGCGAGAACCCTCAGCAAGCAGTCGATCCTCATGCTACACAAAAGTGAAACCGAAAAAGCAGAGCGGCTCATCTCCGACGCCGCGAATCTGCTCACCGAGGTTCGGGGAGTTGGAGAGGAGTTCCCCGGCGTCCAGAGCAGCGAAACCGTGGTGGCGGCGCTGCAGGAATACGCGGAGGCAGCCATACTCCACTCTCTGATCACCGAGAAAAGGTATCCAACCCCAGAGGAACTAGGGGTCGAGGAGACCGACTACGTACTAGGACTCGCGGATGTCCCGGGCGAGCTCAGGCGACAG
>CAZTZC010000201.1:0-3464 GCA_964618045.1 uncultured Candidatus Bathyarchaeia archaeon | reverse complement strand
CGAAGCGCATGGATACCTCGTCCACCAGCCCGCCCATGAAGCCGGCGAACAGGCCGACGGTTAACCCGATGGACACGGAGATGAACGCGGACAGCAGACCCACGAGGAGAGACGTCTTCGCACCGTTGGCCAGCTGACTGTACACGTCCCGGCCCCACTGGTCGGTCCCGAGGAGGCCGTAACATGTGCCCATCAACTTGATGTCGAGATCGTCGACGTAAAGGCTGGTGACGGTCGTCGAGTCCGGGTCGATTTCTGTGAAGGATGCTCTGAAATAGAACTCGTAGTCGCCTGTTCCGTTGAAGATCTTTTGAGCCGGGTCAGCGAACACGCCTTCTGGGAAGATCATCTTCACCCTTATCGAGTACGAGTCCACCTTGTACTCGGGAGTCGACCACCCGGTATCCGAAGATATGTCCCTCTGCCACAGGACATACTCCCGCCCCTTCGCGTCGACCAAGACGATCCCGATGTTCAGGCGTGTACCCTCGACTCCTTCAGCCTTGTAACTGGCGTCGCAGCTAAACCTCTTGGGTGGAGAGGAATACGGCCACGTGAAGGTCTTAGAGATCTTTACATCTGCGGACACTGGCATACCGGCCCATCTGTTTAGGCTAACAAGGATCGAGCCGGGGCCGCTCCCGCTGTCGTAGCCTTCCGCGGAATATGTTACTGTGAAGCTGTCCTCGGGGCTCGTAATGATGTCCCAGTCTGAGAGTTCTTCAGAGTTCCCGAAGCCGACATCTGTCACCGGCTTCAGGTTGGGAACCAGGTTCTGGTAGCCCGGGAGGTTTTTGAACCACACCGGGGGGACTCTTCTGCCCCCCACGTCCCAGTCTTTCACGGGATCGTTCTCGGTGAACATCGGACCGAAGAAGGCGAACAGAATGAAGAAGAAGATCAGGCCTATGCCTACGAGCCCCTTCTTGTTTTTCTTGTAGGCGCTCCAGAAGTCTTTCGCCTGGCTCATCAGGAGGTTGTATCGTTTTCTACGGGTTGATGTTGTCATCCTCTACACCTCAATACTGGATCCTCGGATCGATGTATCCGTAGACGATGTCCACGAGGAAGTTGCAGACCACGGTGACTAACGCGAAGATGAAAAACAGTGCTTGAAGCACGGGGTAATCGTTGAACTGGATGGCTGTCCAGGTGTAGAGCCCTAGACCTCGCCACGAGAACACAGTCTCTGTAAGTATCGCTCCGTTCAGGAGGCCCGGGATCTGAAGTGCGACGTTGGTCACGAGAGGCAGCATGGCGTTGCGGAAGGCGTGTTTGAAGAGGACGCTTCTCTCGGTCGCTCCCTTCGCCCTAGCGGTCGTGATGTAGTCCTCGTGGAGGGTCTCGAGCATGGTGCTTCTCGTCATCAACAGCCATCCCCCGTACTGGAAGAGGAAGAGGGTGAGGCCTGGGAGGAAGAGGTGCCAGGCGAGATCGAAAACCTTCAGTATGGGGTCTATCGGCGGCGGCCTCGACATGGTCCCTGCGAGGGGGAAGAGGCCTAGCACGTATCCTCCGACGTAGATCATGAGTAACCCCATCCAAAAGGTGGGAAGGGCGTAGCTGAAAAGCGAGACCGTTACCGAGGTTAGATCGTATAGACTCCCGCGTCTGTATGCGGCGTAGATGCCAAAGACTGTTCCGAAGATGATCGCGAAGAACAGGGAGACCCCCATGAGGAGCAGGGTGTTGGGGAGCCTCTCCACGATCTCCCGGGACACCGGCTCCAAGGAGTTGTAGGAGTACCCGAAGTCCCAGGTCAGGGTAGACCTGATGTAGCGGATGTATTGAACGTGCAGCGGCTCCTGGAGCCCCCACAGCTCTATCAGGCGCTCGACCATCTCCGGCTCAAGCCTCATGCCGCTGGCCACCACCTGGATCGGGTTACCGGGTGCCATCCTGAAGATGACGAAGTTGAGTGAAATCGCGAAGAACAGGAGGACGACGCTGTAGACCAGCCTCTTTAATATGTAACTCTTCAGGGACATCTCTTTCTCCTCTACACTTTATGGGTCATTTTTAAGTTAGATACTTTTTGATTGAGTTTGAAAGAAAAAAAGGTATGGATCGAGTTTATGTCTCTCTTCTAGCCATATAGATCGCGACTGCGCCCACGACTACTGCTATCGCTATGGAGGCATACCCGATGTTTGAAGCGCTCGTAAGTCCGCCTTCCAGGTTCGAGACCTCTGTCTCTAGAGACGAGATCTGGGATTCGAGTAGGTTTGTGGCTGTAGTCAGTTCATTTATCTGCTCACTAAGGGCGGCAATGTCTTCTGCGGTTTCCTCGCCTGTGAGGGTTGCCTGAGCTAGCTGTTCCTCAAGTAAAGCAATCTCCTGTGCATGCTTGGCTGTAGTGGGATCTTTGAAGTAATCACCGTTTGCGACGAGGTGCACGTATTCGCCTGGGACGTACTCCACGAACTTCCAGGGTCCAAGACCGATCAGTCCGCCTTCCGCCACCGGGTCATAGTCCTGCCAACCTGCGCCCACGTCCTCCCAGATGTGCTTGGGGAGCACGGGTGGGCCGTTTAGGTAGTGGAACGCGAAGTAGCTGGTCGTGTTCTGGTATACCTCGAGGGTGTAGTCGTCGACCAGTACCATGTCCTCGATGAACTGTATGTTAGGCAGGTATCTCGGTATTCCGTATTCTCGTATGTACTCGTAGGTGAATTTCAGGTCTTCAGCCGTGAAGGGTACACCGTCGTGCCATTTCGCGTCTTTGACGAAGTAGAACGTTACCTTGGTGCCGTCGACGCCTGTGGGGCTAACCCAGTCGTCGATCTCCCAGGACTCGGCCAGCCATCCCCAGTCTTCGCTGATGTCGTACGGGTTGTACCAGTAGGGGGACTCGTAGATCTTGTCGAGGACCTCCCACGTGTATGTCCATTCGGCTGTCAGCGGGTTGAGCGTCTCTATGTCGGACTTTATGCCGTACTCTATGACTCCGCCAGACACTTTATCTGCGGGATGCATGTTCAGGCAGCTCCACCAGCTGTTGATGCCTTGACCAATCATGTTAACCACGCCCGTCCACTCTGCACTGTAGGCTTTGACGCCGATGTGGCCGTACATGAATATGCCTGGCACCTGCTCGGCGATTATCTTCTGGCACATGAACGCGGCTTCCTTGGTCTCTTCGAAGGTGCTTGCTGTCTTCAGAAGATCCGCCCAGTAGTCGAAGGTGCTGTTGACGAAGCCAGGATAGTTGTAGCCACGCCACCCACTTATGCATTCAGGGTCGAACTCTTTGCTGTGGTAGAAGTCTGTGAGGTGGTCAGGGTCTCTCGTGATCCCCCATCCCCCCGTGTAGACGTTCCACTCTCCACCTGGTGTGTCCATGACTGCATCCGAGCAGACGGCCCTCTCGACGGCGAGCTCACCCTCAACGGGCACGCCCAAGGCTTTCAGCTCCTGAGCCAGCCATTCTCCGGCCTGCTTCCGCTCCGGGTCATCTATACGGA
>CAZTZC010000200.1:0-3513 GCA_964618045.1 uncultured Candidatus Bathyarchaeia archaeon | reverse complement strand
GTAGGCGTTATGGCCTTCATCCCCTTCAGGGCGCCCATCACCTCGTCGCTGGTGGCGTCGGGTATCTCGACTGCGCCGATGATCTTGTCCCTCTTTTCCTTGGACTTCTGGTCCGTCTTGTCCTTCGATGACTGCTGCTTCTCCATCTTCTTCAAGCTTTTCTTGCCTGGCATGACGTTTTCATCGTTGAAGAGACTGGGTGTCCCTGATAAACCCTGCGTCTAGAAGTACTTCTTGATCTCCTCGATGGTCAGAGTCCTGAATTTTTGTGTTTCGGATATCGTGGAGATGTTCAGGTCTTCGGGTGTGAGCGCCTCGTCAGCTGCCTCCTTGAGGCTCTCTATGGCGAGGGCCGTGGCCTCGTCGAGGCTCAAGCCCTCTCTGTACTGGTCGTGGAGCACCTTCATGGCCTTCTCGCTGTTGCGGCCTATGGCGTGAGCCTTGTGGCCGCGGTAGCTGCCGCTTGGGTCCGTCGAGATGAGGCTGACCCTGTGGTTGTCGACGCCTCCGAAGATGAGGCTGACGCCGAAGGGTCTGACGCCCGCGTTCTGGGTGTAGGTCTGGAGGAGGTCGCCGACGCTGCTGGTGAGGCTCTCGATGTCCACCGGCTCGTCGTAGGTCATCCTGTTTCCCTGGGCCACGTACCGGGCCTGCCGGACGAGTACCCTCGCGTCGGGGCTAAGGCCGGCGATGGCCACTGCGACGTGCTCGTCGATCTTGTATATCTTCTTGCTGTTTATCTGGGCAGCCAGCCTGCTCTGCTTGGGCTCGATGGCGGCCAAGACGACGCCGTCGGGGCACTTGACGCCGACTATAGGGCTGCCCCGCTTCACCAGCTCCAGCGCATACTCGACCTGGTAGATGCGTCCCTCGGGGGAGAATATGGTGATGGCTCCGTCGTACTCTCTTCCACGTGACAACCTGTTCAGCCCTGTTTTATCTATTGGAGTGTAGCCGGCTATTTAAACCCAAGGCTCGGGGTTTCCGCCAAATGATTGGCTTGAAGTAATCGTTCTTTTTAATAAAAATAAGCGAAGATTACTTCTTGTTCTCCCAGTAAGCCTCGGCTTCGTGCTCCAGCTTCAGGAGCCTCGTGTAGTAGTCTGGGAACTCGTTCAGGTGGGCCAAAGCTATCTTACCGGTCTTGACGGGGTCGTCGTCGGTGACGTTGGTGTGGGGGTCCACCTTCCCGTGTTCCAGCTCCACGTCCATCCCGACCCTGAACTGTTCCACGTCATACTTGCTCCAGTCGACGCCCAGCTTCTCGCCTACCTTCTTGGCCTGTTCGGCCGTGAATACCTTCTTCGGAGACATGGTTACCGATCCTCGGGAACGGATATAGGGTTTCTGATGGTCAGGGCTTCTTGACCGTGTGGTAGTTCCAGTTCTTCTGGATCACTGGCCTCGCCTTGGTGAGGACGAGGTTGCTGCTCCCGTCCAGGACTTCCGCGTCGGCGCTCGCCGCCACCACCTCGCCCACGATGAGGGTGTGGTCGCCGCATGTGTGGGTCTGGACAACCCTGCACTCCAGGTGGCCGCAGCACTCCTCGATGAGAGGCGGCTTGATCCTCCTCGCCGGGATGGGCGTTAGCCCGGTGTCCTCGAACTTGTTGACGTCGCGGCCGCTGACGACGCCGCACCTGTGCATCTCGTCTATGATCTCCGTGGTGGGGACGTTGACGGTAAACTCGCCCTGCTCCACGATGAGGTCGTGGCTGTACCGGGGCGGGGCCACGCCTATGCAGACCTGCGGCGGCCTCTGGCTGATGTACATGAACATGCCCAGCGTTATGATGTTGGGGTTACCCTTCGCGTCTACACATGTAGCAAGCACCACTGACGTGGGGGGCCCACCCTGCAGAAGCTTACCCTCTGGAAGAGTCTTCTTCATGCATTGAAGATGGCGTCTAAGGTACTTATTCGCTGTGGGCGGGGAAGCCTATCCAAGGCTCGACGGGGGCCCCAGGAATGTAGTCCCTCTCCCGTCCGTACCGTGTCAACGGCTTCGTCAGATGCCTGTGCGCGTCCCTGTCAGGCAGATACACGCCGGGTTTAAGCTCTCTCGGCTGGATTACTCGCATCTTCTCCAGATCCTCGCCCCTGTAGCCGCACTTCTTGCACCTGTAACCCTGTCCGGAGCCCATGGACTCTGTTCCGCCGCCGCACTCCGGGCACCTAGGGTTCTTTAACTTGACTTTCTCAGCTAGGCTCAGCACCTCCAGCTTCTCCGTGTTCAGTGTGAACCCTGGGTTCATGGGGCGGACGCCGCCGTAGACCTTAACCTCGTCGCCAGGTATGAGCCGCCGGACGACGTGCCTGAAGCTACCTGTGGGCTCGTAGGCGGCGCAGTCTACCTCACCTGATCCATCCCTTACCTTGAAGATGACGTGGCTCCCAGTGATGGTCTCCGGCTTCGATGCTACGGCACCCTCGATTATCGCGGGGTTGTACGGCGTGAGGCTGCCTATCGGCGCCGTGGACGCGAAGTGGGCGTCTGTTCCCTGGTTGCTCCTGTAGATCATCCATCGCTCAACAGGCTCCAGCTCCTCGACCATGTTGAAGGCTTCATAGACGGCTTCAGGGGACTCGCCTCTGACGCCGTAGAGAACCGGGTCAGGTCCGTGCGGCGTTATTAGCGGCTTCCCCTTCTCGTCTACGTTGTTGAATGTGCTGTCTCTGGTGGCCTCGTCCATCCTCCTCACGGAGCCGGCGTCCACCCTCCGCGGGGAGCCCCAGTTTTCTGGTGTGCGGTAGGTGATTAGCTCGTAGGTGTGGTCACCTCGGAGGGTGCCTCCTATCGCCGCGAGGGCTCCGATGATGCCTCTGCCGTTCTTCCACGCGAAGGCGTGCATCCCGTGATCCCTGATCAGCTCCTCGGCTTCCTCTCTCTCTACTATCTGCCTGACGACCTTCTCCGAGAAGCTTGCCAATTCCTCCGGGACCTCACCGAAGTGGAAAACGGCCCCCGGGTTCGTGTTCTCGCACCCGAACCGCCCGTGCTGCTCCACGAGCTCCAGGGTGCGTTTTATCGCCTCGTCCTCCTGCCCCTCGTCTAACTCGACCCTGAGGCACACCGCGGCGTTTCCCCGGGTCTTCCAAGGCGTGTTGGGGTTCAGTCTAAGCAGGATGGGGTAGTCGATGAACCGGGCTCCCAGCGCCAGCAGACGCTCCGCTAGCAAAGCCGCCACGTAGGTGGTGCACCCGCCCTCGGGGCTGTCGGTGTCGTCGATGCCGATGTGGAGCGTCAACTGGGTTCGAACACTGCTATGGGCTGAATTGTAAAAAGGTTGCTAAAAATAGGATGGGGGGTTAGACTACGATCATGGTCAGAGTGCTTCGCACCTTGTCTAGGCGACGGATCTTCCAGCTTATGATGTCCTTGAGCTCCTGCATCGTCTCCGTCTCGATGCGGGCGATGATGTCGTATACGCCGTACACCATGTGGGCTTCCTTGACCTCTCCGATCTCCTTCAGCCCCTTCAGTACCTCGCTCTCTGCCCCGATCTCCGCGTT
>CAZTZC010000199.1:0-3525 GCA_964618045.1 uncultured Candidatus Bathyarchaeia archaeon | reverse complement strand
GATGATTTCGGGGTCTCGGCGCAGATCGGGATTGTACATGACGAGGAAGGGTTCCAAGCCGCCAAGGAGCGGTACCCAGACAGGTTCGTGTTCGCGAAGTACCTCTCCCTGAGAGACATAGCGCAGTACAACGTCGGACCCGTCCTCGACGAGATATCGAAGCTCCGGGACCAGGGCTACTCCCTCGCCAAGTCATGGTTCGGCCCCCGCTGGCGTGACTACATCGAGAACGTCCCGAAGGATTTCCGGATCAATCACCCCAAACTGGAGCCCATCTTTCAGGCCCTCGAGGACGACGGGATACCCCTCATCATCCACATGGGTGACCCCGACACCTACTACGCGTCCCAGTACCGGGACTCGGAGAAGTATGGAACCAAGGATGAACACCTCAGACAGCTGGAGGATGTGTTAACCCGGCACCGTAAACTGAGGTTTCAGGTTCCTCACTTCGGTTCACAGCCCGAGATACACAGGTTACCAAATCTAGCCAGGTGGATGGACGAGTTTCCTAACCTCGTGGTCGACACGGCGTCGTCGAGGTGGATGGCCCGCGAGCTGAGCAAGGACACGGGGAAGGCCCGGGAGTTCATGCTCAGGTACCAGGATAGGGTCCTCTTCGGGACCGATGTCTCATCCAGTAGAGGTGAACGTGACTACTTCTCTGGTCGATACGTTGCGCAAAGAATCCTCTGGGAGACGGGTGAACGAGGCACCCCGCTGCCTTTCCCCGATGACGACACCAAGGACACCGGGGGTACGTATATCAACGGTCTCGATCTGCCTCTCTCAGTCCTAGGAAAGTTGTACTGGGGGAACGCGCATCGAATCTATATGGCGTAATGCCCCCATTAACCCAGACTCACCAGTTAGAGGGGCTGCTATTAAATCGAGATGCATGTGGGGGGGCTAAAATAATTCACAGCATTAACTATCTGCTCGTATCAACTTGACGTATGCTGTCTGTAAAACCAAACCGATCACTCCCCAAAAGAGAGTGGAGACCGGGACGAACACCTGAGGCACCCTCAGCACCCATGGTATGGAGTAGTGGGCTTGCGGCGAGGATGGGTCTCCGAGAAGCCTGATTGCGATGTCGTATACCTCGTATCCGAGTAGCTCCCCGGGTATGTTCAGCAGGAAAAGGTTGTCGCTGATGCCCCACCACCAGGAGCTGAGTAGCCCCACCGCGAGGCCGTAGACGAGAAACCCAGTCAGGATCTTGGATCTATCGAACAACTTCTGTCATCTCTCAAAGATGGTGTATGATATTCAATCTAGTCTCCCCATAATTTCCCTTTTCTTTTCGGTATAGAATCCCTCAGGCTATGTTTATAATCTCTAGATAGCCCAGGGGATATTCGAACCCTACTCCCAGTGGAGACATCTCATGAATCGTTCCATCTTCTTATTTAATAGATTAAAGGAAGTACTAGAACACATAATACGAGCGCCGCATGGTATAGACGCTCCTGTATTACGATGCAGATACGATCATGGTTGTGTTTCAAGATTGTCCTGCTTCGTCAACAATGATGAAATCTTGTACACCATGGCAATAGATAAAACCCAGAGCCCGGTTATAGCATAAGGGTTGACGAGGGACACCTCCCTTAGCTGGCCTGACTCGTCGTAGTTAGTTAGTGTAACTGGGTTAAGGAGCGTGTCAACCGGGGCATAGTTGTCCACCAGGACTATCCGTCTACCGAAGGGCTCCCCAGAGTAGAGCGTCTTGTAGTAGCCTAAAACCCTATCATGGTCTTCAAGTACTGAAGATATGCTACTGCTGAACACTTCAGCCGTGGTTGGCTCGGGGTCACTCGACGCCACCATTACGACGTTCCTGACCACGGCCTCGGAGGTGTTGAATGTAGAGAATATATACACGTGGGGGTACACCTGGGCGACGGTCTCCACCTCGCACCAGAGCAGCTCAGAGGTGTCCCCCACGAAGCTGCTTATCAGGTTGGACACAATGACACCCCCCCGATTAAGGTGTTGCCTCAAGAGCTGGTGGAACTCGAGGGTCATTAGGTGGAATGGCACGTATGTGTGGCTGTAGGCATCCAGCACGATCAGATCGTAGAATCCTGCTTGGTCTAGGAAGGATCTGCCGTCCACGGTGTAGACGTGTAAACGCGGCTCATCCTTGGGCACATGGAAGTACTCGTAGGCGGCCTCGACGACGTACGGGTCGATCTCCACGACATCCACGTTCACCCAGGGATACTTCTCTAGGAATTGCTTGGGTCCCGAGAAGCCTCCCCCGCCGATGAAAAGTACGTCCCTGATGCCTGGGTTGAACCCGAAGGCTAGGTTGAAGTAATCTGTGTAGCGAGATGCGGCTCTCGTGGAGCCGTTGAGGTACATCATGCTGTGGACCATGTCGTTGAGGAACATGTACCTGATGCCGGCCTCGGTGTTGTCCACTACGGTCAGCGTGCTGTAGGGGGTCTCCCTCCTATAGACCATGGTGCCCTCCAGTACGCTTAGCCTACCTCTCAACAGTGCCTCGGGTAAGATAAGAACCCCCACCAGCAGCATCAAAAAAATTTTCTCTTTCCAGCTTCTACCGATGAGTGACACGAACATAAGTAACACGCCCAGGCTCGTAATGATCTCGCGGGTTCCAAAGACGGGTATGAGGACGAATACTGTGAAGAAGGTCCCAAAAATGCTGCCCGCAGTATTTATGCTGCTGAGGCCCCCAGACACGGAGCCAAGGCTGACCATGTTGCCAGCGGACAGCCTCACAGTGTAGGGGCTCACCATCCCGAGCAGGACCGTCGGCCCCGTGAGCAGCAGGATAGAAGCCAGCAGGGGGCCGTAGACGTCCCCCAATCCAGTGCGCCTTATGAGTTCGAGGACGTAGGGTGCCGCCCAAGGTATAGCTAGGACGAAAGCCCCTGACGCCATGACCATGTTTAAGAGCTCATTGTAGCTGCTGTTCTTATCGGCCCTCCTGCCTCCCAGCCAGTAACCGGCCGCTAAAGCCATCATAATCACGCCTATGAGGCTGCCCCAGACGAACACGCTGTCACCAAAGGCAGGAGCGAAGAGTCTGCTTGCCATTAGCTCCACTCCCATGACCGCCGCTCCCGAAGCGAAGGCTATGAAGCGGACCCTCCATGCAAACACTTTGGAGCCCATAAGACATGAAGAGCAGTATTTGATATTAAGCTAATGTTTCAGGCCTGGCGCGCGCGAAATGGTCAGCAACGTTCCATACTTTGATTTGTAAAGGATATAATTATATCAAAGCTAACGTATGCGACTTCGATGGTGTGAAGCTTTTCAGGAAGCGTTCGTAATCTCCAGGTAACCCGGGAGAATTGAAGAGTAGCCCGGGAGAGATCGATTAACTCATTTAAATTTCTCGGTTTATGGTAATTTAATTCGCACGCGCAAGGTGGCCTTGAATCTCAGCCAACTCAACCAAGCATAATCACAGTTGAATACCAGGTGGAACATAGGATAAGATTATTGAATGCACCCAGGCACTCGATCAATATATCTTAAGCTAGC
>CAZTZC010000198.1:0-3637 GCA_964618045.1 uncultured Candidatus Bathyarchaeia archaeon | reverse complement strand
AAAGGCCCCCGATCACGCCTAAAAACGCTTATTCCCGGTAACAAGGAACATCCTCTGCCAAGAAATTTTTTTTACATATTACAAGTAACCTGATATAAACCCCCACAGGCCCCCGATCGAGCCTAAAAAGGTAACTCCATATGACTAGGAACAACTCATCCGCGCCGTTATATTCACGGACACCAAACATGACCCAGACATGACCATACTCGTGACGGGGGGAGCCGGCCGCCTGGGGTACTGGACAGCCAGCCAGCTCACCGAAGCCGGGCACAGCGTAAAGGCGTTCGACCTACCCCATGTCAACTGGAGCCACGTAGAGTCGCTCCCCAACACCACCACCCACAGGGGAGACATCACCGACCCGGAGAACGTGGAGAAGGCGTGCAGAGACGCCGAGGCGGTGGTGCATCTAGCCGCCGTGCTGCCCCCCGTCAGCGAGGCGAGCAGAGAGCTGACGCAGAGAGTCAACGTACAGGGCACGCTGAACATACTGGAGGCGTCGCCGCCCGAGACGCCCATCGTTTTCGCCTCAAGCATAGCCACCTACGGGGTCACCCACCACGAGACGCCGCCGATAAAGGAGACCCACCCACAGACAGCCCATAACAACTACTCGGAGTCCAAGATCATGGCCGAGAACGCCGTAAAGACGTCTGGGCACCCCTACGCCGTCCTCAGGCTGGCGCCCATCAGCGTCGCGGACCTGCTGGAGCTACCCGACGAGGTAGACTACAGGGCGGACCAGAGGGTGGAGTTCATCGTCGTCGAGGACGCCGCGCAGGCCATCGTAAGATGCCTAGACGAACCCCTGAGGGACGCAGTCTACAACGTGGCGGGGGGCTCGAGCTGGCAGATGAGGGGGGAGGAGTACCTCAACAGGTTCTACGGGGCCTTGGGCGTCGAGGTGGAGCCCGTCTACCCGGAGAGCTACACGGCGGTGGACTGGTACGACACGTCGAGGAGCCGCCACCTGGGCTACCAGAGAACAACCTTTAACACGTTTGAGGATAGACTAGTGGCGTTGGGAGAGGAGCTGGGGCTGAGATGAGTCAACCCATGGAGTCGGCGAAGGAGACGCTGGACGCCGTGACCGCGCATGGCGGGCTCCCCGAGGAGCAGGCGGAGAGGGTGAAACGGGCCTCCAAGATCGTTAGCCAAAACCTCAACAAGATATGGCTCAGAACAAAGGTGGGAAAACCCATAGCGGAGTCCATGCAGGAGGCGGCCGTGGACGCGCTGACCAGGCTGGAGGCCGGCGCGAGTCAGGAGGAGGTGAAGGCCGCCGTTGATGCCGTGGAGGCCAAGGCGAAGGAGATCGAGGAGGAGAGCCGCCGCCGGAGCATGGTCGTCACCTGACTGTTGGGCTTTAAATAAAGGATAAACCCATTTCATATCCAGTTTCTGGAGACCATGGACATGAAGAGCAAGGTCTACCACATGGACGACCGCTACAGCGGTCTTCCATCGAGCATACCCGCAAAGGCGCAGCAGCTTTTCGACCACGCCGAGCTGTTCGAGTGCTTCGACCCAGGCGACACCGTCGCCGTGAAGTGCCACATGGGGGAGTGGAACAACTCGGCGTACCTCCGCCCCATCCTCGTACGGGTCATCGTGGACAAGATTAAGGAGCACGGCGGCAAGCCATTCGTCACCGACACCACCACGTTGCCCTACTACTTCTACGGCGGCCGCAGCACAGCCGACCTCCACCTGGAGACGGCGGCCCGGAACGGGTTCACGCCCCAGAGCATGGGGTGCCCCATCATCATAAGCGACGGCATGTACGGAACCGACGACGTCAGGGTGGACATCCCCGACGGCCTCCTCCTCAAGGAGAGCTACCTGGCCAAGGGCATCGCGGAATCGGACGCCATGATCGTGGTGAGCCACTTCAAGGGCCACGGCAGCGGCGTCTACGGCGGCAGCATCAAGAACGTCGCCATAGGCTGCAGCAGCAAACGCGGCAAGATCGACGTCCACCTCTGCCTCCACCAGACCGTGGGCTGGAACAGCTGGAGCTTCAACGGCGACAACTGCCTGGGCGAGGAGTGCCCAGACCACGTCCTATGCGACAACATGTGTCCCGTCGGCGCCATCAAGATCAAGAAGGATCACGCCGAGTGGGACGCCGAAGCCTGCATAGGCTGCCTCGGCCACCAGCGGCCCCTCTTCAGGTGCGACCTCTGGGGCCGCGAGAAGTTCGAGGACTGGCGGACTTGGTTCCTAGTCGCCATGGGTGACGCAGCCACGGGCTACATCAGGCACATGGGCCCCGAGAACGTCGGCTATATAAGCTACGCCATTGACATCACCCCCGCCTGCGACTGCGTCCCAGGCTCTGACAGGCCCGTCATACCCAACCTAGGCGTCTTCGCGTCCCGCGACATGGTGGCCATCGACGTCGCGGCGCTGGACATGTCGGTGCAGGCGACGGGGATACCAGGCAGCGCAGCCGAGGAGAAGGAGGTAATGAACCCAGGCGACGAGAAGTTCACAGGCATCGTCGGCATGAGCCAGTGGATCACCGCCAACACGTGCAGCCGCCTGGGAAGCGGCTCCATGGAGTACGAGCTCGTCGAGCCCCTCGTCTCAGAGGACGAGGCGGCATTCGCCCACCCTCTGTTCAGCCCCGAGACGCCGTCAGGATACTACCTCGCCAAGGGGCTGAGGAAGTTCGGGTCGTGGACGCCCCCGGGCGGGTTCAAGTACTGGGACAAGCCCAGGGTAAGCATAGAGGAGCTCAGCAAACGGTAGAGTCCTCCCTTTTTTTACACCCTTTCTGGGTAGTCGGAGATTATGCCATCGACGCCCATCGCCTTAGCCTCGGCTATGTCGCTAGGCTCGTTCACCGTCCACGGGTACACCTTCAAGCCGAGGCCGTGGGCCATGGACACGAACTCCAGCCCCATCCGCTTATGGTAGGGGTTAACCGAGTACGCGTGGACACGCTGAGCGAAGTCGAAGATCTGTGCTGGGTCCTCTTTCACCAGCACGCCGAGCCTTACGTCGTCTGAGAGAGCCCTCATCCACTCAAGCATCCCAAGGTGGAACGAGGAGACCAGAAGCCCGTCGTGGCTCACCAGGCCGTCGTCGACAGCATCCGAGATGACCTCGTGGACCCGATCTACGCAGCCGAGACCCTTGAGCTCCACGTTTAAGGCGACTAGGCCCGACATCTCGTTGAGGACCTCCTCCAGCGTGGGCACCCTCTCACCGCCGCCTGCGTCGAGCCGCTTTAGATCGTCGAGCGATAGATCCCTTACCCTACCGGAGCCGTCGGTGGTCCTGTCCACCGTGTCGTCGTGGATGACCACGGGCTCCCCCGTCGCGCAGAGGTGGACGTCCATTTCCACCATGTCTGCGCCGAACTCAACCGCCTTGTGGAAGGACGTTAACGTGTTCTCGGGTGCGTGGCCCGACGCCCCCCTGTGGCCTATCACGTAGACCATGGGACAGTCTACCTTTCAGCGGTATTAAACGCTTAGATGTCTGCGGGTTAGAGTAGACGTATGACCTGTTACCGGTCAGATCAGAAAAAAATTTTTAATTAAATTACCGGGTGATGTTCTTAGAATCTTTAGCGGGTCTGGAGGGATTCGAACCCTCGGCCAATGGCTTAAGAGGCCACCGCTCT
>CAZTZC010000197.1:0-3772 GCA_964618045.1 uncultured Candidatus Bathyarchaeia archaeon | reverse complement strand
TGATGGGGAGGAACTTCGACTTCCCGAGCAACCCGGCGCTGCTCCTCTACACGGACCCGCCCGACGGCTACGCCAGCGTCTCCATGGTTGACCTGGGCTACTTCGGTTACAGCTTGAGCAACCTACCGCAGGAGGGCGACCTGGACAGTCTGCTCGCGGCCCTCTACCTGCCCTTCGACGGCATGAACGAGAAGGGGCTGGCGGTGGGCATGGCGGCCATACCGGAGGCACTGGCCCCCACAGCTGAGGGAAAGACGACCATAGGCGAGATCCAGGTCATCAGGCTGCTCCTCGACTACGCGGGGGACGTCGACGAGGCGCTCACGCTCCTCGAAGAGTACAACGTGGAGATGACTACGCCGCCCATCCACTACATGATCGCCGACGGGTCAGGCGAGTCGGTGGTCGTCGAGTACATCCACGGCGAGATGCACGTCCTCAGGGAGGAGATGCCGTACCAGGTGATGACCAACTATATCATCCAAGGAGCCCAGACGGGTCTAGACGCGCCGTGCTGGAGGTACAGAGCGGTCTACGAGGGACTCAGCGGCTGCAACGGCGTCTTGTCGGCGGGTGAAGCCATGGATCTGCTGTCCGAGGCTTCACAGTCAAGCACCATATGGTCCATAGTCTACGATGCCTCGACAGGGGAGATACACGTGGCCATGGGCCACAGCTACGAGAACATCTATACGTTCAGCCTCGACATGACAGGGGGCAGCCCCTAGGACAGGGCGTAGTCGAGGGCTGCCTCGACGTGGATGTCCACGGTGTCCAGCACCGTCAGCCCCGTGTCAGCCTCACCTATTATTAGGGGCAGCTCGGTGCACCCGAGGATCACGCCGTCCACGGGGTAGCCCCCCATGATCTCCAGGAGCCTCTCCTTGCTCTCCTCCCTGTGGACGCCGATCACGAGCTCGTCGAAGATGATGTGGTCGATCTCGTCCTGCTCCCCCTCGTCCGGCGTCACCACGGCGACGCCATGCTCAGCGAGTTTCTCGTGGTAGAAGGTCGACTGCATGGTGAACTTGATTCCGAGGAGCAGAACCCTCTCAAGCCCGAGCCCCGCGGCCTTCTCCGCTGTGGCGTCGGCGATGCTGATCATGGGCACCTCCGCCGCCTCCGAGACCTCGCGGTAGACCGTGTGGGGCGAGTTAGCCGCCATCACGACGAAATCCGCGCCTGCGTCTTCGAGCCCCCTGACGCCGTGCATGATGTAGTCTACGTAGGCGTCCCTGTCCGTGTTCTCGTGGTCTGTGAACCTCTGGAAGTCGAGGCTGAAGACCACCACCTCCGGGTAATGGTAGTCGCCCAGCCTCGCGTGGTACTTCTCGTGGAGAAGCGTGTAGTACCTAGCCGTGGACTCGTGGCTTATGCCGCCCAGTATGCCTATCCGCTTAGACAAGGTGTCTCGGGTTGAGTTGGACGTGCAGCGTAATTACGTTAACGGGTGGTGTAGTACTCGGAGTAGCTCAGGAAGCTCGTCTCGCCCTCGGGGTCCATGATTCCCACGACCAGCCTCTGCTTCATGAACCTTGGGCCCGTCACCTTCAACGTGAACCACCTGTCCTCGCCGAAGGCCATGTCGAAGTAGCTGCTATGCGTCTCGGCTACTATGAACCCGTCCTCATCCTCTACCGCAAGCCAGACGCGGTAATCCTCGGCGGTGAGGGCACCCTCGTTGGTCACGTGGACCTTCACGGTGGCCTTGTTGTTCAACCTCGTCGCCGTCCAGCTGTACGCCAGGAACGGTATCTCCTCGACGGGGTATATGGTCGCCTCCTCTGGGTCGTGTTCGGGCGGGACCTCGCCCTCTTCCCAGCCGGTGGCCGTCGTCTCGAGGTAGTAGTAGGTCACGTTGTCGTAGACCCAGTGGACGCCCGTGGCGTTCACCTCTACGCCCACCGCTAGATGATCCGGCATCAGGATCAGGGATACGTTGTACCCCATGCAGTCTAGCAGCGACGCCATCAGTATGCTTGTGTCCTCGCAGTCGCCGCCGCCGTCGACCAGGGTCTCCACCGGGAACCGCGGGTACTCGGTCAGGCCCTTCGAGTCAGCATCGAGGACGTACTCCATGCTCTGGATGAACGAGATGACCAGATCGGTCTTGTTTTCCTCGCTCAGCCCCTCATTCACCTGTATCAGGTTGAACTCATACACGAGGGCCTCGATGTACTGGTCGTCCACGGGGTGGAGAAGGTAGCCCCTGTAGTCCATGGTCTGGTAACGCTCCTTCTCACTATAGTAATCATACAGTTGCTCGGGCACGGTTATGGTTATGCTCCGCTCAACTCCGTCCCACTCCCACGTGTAGAGCTTCTCAAGGACCGGTATCGACTCTGGAGAAATATCGAGCCCTCCGAAGGCGGCCTCGTAGTCGCTGAGGAGGGTCTCGTACTCGGACTGGAGTTGCTCGTACTGTTCCGTCAAAGCCTCGTATTCGCTCATCAGCTCCTCGTTGTCGCCCATGAGTTCCGTGTGATCTTCCTGTAGGCTCTGCAGCTGCTGGTTCAGCTCCTCATGCTCGTCCGTGAGGACGTTGAACTCGTCTGTGAGGTCCTCGTAGTCAGATGTCAGCTGATCCACCGCGTCCTGCAGCTCCTCGATCTGGGGGATGATGTACTCTGTGTAGTAGTAGTAGCCGGCTGCTCCTGTTATGATGACGCCGATGAGTATGGAGGCGATTATTTTCGCGCTCAAGCTGGTCTCTCAATGGGTGCTTTAATAATAAAAGAAATGTGCCGTGGGTATGGATCGTCGCTACATTCCTATGCCCGGCGTCCTGTACCGCTTCATCCACTCGGCCTTCATCACTATGTCCCGCGGGTCGCGGAGGTGGTCGCTGCACATGACGCCGTCGAGGTGGTCGATCTCGTGCTGGAGGAGTTCGCTCATGTCGTCCCTGAACTCCTCCACGTGCCTACCACCGTCCTCGTCACGGTACTCCACCGTGATGACCCTGTGCCTTGGTATCTTGACGAAGAACGCTGCCTCCAGGCTGAAGCAGCTGTCCCAGACCTCGAAGGTCTCCTCGCTCCGCCGCACTATCTCGGGGTTAACGAGGTAGAAGCTCCGTTCAGGCATCTGGACGTAGACCACCCTCTTCAGGTAGCCGAGCTGGGGGGCCGCGGCGGCTCGCCCCATCCCGTAATGCTCCTGAGCCCAAGTCAACGTGTCCTTGAGATCAGCCAGCACATCAGTGAGTTCATCGAAGTCCGTCACCGGCTCCGACGTCTCCCTCAGGGTAGGGTCCCCTAGAAGCAGGACCTCTTTGACGACCATGTATGGATGATGCGGCTCACCCGTAGTAAACCTTACGCGTGGCTCAGGCACGGTTGCGGCCCGTGTAGCGTAAACGATAAACCCTCGCCGCCGTTCTTCATCACATGCCGCAGGCACCGTTCTACCAGCTTGACGCCTTCACGGCGGAGCCCTTCAAGGGCAACCCGGCGGCCGTCTGCCTCATGCCCTGCAACCTAGGTGACGACGTCTACCTCTCGATAGCGGGGGAGATGAACCTCTCGGAGACCGCGTTCCTCGAGGAGCAGGGCACCGGCTACAGGCTGCGGTGGTTCACCCCCAAGCGGGAGGTGCCGCTGTGCGGCCACGCCACCCTCGCCGCCGCGCACCTCCTCTTCACGAGGCTCGGCTACGAGGGAGACACGGTGACGTTCCACACCCAAGCCGGGGAGCTCTACGCGCATAGGGCAGGGGAGGGCGTGACCATGGACTTCCCGCGGAACGACCCCCACCCAGTGGAGCCCATAAC
>CAZTZC010000196.1:0-3789 GCA_964618045.1 uncultured Candidatus Bathyarchaeia archaeon | reverse complement strand
CGTGGTTGAGCAGAGCCAAGCTGCCGTTCAGGTCCCCGGTGTTCTACGGCTGGGTAATGGTCCTGGTCTCCAGTCTCATCATCTTCTTCAGCGGGCCCGGGCAGACCTACAGTGTAAGCGTGTTCATAGACAGCTACATCAACGAGTACGGCTGGAGCCGCAGCGTAGTCTCAGGCATGTACAGCGTAGGCACATTCTGTGCGGGGATGCTCATGGGCTTCGTCGGGAGGCTCTTCGACAGGGTCGGCCACAGAAAGATGACCGCCGTAATCGCCCTGGTGTTCGGGGTGGCCTGCGTCTGGATGAGCCTCGTTACCTCGGTGCCCATGCTCCTCGTCGGATTCTTCCTCGTGAGGCTCTTGGGCCAGGGCTCCATGAGCCTAAGCAGCGTGACTCTGCCACCCCAGTGGTTCATAAAGAGGAGAGGCGTCGCCATCGGCGTCGTCAGCATAGGGGGCGGGCTGAGCCTGGCGATCCTGCCGCCCCTCAACACCTGGATCATCCAGAACTATGGCTGGAGGATGAGCTGGTGGACGTGGGCGGTGCTGCTGTGGGTCGTCATGGCGCCTTTGAGTTATCTCCTCATCAGGGACACTCCGGAGGAGGTCGGGCTCCTGCCCGACAACGAGGAAACCCCGGAGATCACAAAGACTGAGGATGCGTTAGTTGAGGACTCATGGACCCTACGGGAAGCCATGAGGACACGGGCCTTCTGGTGCATAATATACACGACGGTGGTTCCGTCGGCGATAATAACGGGGCTGATCTTCCACCAGATAAGCATACTCGCCCAGGCCGGGCTGGACCCTGGGACGGCTGCGCTGATCAGCAGCCTCATGAGCGTCGTACGCCTACCCGTAGCCCTTCTAGCGGGGCCTGTCGCGGACAGGGTCCAGATGAGGTACCTCGTCGCGTTCAACCAGGCGCTGATGCTCGGCTCCATGGTGGCACTGTACTTGGCGGACAGCGTGACGCTGGTCATGGTTTACGGGGTGCTCGTGGGGGTCCAGATGGCGCTGCAGGGGATAGTGGGTGGAGTGATCTGGCCGGACTATTATGGGCGGAGGCACCTGAGCACCATCAGGGGCGTCACCATGATGGCTGGGGTGATAGGCTCCGCGCTGGGGCCCCTGCCCTACGGCGTCGCGTACGACCTGTTCGGCGGGTACAGCGAGGCGCTTCTCGCGTCCATCGCCTTCCCTGTGGTAGGAGTCGTGGCGGGCTTGCTGGCCGTGAAGCCCCGGAGACTGCCGTGAACCCGTTTTATAAGGTTTAAATGAGGTCCTCCATTGTTGTATCCAAGGTCTCTATGGGTAATCGCCTCGGTTTCTCCAACCGTTTCATAGCAGTCGTGGCGCTGACGGTGCTTGTGCTCCTGTTACCCACCCCGGCTGGTCTTACGGCTGAGGGGAAGCGGGCGCTGGCCGCCTTCGTGTTCACGGGGACCATCTTCGCGCTTCAGCCAATACCGCTGCCGTTCGCGGGGCTCATGGTGCCGGTGACGCTGGTGGCTCTCGGCTTGGCTAACTCGGCTCAGGCCTTCGAGACCCTGTCCAGGCCCATCATCATACTGATCCTCGGCAGCCTGTTCCTGGCGGAGGCTCTGAGGAAGCACGGGATAACGAGGAGGCTGGCGTTACTATCCATCGTGACCTCGCGGGGGCGCGTGGACAGGCTTCTCCTCGGCCTCATGGCGTTGGCCGCGCTTCTATCCATGTGGATGGAGAACACCGCGACGGCCGCGGTGCTGATACCGGTGGCCCTCACCATCTCCAGCCAAGTCCCGGACCAGGAGCAGTCGAAGGAGCTGCTGGTTCTCCTGGTGCTGGGCATCGCCTACGCCGCCAGCGTCGGCGGGATGGCCACGATCACCGGGTCCGCCTCCAACGCGGTGGCGTCCGAGTTCCTCGCGGAGATCAGGGTCTGGAGGTTCATCGACTGGATGAAGTACGGCCTACTGGCGCTGATATTCGTGTTCCCGGCCACCTGGTGGACGCTGATGAAGGCAGCCAAAGTCTCCTTGAAGGAGCTGGACATCGAGGCGACGCGCAGGGAGCTTGAGAACCTGGGCGGGATGCGGGGCGTTGAGAGGGAGGTCCTGGTGGTTCTTGGGATCACCATATTGATGTGGATGGGGGGCGCCTTCATCGAGGACGCCGTGGGGCTGCCGTCCACGTTCCTCTCCCCGGCAGTCGTCGGGATGATCGCGGTGTCCTACATGGCTCTCCGGGGCATAATTCAGTGGGAGGACGTGAAGGGCGTCAGCTGGGGCATGTTCTTCGCCATCGCCGCCGGGCTGGCGCTCGGGGAAGCGTTGAAGAGGTCTGGCGCGACTGCCTGGCTCACGGACATCTCCTCGCCGCTGCTAAGCGGGACGCCGTACATCTTCGCGCTGGTCGTCGTCGTGTTCGCGTCGGCTCTCCTCACCAACGTGGTGAACAACGCCACCGTGGCGGCTGTGTTCGTGCCCATCATGATCGACTTGGCCGCAGCCGATCCCGCCTTTAACTCCGTCAGACTCGTGCTTCCCCTCACCATGGCCACCACCTTCGGCTACGCGCTGCCCTCGGCCTCCGGGAGGATGGCGCTCATCTCGGCGACGGGCATCGTCGAGTCCAGGGACATGATAAGGTACGGATTGATCATGACGGTCGTAAGCTCCGTGATACTCATCGCCTTATTCTACCTATTAGGCATGGTCAACCTGATATGATGGGCTGAGTGATCAAGGTTAATAGAAGATGCCACGAGTTGAGTAAATGTATGCGAGTCCTCGTCGTCGGCACCGGGATGGTGGGCGCCAGAGTTCTTAGGCAGCTGAAGAAAAACCCTAGGATAGAGGTGGTCACTGTTGACCCTCGGGATAGGCCCTACGCCGTCGAGCAGGGCATAATCGAGGACGTGGACTACCACGCGGAGCTTAACACGGTTGAGCTGAAGGAGACGCTTAGCAAGGTGAGGCCAGACCTGGTGCTGGTGACCACCTCCAAGGAGGACATGTCGCGAACAGGGGTCTCTGGGCTCGAGGTGCTGGTTACCGCGCTACGCAATGAGCTTGAGGCGACTGCGGAGGTGCCTATAATCGCGGTGGCTCGTATAGGCGAATAAAGATGTTAGCCGAAGAAGCGTCCCATGACGTAGGCGCCTAGGAACATTGCGGCTATTCCGAGCAGCACCGGTAGGTTACCTATACCCAGACTGGATAATGCTGAGCCGGGGCACTGCCCGCTGAATCCCCAGCCGACGCCGAATATCGCGGCGCCTATTATGGTGTTTCTGCTGAGTGTCCTGGTACGGGGCTTGAACTCGCCGCCGAGGATGGGCTTCTCGATGAACTTGGGCAAGACGTTGATTGCCACGAAAGTTACGCCCGTGGCGGCGCCCATCAACACAACCAGGCCAAAGTCTTCCAACTGGAGGAAGCTGAGCACCACCTCGGGCTTGGACATGCCACCCACGGCCAGCCCGAACCCGAAGACTATGCCTCCCACGAAGAGCACAATGTTCCTGTTGTTCACGGCGTAACCCCCAGCAGCAATACTATGTTGGCGGTGATAGCGCCGACGACGATGAAGGTGATCACGGCGAATAGGGACGTCGTGGACATGGACGCTATGCCGCTTATGCCGTGACCAGAAGTGCAGCCGCTTGAGAGCCTCGTGCCGAAGCCTACAAGGAAGCCTCCAATGAGAAGCCTCCACCACTGGACCGACGTGGTCCAGAAGCCGTCGGGCGAGATGGTAACCGTGTAAATGAGGGCGCCCAGTATCACGCCCGCCGCGAAGTATA
>CAZTZC010000195.1:0-3881 GCA_964618045.1 uncultured Candidatus Bathyarchaeia archaeon | reverse complement strand
TGAGGTCTATCGAGCCGTTCGTGGTGCTGAACTGGTGTTCGCCCGACACGGTCCCCAGGGTCATCTCTATCCCCCCGTTGGTTGTGCTGAAGCTCGTCGACGACGCGGTAAAGGTTCCCGTTATTGCCCCGTTGGTGGTTTCAACCTGGATAAAGGAGGACTCCACGTCTGTTAGCACCACCCTGCCGTTGGTCGTGTCGATCACCAGTTCCTGGAGTGACAGCCCTTGAACACTGATCTCGCCGTTCGTGGTCTGGAGGCTGATCTCTTCAGCCACGCCCTCGGGGACGTATACGTCTACGATCACGGCGTACTTGCTCCACTCCGACGACGCGATGGGGAAGTTGAGTGAGATCCTCTGCGTCGTTCCCGACACGGAGTCTTCCAGACTGTGCGTGAACCTTTCCAGGTTCGCCTCCGCTTCAGCCGTGGTGCTGCCTCTGGCCTTTACCTCGATGTCAAACTTGACGTGGTCGCCGGACCACGAGGACACGTCGATTCCGCCGTTCACGCTTTCAACGTCCAGCGCTATGCTCTCCGCCGTCACCGGGGTGTCAAGCGTGTATGTACTCGTCGCCCTGTAGGTCCCCAGATCTACGTCGGTGAACTCGTCGGTGATCTCGGTTATTATACTGAAGCCCTGGGTGATGAAGAGGGCTAGGAAGAGTCCGCCAACGAGTCCGCCGAAGAGCCCCTGAATGGGCGAGCGGCGACGGCCTCTTGACAGAAAGGCGTTAATTATGATGCCTGCGCCCGCCAGTATAAGCAGGTAGCCGATCATGTCCACGGTGGCTGCTATGTATCTGAAGATGTACCATCCAACGCCCAGGCCTAGGAGGAAGCCCCCGAAGCCCATTCCTTGGTTGCTCATATGGCTCACTTATGGTTCTTGTGAGAGCGTACAATATATTCCTATCTTGATGATGAGGGACCCAGAGAATCTACGTGAAGGGGGTTCAGGAGATATGTGTCTCTGGTCCTCAATTGAAGTTCAAAGGATAGAATATAATGTTTTACTGTAACCTGAAAGAGCTGGGAGGTGGTTACTCGTTTATCACTGGGTCTCCGTAGGTAAGCAGCGTAATTGTGCTCTTCACGTGATCGAGGCGCCGGACGTTGTTGAACACGACCTCCTTGACCCTGTCCATGGAGTCGGCCTCCATCTCGATGATGAGATCATAGATACCGTATAGACTGTATATGGTGGTGATCTCCTTGACGCCTTGGAGGGCGTCGATGATGGAGGCTTCCTGCCCAAGCTCAGCGTTCAGAAGAACATAGGCCTTCATATTAACCAAGAAATCAGTGCTTACACATAGTATATCTATGTTTTGAAAAAAGGTTAGCTAGAACTCGCCTTTTACCAAGTAGAAGAATATACCCGAGAGCACGGCAAGCAACACGAACACCAGGAAAGCGAACCTGTAGCTTCCGGTGATGTCGAACACATAGCCTGCGAAGACGGGGCCCACCACGTTGCCTATCATTTTGAAGGGAGCCATGACGCCCGAAATTGTTGCGAAGCGTTCACGGCCGAATAGCTCTCCCCTGAAGGCCGTTAACAGGGGGATTGCGCTGCCGTAGGCCAGCCCGTAGATTACAAGAAACGTGTATACTTGAACTATGTTAGACGCGTATGCAAACACTAGGACGCCGAGAGCCTGGGTCAACATCTCGCCCATCCTTTTCCTCAGTTCCAAATCGACGCCTCAGGTTATCCCCTCATTCAGGTTCATACACCTTATAGGGTTAACCGGGTAAACCAGCCAGTGTCCTAAGCCAGTTTCCCAGCGACTCTATCTCTTTCAGGGAAAGCCGTGTAACTCTTCTACCAAGGGTTTCAACTGGGACGCCTGACTCTGAGATGAACGAGACGGCTTGCCTCTTGGTGTCACATATCCCGGCCTGTATCAGGGCCTCTCTTAACGCGTTCTTGGCGAGTTTGTCACCCTGCCTTAAAAACTGCTTGAGTGCTTCATCCGCAACCATCGACGATGCTTTAGGGATTAGGGATATGATGCAGGTCTCGGTCCTCGGAGCAGGAAGGTACGCGGACGGCGGCACCTCCATGCGGGTCTCTGAGTCGTAGAACAGCTGTGCCTGTAATGACAGCTTCGAGTATTCTGGTTCTCCTTCCTTGGCTTCAAGTATCTTGGCGAAGCCGCGGGGCACTATGAAGGCCGCCGACTTCATCTCCATCCTCAACATCCTCTGGAGGAAGGCTTCACATATCATGTAGGGCAGGTTGGAGACCAGCCTGTCGGAGCAGGGCAGCTCCCCGTGGAGGGCGTCCCCGAGGACGACGTCTAGGTTAGGATGGTGTTTGAAGCGCTCCCTGAGGACGGAAATATACTTAGGATTCTTCTCGATGCAGATAACAGTCTTCGCGTGGCATAGGAGCCCCTCGGTTATGTTCCCCACGCCGGGGCCGATCTCAAGAACCACGTCGTCGCCACCCACCCCTGAGAAATCTATGAGTTTGGCTATGACGTCCTCGTCGATCAGCTGCTGCTCGTCCAGGGAAGGGTCTAGGTCGATGCCGTGGGTTGACAAAAGTTCTCGGGTCCTGTCTCTGAGCATGGCTTCGCGCCTAGAGGAGGTAGCGGGGCTCACCCTTGATGGACTTTACCAGTTCCAGGGCTTTCGCGATTTCCTCGTCTGTGCCTTCCACGAGTATCCTGACGGCGCCTTCGGCGCCCGCGATTCCGCCAGCAGCGTAATGGTACGCGTCGACCCCAGCCAGTATTGCCATAGCCTCTATCTCGGTGACTATGATGCCGGTGATGGGCCACATCCGCGGCCCCTCGTAGTCCTCCTCGGAGGCGAGGAGGTGAAGCTCGTTGATGTCCTCGTAGGTCAGCTTCTCGAGGCCGACGGGGATTATGAGTTGCAGTTGTTTGCCTATGATGTGGCCTATGGTGTTGCCTATGGTGGCGCCGTCCATGCCGCCTATGAGTATCCCCGCCATGTTGTCGTCGTAGTTCAGGACGTTGGCTCCCTTGATGTAGACGTCCCCCTTCTTCATATCCTCGACTGCGTTCACCCGGTCGTATTTAGGCTCCACCTTTCCTTTGACGAATACCACGTCGGGTATCTTCTCGCCCTGGGGCTCGGGGCTCCTATCTGGCTCGTCCGGGGTCGTTATGCCGCTCCTGTAGCAGCGTTTATCGATCTTCCTGCCCCAGAGCTCCTCCAGGACGTAGGCGTTGGTGGTGCCTGTGGCGACCACGACGGCGCCATCCTTCATGGCCTTTTGTACCTCGGGTAGGGCGGCCACCGCCTTGGCTATCAGCCTCTTGGACTCGGCTACCGTGAGAACGAACTGTCTTTTCATGTGTCTCTATTAGACGTGAGAGGTAATAAAGCTGAATCATAAACCGGATAAGAGCCGCAGAGGTATGGGTTAACGATGCTTGAGCAGGCCCTCCAGCGTGTCAAGAGGAACCTGGACGACTGGCGGAGGAGCATAGAGGATCCCGCCGACGCCCAGGAGACGCTGTACGAGTCGCTGCTGGACGACTACGCGAAGACCGAGTACGGCCAGAGGCATGAGGTGTTCCCCGTGGCCAAGTACAGCGACCTGATGCCTTGGATTGAACGTGTGAAGGAAGGAGACCATGAAGCGCTGCTTGCCGAGAAGCCCATCACCTGGGTCATGACGAGGGGAACCACGGGAGACAGCAAGATAATCCCGGTGACGCCACGGCACCTGGACCACCTTGTGAGGGGCGGCTCAAGGGCGGTGCTGAGCCACGCAATGGGTGAGGGAGGGCTGGAGACTCTCACCGGTGGCGTGCTGAACCTCCAGTTCCCCAGCAACGTGAGGGCGATGACCGTGGGCGGCGAGGAGACTGTCTATGGCTTCAGCTCGGGCACCTACG
>CAZTZC010000194.1:0-3942 GCA_964618045.1 uncultured Candidatus Bathyarchaeia archaeon | reverse complement strand
AAATGGTACAAGGGCAACGTCCACGCCCACACCACCGTGTCCGACGGCACGAGATCCCCTGAGACGCTCGTCGAAATATACAGGGAGGCTGGGTACGACTTCCTCTCCGTTACAGACCACAGCACCGTCGCCGACACAGGCGGCCTGGGAGGCAGCGGCTTCCTCCTCATACCTGGCGAGGAGATCTGCGTAGGCAGGTCCCACGCGGGCACCCTCTACCACCTCGTCGCGCTGGGCGTGGACGAGACGCTGCCGTTCACCGACTTCGACAGGGAGCTGGACCCCCAGCGCGTCGTCGACCACGTCAACGAGATCGGCGGCATCCCGATACTAGCCCACCCCTACTGGTCGGGCCTCAACCACAGCGACATGATGGCCCTTGAGAGGTACCACGGCGTCGAGATATACAACACCACCTGCGAATACGAGAGAAACACCGGCATCAGCGCGTCCCACATCGACGGCATCATAGCCGCGGGCAGACGGCCCCGGATATACGCGGTGGACGACCACCACGGCGCCGACAGACCCACCATGCCTCTCGACGCCTGCTGCGCATGGATCAACGTGAAGGCGCCGTCGCTGAGCCGCGAGTCCATCATGGAGAGCATCCGGGGCGGCCTCTTCTACGGCAGCACGGGCCCCGAGATAAAGGACATCTCCATAGACGGGGACGGCGTCATAACCGTAGAGTGCAGCCCCGTGAAGACCATCTCCTTCGTCTCCACGCCCAGCCTCGGCATGAAGTTCCACGCCATGGAGGAGCCCCTCACCGGCGCATCGTACCCGGGGCGCCCCGGCGAGACCTACGTCAGGGTGGAGGCCACCGACTACGAGGGAAGGACCGCTTGGTCCAACCCCATCTACAACGAGACCTGAGAAAAGGCGGCGGGAATAGAGATGCGAGTCTCCCACGCGGCCGTGGCTTCATGAGCGCCGAGAGGGCGGGAACCGTCTAAAGTTCGACCCCTAGGAACGTCTTCACCAGAATCCCGACCATGAAGCTTAGCGCCGAGACGCCGAGGCTTATCCCCGCCATCTCCGCGAACTGCCTCCGGAAACACAGATCCTTGGCCACCGAGACGTAGTAGTTGAACACCATGATGATGAGGACCGCCAGCAGAAGGGTAACGGGCAGGCTCACAGTGTAGCTCTCGAACGCGAAGAACGGAGCCACCAGGAACAGCACAGTCAGCACGTACGCCGCCCCCGTGTAGAGGCTAGCCTTCAAGGCGTTCTCGCCTCCCTCCGCCCGGATGCTCAGGTACTCGCTGGCCCCCATGCTCATGCTCGCCGCCGCACCCGTGATGAGGCCGCTTAACGCGATGAGGCTGTTGTTCTGGAACGCGAAGCTCAGCCCCGCCAGGGTCCCCGTGAGCTCCACGAGGGCGTCGTTGAGCCCCAGCACTATGCTGCCAACGTACTCCAGCCTCTCCTCGTCGATCATGGCTATGAGCCTGTGCTCGTGCTCCTCCTCGTCCTCGATGAGCTCCTCGACGCCGGGCACCGACTCGGCTAGGCCGCCGTACGCCTCCTGGGCCTCCTCCTCCCCGCTCTCCATGAGCTTCACCGCGAAGGTTAACCCCAGCACCCGGGCCAGGAAGACGTACCACGATATCTTCGCCTCGTTGGGCTCCAGCTCCTCGCCTGTCAGGTCGCCCAGGAACCTGTAGTGCCGTTGCTCGTCCCCCGATATCCGGGCGAGCACCTCCCTGTTGCCTTCCTCGTCCATCAATCTGGATAGCCGCTTGTATATTTGGTGACTGTTCAGCTCGTTCTGCTGCTCGACCAGCAGACCCTTCCTCTGTTCCTCGCTCAGCTCTGAATCCATCGTGTATGGGTTCCCTTGGCAGTAAATAAATCGGGGTAGGCCGTGAGAGAGACAGGGTTCTCGTCACAGGAATCTGACCCTGAACCTGCAGACATCCGAGCCGGAGACCGCCGACTCCAGCAGCTCAACGTCTACACGGCCACCCGACACTGCCTCCCAGTACGCCTCCACGAAGCCCCTGCTGCAGAGGCAGTACGTCTCGGACATGGTCTCGTCCATGGGGAGCCCGTTCACGAGGCTGCAGTAGCACCTCATGCCTCCGCCGAACGTCTGGGGAGTGTAGCCGAAGACCACGGCATCTCCGTCACGCTCCACCTGCATCCCCCTGGGGGGCTCCGCGGCCATGGTATCGAGAAAGTCGTAGAACCCCTCATGTTTCTCGCGCCGCTTCACGGCCTGCCGGATAGGTGCGCCGTGGTGCGCCGCGCAGTTGTGGCCACAGGCGACCATTATCTCTTCCTTCACCTCGTCGTCCAACGTCTCGTCCATGCGCGCCATGGCCGCCTTGACCCAGTGGGCCACCCTGTCCTTCTTCCAGCTGTTCTTCACGTCGCCTAGGCCCATCATGATGGTGTCGGCGGCTTCGTCGCCCACCGTCTCCCTGATCCTTCGGTCCAGCTCGGTGAGTGGCCCAACGTAGTCCGGCATGTTCGATAGTTTCAGGGCTGACATAATAAAGACTGCGTAGAAAAAAACTCGAATGCGTTGAGAAGGATCACCCCGTGAAATACTCGTAGACCGCCCTGCTGACCTGAGCGATGGCCTCCTCCGCCTCGTAGAGGTCCTCGGCTCCCATGGTGAAGCAGCTGATCACGTAGCGTTCACTCGTCTCCTTCACCGTGACCACGGCGACGTCGTTCCTTATCCCGGGCAGGGACCCCGTCTTCCTCTGAAGCACCAGCTCCTTCGTGGGCAGGTACTTGGGTATCCTGTACTGCCCCGTCTGGCACTTACCCATCAAGGCCAGTATCTCGTCGCAGCTCTCCCTGCTAGCGGCCTCGCCGTTCACTATCATCTCCAGGAGGCTGTTCATCTCGTTGGGGGTGGTGACGTCGTTGTCCTCGACGCCGAGGCTCCAGCTGCCGCCGTAGTCCCTCGCCTCGGAGACCTCCCTGAAGAGCCCGATGGTCATCTCCTCCAGTGGCAGGTCGTTGACGCCGACCAGGTCGAAGAGTATCTCCCTGCAGTACCTGACGACCCTGGTCCTGTGGAGCCCAAACTCGTCGAGCATGGCGTTGACGTTGTCGAAGCCCACCCTGCCCGCTATGAGGTCGGTGGCGGTGTTGTCGCTCACCATCATCATGAGGCTCAGCAGGTCCCTGAGGCTGACGCTCAAGCCCTCGGACAGCTCCTTGAGCACGCCGGAGCCGGGCACCTTGTCCAGCTCCGTGAGGATCACCTGCTGGTCGGGGCTCAGGGCGCCCAGCTCTGCCTGCCTGTAGAACTCCACCAGCACCGGGACCTTGAAGACGCTGGCCGTCGGGAACAGCCTGTCGCCGTTCAGGTTAGCCGACTCGCCGGTCCCGAGGTGCTTGACCGACACTCCTAGTACACCTTTGAACCCCTCGGAGGGTTCCTTCAAAACTTCTTCTAGAGTCATGTGTGTATATTGGTCGTCGAGAGCCAAAAAACCTTGGCAGGGTTTTTCAGGCCAGACGGCGCATACATGGTCGATGGCTATGTCTGAGGAACCCGTTTACGAGGCGGAGGTTGTGAGCATCGCCAAGAGCTGCAGCGCAGGCCACGAGGTGGGCGACAAGTTCCTGGTAAACACCCACAAGACCGGCGGCATCTGCGGGTACTGCTACCACGACCTGTTCCCGACGCTGATGAACATGTGCTACGGCGGCCAGATACCGTGGATGAACAACGAGGAGTTCACGTACGAGTGCCCCGACCGGTACAACCTAGTCACCTTCAAGGTCACCAAGAAGAAGTAGCGAGAAAGCCCATCCAACATTTTTCTATAAATACTCGTCAACACAAAATAGATCGTAGGTGTCAATTGATGAGTTATCTGTATGAGGAGCTGAGCTGGCCCGAGGTAAGAGACACGCCGAAGGACCGGGTGGTGGTGATCCCCGTGGGCACCCTGGAGGACCACGGTCACC
>CAZTZC010000193.1:0-4013 GCA_964618045.1 uncultured Candidatus Bathyarchaeia archaeon | reverse complement strand
CCTCTGAATACGAGTATGTCTCCCTCGTGGATGTTGGGCTCCATGCTTCGACCCGTGGACACGGCGAGAGGGTCGTCTATGTTCAAGGTGTTCTGGAGGAGCAGGTACCCGAGGAACAGGGGAAGGAAGCAGAGGCAGATCTTCTTGACCTTCGATAACAACAGAAGTCTGTCATCATGATGGCTGTCTCCTTCCGCCATGGATTCTCCGGGCTCCTTAATTCATATTTAGATTATGTTGATATAATCCATAACATCCGTTAATCATCGGCTAAGCTAGCCCTCTACCTTCTCCAAGTAGATGTGGTTTCCGTCCAACACCGTTCGTATCGTGTAGGTCCTGGAGCCGATGACCTCTGCCCTGTCTTCAGATGCGAACCCCATTCCTTTTAGGCTCGGCCTCTGTGCTTGAGTTGGACGGTTTGACCCCGTAACTCTTTTCGGCGTATCACTGACGTCCGCTTCATCGGCCATGAGGAGCATACCTTTTCTCTCCCGGCCAAGGCCAAGTATCTTCTTTACGTCTGGCTTCTTCTTCCTCGTCCTTCTTTTATCGCCGACGTCTTCCATCTCATCCTTCTCCGCGAAGAACTCTATGAACTCGATCCCGATAATAAGCACCAGTATCGCTATGCTGATGTTCCTAACGTTTAGGGACTCCATCACACGAAAATACAGGTCGATCACGGTTGAAACTATATCCATGTCTACACTGTATTCTCCAGCTTCTCAAACCGTTTATTATAATCTGTATGTAGCCACGCACCACACGTATGATCACCATTTTTTAATGATACACTTTTTCATATAATTTAAATCAGCAGGCATCTGAGGAGAACCATCAGATGCAACACCTAAGACGATCACCGTACATGCTGTTTGTCATGGGTCTAGCAGCCAGCCTCATGGTTATACTGCTCGACCTAGTAGCGGATTACTTCTTCATCTATGGGGATAAGGACATCATCAAGGTAGTGATGATGAATCTGAGGCCGATCTCCCTATGGACCGATTTCCTAATCGTGGTTAGTTATCTCGGCTTCAGCTATGTGCTCTTCCGACTCCGGAGAGACTCCGCGGAGGAGCAGAAGATCGTCGACGACTTCCTGTACAAGCTCCTCGACTCCTTCAAGTCCCTACGCTACAACCTCTACAGCATGAAGATGGCCATACACGTGGCCAGACACAAGATGGAGCCGCCCACCGAGATGCTGTCCCTAGTCGACCAAGGGATCGAGAGATCCGTGGGCCTCATCAACGGATACCTAGCCTTCACGGGCGACGCCCAAGACGAAGAGTGATCACTCAAATCCAATATAAGCCTTGAAACCTTTAACAGAAAGTGATGGAATGATTAACCATATTCCCTTTAAATGCGATGCGTCAAGGCGATTCTAGAACACATATTGATGATGAGTCATATCCTCTTGGTTGACGACGATCAGGATATCATATGCAGCTTCAGATCCATCCTAGAGGATGAAGGCTACGTGGTTCATGCTGCCAACGACGCAGACGAGGCGGTCAAAATAATTAGGGACAACGAGATCCATCTTGCCATCATGGACTATGTGCTTCCCAGGGCCCGAGGGGACAAGCTCGCAGAGACCCTTATGACCATCAACCAGAAGTTGAAGATAATATTCGTCTCCGGCTATCTGGAGGTGCTTGACGCCATTAATAGCCTCGACTGCGGTGTATGTGGCGTATTCCTTAAGCCGGTCAACCCAGAGATACTCTTGACCCAGGTTAGAAGTCTGGATATTGACCCGCTGCATGCGGAGCAGTTCCTGTACTCCTACATGGTCCCGGTGAAAGGGTTGAACTAGCTACTTTTCTCAACCACCATATCGAGTAAAGGATTCTCAGGGGCAGTATCTGATGTGAAGGTCGGGAGAGTTATCGTGAAGATAGTCCCTTTCCCCTTCTTGGACTCGACTTTGATGGAGCCGTTGTGGGCGTCAACTATCTTCTTGCATACCGCCAGCCCCAGCCCCGTGCCCTTGGCCTTCGTCGTGTACAGGGGCTTGAACAGGTTCTCTAGGTTCTCCTCGGGTATACCGACTCCTGTGTCCCCTATAATGATCACGTTGTCGTCGTCTATCCTGTTAGCGTTGATGAAGAGCTTGCCTCCGTCGGGCATCGCCTGCACGGCGTTCAGGAGCAGGTTGATGAACAGCCTCTGTATCATGTACCAGTCCACCGCGACCATGAAGTCATCCGGGAACTCCATCACCATCTCGATGTCTCCCGGGACCTCGATCTGGGTCAACGCGTTGTTCACCAGGCCTCTGAGGGGGTAGAGTCTGGCGTCGGGGTCCTTCTTCTTCCCGAAAGCCTGCAGATCTGATACGATCTTGTCCATGTAGAAGATGCTCTTGTCTATCTTATCGAAGACCTCCAAGGCCCCGGGTCTGTCTGCGTGCTTCTTCTTGAGGCCGTAGCTCAGACCCTTGAGCACCTGCAGCGGGTTCCTGAGGTCGTGGCCCACCATCAGGGTGGTCTCCCCTATGATGACGAGCCGCTCCGCGTCTCGCAGCTCCTTCGTCTTCTCCTCCACTATCCTCTCAAGCCTCTTGGAGTACTCCAGCACGTCTGTCATGTCCCTGATTACGAATATGCGCACCCTCTCTTGGCTCCAGTCGTCGCTCAGGCTCATGATCCTCAAGTCGTACACTCCATCCTTGTATTCTATGCCTGTCTTCTCCTCGATGATCCTCCTGCTTTTAACGTAGAATATGTCTGGTAGTATGTCCCACAGCTTCATGTCTAGGAACCTGACCGCGCTGAACCCCGTGAGCCTCTTGGCGGCGTCGTTCAACCATATTACCTTGTACTCGTGGTCGGCTATTATAGCGGCGTCGTTCATCTCACCTATTATAGACTCGTATGCCAGTGGGAGCACGTCGGTCTTGTATAGGTTCTCGGGGTTCACGAGGACGATGACGCTGCTCAGGAGGTTGAAGATGAGCGGAGTCATGTTACGCTGGTTGGGGAAGTAGCCCAGCAAAGACAACGCGTAAGTGGTCGCGAATATGGCTATGGCGAGGAGAAACGTCACGGCTCTTATCTTGTAGACCTTTCTCTTCGACAATATCATGTGTACTAAGAAGTAGGTGGCGGCGACCACAACCACGTATATGTGTAGTATAGCTGCGATGCCAAGGACGCTGTGCTCCACAGACATCTGGTTGTTTAGTAATATGACCGAGTTGCTCCACATGAGGCTGTGCCTGCCATTGGTAACGGCTAGTCCCGCGAACACCAATGAGGGAACGACGAGGGGTATGTATTTTTTAATTGCTTTCTCGTCCAATTCGAAGTACCTTGCCAAGTACACCATATACAACGCGGGGACAAGGAAGGAGAAAGCAGTCTGGATGGAGTACCACAACTCAACGTCGGCCGGGGTCTCACTGACGATTTGGAGGAGGTACGTGAGGCTCCAGATACAACCCAAGTCGACGACGAAGCCGCCCACGCTGGACCCTGGCATCCTGTGCCTCAGCCAAACCAATATGGCCATTACGAACGCGACGCCAGCCAACATCAATAAAATAAAGTTAAAAGTAACATCCATCACTAGATCTCCGCGGACCCGTTCGCTTCCTCCGCCTGCCTTTGAAATTTCATTTTAAATAGAATTTATGGAGTAAGCGTCTTGTAATACCCCGGAGCCATTGAAGCTGTTGAGAGCACTGAATTATATCCTTCCGCCGACAGATTCCTACGACATGAAGGTAACCCATGAAGGCTCCATGAAGATATACAGGGAGATGGCTGATAACCCGCCGGAGGCTACCGAGGTGCCCTATAAGCCGCGTCGTGGAAGCCTCAACGGGGTGGGAGGCAGGAACCAGATCGCCCTCGTGAAGACAAGGACTCGTGCCTCAGGCGTCCTGGAGGCGCTGCGGCTCCTCGGAGGCCTTGAACGGCTAGTCGATGGCGTCGACGGAGAGATAATAATAAAGCCCAACTGCAACACGGACGACCCCTACCCGCGGGACACACACC
>CAZTZC010000192.1:0-4021 GCA_964618045.1 uncultured Candidatus Bathyarchaeia archaeon | reverse complement strand
GGCTCATACCCTTGACAAGGTGCACCCGTTTTTAACTTTTGTAAACCCGGGATTCATGGTCTCCGCACACTTGATAAGATACCAATGGGTCCATGGTTGCTATGCGCCATCATATGAGGAGAGCCGACAAGGAGTTCACGGAGCCCGGGAAGCTAAGCAAGGTGCTCAAGGAGACGTGCTACATGACCCTGGCAATGGCGAGGGACGGCGAGCCCTACCTGGTCTCGCTGAGCCACGGCTACGACGAGGAGAGGAACTGTATCTACTTCCACTGTGCGGCGGAGGGCAAGAAGCTGGACTACATGCGGGCTAACCCCGTGGTGTGGGGCCAGGTCATCGTGGACCACGGGTACGTCGAGAAGGAGTGTACCCACAGCTACGTCACAGTCATGTTCAGAGGCCGGGTGAGCTTCATAGATGACGACGATGAGAAGCGCCGCGCCCTGCGCACCATGCTGTGGCAGCTTGAGCCCGACGCCGAGGCCCGGGAGAAACGGATGAACACCGAAGGACTGGCCACGACGGTGTTCGGCAGGATAGATGTAGAGCACATGACTGGGAAGAAGACCCAGGAGATCGAATTATAATCCCTGATCCGCCTTGATTCTGAAGAGATTCTGAACAACTCTTAAAATAACCGTTGGCAATACCCAAGTGAAACCCTAGGAGGACCAAGAGTTACCGTACTGTGAGAACTGCGGAGCCGAGCACAACGAAGACGCAGTCTACTGCCCCAAGTGTGGCGCCAGCCTCAGCCCCGGCGGCGAGAGGACTGTGGAGCTAGCCACCTGGACTCAGAGGTTCATAGCGCTGATCGTTGACGGCATCATCCTCGCCATAATCGTAGCCTTCTTCCGGTTCCCGGGGGACAGCCGGTTCTTCGGTATGGGCTTACGGTTCGGCGTGGACAACATACTGGGGTTCCTCTACTTCATGTTCATGGACCACTACTACGGGCAGAGCGTCGGCAAGAAGGTGATGAACCTCAGGGTAACCAAGATGGACGGGGCTCCTCTGGACCTCATGGACGCCGCCATAGAGGCCTTCGGTAAGGTTTTCCTGCTGCCCATAGACTTCCTCATAGGCTTCTTCATGTTCAGGGACATGAACCAGAGGCTCTTCAACCACCTGAGCGACACCGTGGTCATCAGGGAATTGTAGCCTAGGGGTCGTACCTGAAACCGTCTACGTGTGTTGCCTCCCTGCCGAACCTATACTTGACGGTCTCCCTTAGATGAGCCAGACGACTATTGCCGATTGCATTTTGGTGCCGTCGCATTCAAGATGGTTAATGGGAGAGGGTCTCGGAGGATCGTTGACCCACACGCCTGGTTATTCTTTGATCTTCTATCTGATGCAGAAGGGTTCGGTGTAGGTTCCGGAGTGAATGGAAATGTAGTGCTCACCATACTTGAAAGAGATAAGGTGTTCACAGAGATGTGATAGTTAGCTTCGTCTAAATGGGATGTCCCAGTATTTTCTCGGGTCACTCATCTCACCGTAGCCGAATAGATCATCCGTCCACACGAAGAACGGGTTCAATATGGGGACGTTTCTGATGAACCATTTCACTATGTCGTGACTCAATCCTTTCTTCTTGGTGAAGCTGCATCCTCTGAAGCAGACGCTGCACCCTGTGGCTACCTCGTGCCAGTAATCGAAGCAGCTCTGCTCGTCGCAGTACCATTTCAGGGCTCCCGGGTTGTTGGACTCGTTTACGGGGTCATGGGTGCGGGGACCAAAAGGAATGGACTGGCTGGGACATTGTTTAGCGCACTTCTCGCAAGCCTCACAGAACTCGATTATGCCGCTGGGGGCTGGTGGACTCTGGGGGAGAGGCATGTCCGTGAATATCTTGCATATCCTGACGAGTGGACCGTTCTCCCATGTGATGAGCCGCCCGTTTCTGCCCATGTGTCCGAGCCCGGCCTGGATGGCTATGGGTACGCTGAGGGCGGTGTCGTTGCCGCATGGGATGGCGTTCCAGCCTAGCCCCCTGATGAACTCCGCCACCGTCCCCGCCGTCACATGCATCCTGGCGTACCCCATGTTGCTGGTCACCTCGATGGTGGTGGGGGCGTAGCTGTTCTCGTTGAACTCCATCGGGATGGTCATGGCGATCACGTACCTGTGGCTCTCAGGGATCACGGCTTTCTCGTCTGTGATGTATCCATGCTCGACGTCCTCGAACACTATGGGTCTACCGTCGCTGGTGTGGCTGTATATCCACCTCTCATCCATCTTGGTGAAGCCCACGTCCACAGCGCCGAAGTACTGGGCAGCCTTCTTGACCACCTTGGCGTGTTCCTCTGGGGTCCTCTCCCACCGCGGCACGTCGTCCGGCTTCACCGATGCTCCGAGGGGCTCCCACGAGTAGTAGCCTGTTCCCATCCCGTCTTGGTTGTCTGAGGTGTTCGCCGCGTTCTTGAAGCTGATGTCGGGGTGACTGAAGCCGGGCACGCCTGCCCGCATCTTGTCCCAGACTTTCTTAGTGTAGCTGAAGATGTCTGTGCCATATTTCTGGCGTTTTACGGAGAAAGCTGTTTTCCGTTCATCGAATCTCTTATACTCGTCTTCGATTGCGTAGTACTCTTCGAATGGGATGCGTCTCCCCATGATTTTCACACTTCCCTATCCATGCCAACGGTTGTATAAAAAAGCCATACTTACGAATGTGTTCGCACGCATTGTGATGGCTGAGTATGTAACTGTTCGAGACTTCCCCATGAACTCTTGGCCGTCGACGCTGAGCATCTCGATGCCATTCATAAGGGTCTCACCGTGGACGATTAAGGCGACCACATCGTCGACGGCGAGGACGTAGCCGCCCATTATCAGCAAGTCTACTTTTCCTTCACGCCGATCACGGGGTGAACCTGTCGGGGTGCATCGTGTGCCACGTTGTGCGACTCTGGTACTCGACGGCGACGGATAGGACGCCGTTCTCGCCGTAGGCTCTCCCCATGAACTGGATTCCCGTGGGCAGCCCCTCGTCGTCGAAGCCGCTGGGCACAGATATGGCTGGCAGCCCCGCGCCGTTGCCTAGGGCGCCCATGGTGTCTCTGGTGGTGCCTGGGGTGGTCTTCCTGAACTCCTTGTCTATCTCTGGGACCGTGGTGCCTCGGCTGGGTGCCGCGACTGCGTCGTATTGCTCCATGACATCCTCGGCGATCCGTGCCATCCTCTCCCTGAGCCGCAGGGCCTTGAGGTAGTCCTTGGCTAGTACGGCGGTCCGGGCGTAGGGGCCGTATCTGCACTCGGGGGCGGTGAGTCCTCTGGCGAGCCCTCGCTCGGTGAACTCGTCGAAGGCGCCGGCGGCCTCGGCGTTGAGTATGGTCCTGGTCACAGCCTCGTAGGGGAACTCCTGGAACTCGATCTCCTCGACCTCGGCGAAACTCTCCACCTCCCTCATGGCCTCGTCGAAGTTCTTCGTGACGGGCTCGGCGACGCCGTCGGTGACTCCCTTGGGCACGGCGACCCTGAGGCCGTCCCTCTTCAGCGCGTACCTGTACAGTCTCTTCGTGGTGGTCTGGTCCCTTGGGTCGTGGCCGGCGATGGCCTCCAGCACCATGCCGCAGCAGTCGGCGGTGAGGCAGAGGGGGCCCAGCTTGTCGAGGGTCCAGCTGAGGGCCATGGCGCCGTGCCTGCTGACCCTGCCGTAGGTGGGCCGCAGGCCGCTGACGCCGCAGTTGTTGGCGGGGCTGAGGATGCTGCCCCAGGTCTCGCTGCCTATGGCGAAGGGGACGAGGCCGGCGGCCACAGCAGCCCCCGAGCCGCTGCTGCTTCCGCCGCTCCAGTGCCGCGGGCTCCAGGGGGTGGCGCAGGGTCCGGTGAAGCTGGCGTTGGGCTGCTTATATCCCATGCCCCCCGCCAGCTCTATCATGGCGAGTTTAGCTAGGAGGACGGCTCCCGCGTCTTCAAGCTTCTCCACGACTGTGGCGTCGTAGTCGAACACCTGGTCCTTGAATGGGGCGGCGCCCCAAGTCGTCGGTATCCCGGCGGTGGCGAGCAGGTCCTTGCC
>CAZTZC010000191.1:0-4028 GCA_964618045.1 uncultured Candidatus Bathyarchaeia archaeon | reverse complement strand
CATCTAATTCTCTTAGGGGAATGCACAGAAATTCGCACGCACACGAGGAGAATTTAAGTGCACCGGAAGTAAAGGTAAGAAAATCTTCACCGTATTTTAAAGGGCAATTAAAGAAGAAAAACACTTCGGGCTGACCTGCCACCCCCAGTGCATCGGCAGGGCTAGCCGCCTCAAGATGCTGGACAGGCTCCTCGGAGAGATGGAGGCCAAGGGTGATGTCTGGTTCCCCACCTGCAAGGAGCTCGCCGACTGGACCAGGAAGAAGCTAGGTTAGCTTCACCATCATCACCCACTCAGCGGTAACTGTTTTCATATTACGGCGGGTAGCCTCACTCATAGCAAATGCCTACGGTTGGAGGGCTTCTCCGCCTACTCCTAGAGCTGACGTTTAGCGTCGTCTGCTTCGTCGTCTACTACTCCGGTTTATTGCGCGTCATCAGGTACATAAGTAGACGCCACGCCACGATAGTAATGTACCACAGCGTAACGCCGACAGGTAACCCATACATCTACCCCGACAACATAGTCAGCCCTGACAACTTCAAGAAGCAGCTAGATTACATCAAGCGAAACTACACGGTAATCAGCTTAGACACGATGGTGCGTATCGTACGCGGAGGGAAGACCCCGCTGCCGTACTCCATCGCCCTTACCTTCGACGACGGCTACAATGACTTCCTGGAAAACGCGCTACCAATCTTGAACGAGCATGGACTCCCCGCCACCGTCTTCCCCATAACAGGGCTGTTAGACTCTGGCGAAGCAAAATGGGAGGATCAGTTAACAAGCCTGATTAAGGAATACGATGGAAAACCTGTATCGCTCAACCTACCTGGACGAAGCGGAGCGTTCAAACTCTCAGCGCGAGGCGACTGGCGGCAAAGCGCCAGAAGGCTCAACCAGCTGCTGTGCAAGGCTTCTCCTGAGGAAAGAGAGCAAACGCTGGGCCGGCTTAGAGCCCGGTCTACTGTGACGCGTCCACGCATAATGATGCTGGCCCGAGAGCTCACCCAGCTCCGCTGCGACCATCGAATAACAATAGGGTGCCACACCCACACCCATGCGAGCCTAGGCGGGCTAGATACAAGTTGGGTGAAACACGAGGCATGCGAGTCGAAGAGGATCATAGAGAACATAACCGGCAGGGAGTGCACCCTCTTCAGCTACCCATTCGGGAAAAGAGGCGACTTTAACCAGGATACGAAGAAGACCCTCAGAGACCTCGGGTTCGCCGCCGCCTTGACGACGCTGAGAGGCTGCGTAACCAAGGACTCGGACCCGTACGAGTTGAGACGGATCGCCGCGGTGGACGACTCGTCCTACCTATTCAGATGCAGCCTAGTCGGCCTAACCCTCCAGAGCTGATGACCATGAACAACAAGGAGACCGCGAGCAGGTTCTTCGACAGCGTCGCCGACAGCTACCTCGGCGAAAACTATCGGTCCCTCGCCGGCAAGTACCCGACCCTGATGATCAGACACTTGCGCATACTGAACCTGATACCTGAGAAAACCGGTACAGTCTTGGACGCGGGGTGCGGCTCCGGAGCGCTTCTACATGACCTCACGCTAAACGGGCACAGGGCCATAGGTTTTGACATATCGCCGCAGATGATCCAAGCGGCGAGAGGGGACAACGTGCTGTCCCCTAGGAAAAGATGTGACATGCTCCTCAACGACCTGGAGCAGATGCCTCTGCGGGACGGCTCCGTGGACGTGTTCACTGCCGCAGGAGTCATAGAGTACCTGCCCCGGGACAGCCAGGCGTTGTCCGAGGTGTCCCGGATACTCAAGCCTGGAGGCGTAGCGATAATCACGTTGACCAACGCCACCACCCCTCTATGGCTGGCGGAGACCATCCTCAAGAAACTGGGCGTCTGGGGCGCCATCTACACCCGCTTGAAGAGGGGGGAGAGCTTCCCGGAGGCCCGCGTACACGTCCCCAACCGGTTCTCCTGGTTAGCCTCCCTACAAGGTCTGAAGGAGGTCCACAGGGAGTACTTCCACTTCACGCCCCTCCCGTTCCCCTTGGACAACGTCTTCAAGGAGCCCTCCATCAAGAAGGGGTTGGAGATGGAGCGACTGTCAAAGACGAGGTGGGGCTTCCTCGGGCGAGGCTGCATACTCAAGTACGTGAAAGCTGCCTGATCTCCTCGACCAGCAGTGGCAGGCTCTCCCCCGAGGGTGCGTACACGTTCACGTCGCATATGTAGCTTATCTCGCTTCGCCTCAGGTTGAACTCCGTGAGCCTGCCGCCGTTCCTCTTCACCATCACGGGGAGGCTGGCGGCGGGGGTCACCGTCGCGCTGGTGCCCGCCACTATCATGCAGTCGCTCCTGGACGCCTCCTCGAAGCACCTGTTGAGCACGGGCCCCGGTATGGGCTCACCGAACATCACGGTGTCGCTCTTCACAACCCCGCCACACTCCGGGCAGGTGGGCGGCGTCTCCTCCACCCTGAAATCCTCGTTTCTCCACCTCGTGTGACAGTCTATGCAGCGGAGGTACCTGCTGTTGCCGTGTATCTCCAACACGTTTCTGCTCCCGGCGGCTAGGTGGAGGTTATCGATGTTCTGGGTTATGAGCGTCCTCAGGACGCCCATCTCCTCCAGCTCCGCCAAGGCGACGTGGCCTGGGTTGGGCTCCGCCCCCATGATGCTTATACCGAACTCGCCGGTGTCCTTCATGCGGCGCTCCCAGTAGGAGGCGGGGTCCCTGAGGAACCTCTGGTACCCGTCCATGGGAGGCTCTCCCTTCTCGGTCCAGAGTCCGCCGGGGCCCCTGAACGGCCTTATGCCGCTCTCCACGCTTATCCCGGCGCCTGTGAGGCAGGTCACGTAGCCGGAGTCCACGATCGTCGCCGCGGCGTCCCTGATCGCCTGAAGAACGTCCTCTCCTAGAGCCATGGCTAGAAATGGTAGGGGAAGGTGAAAAGACTTAGGCTCGTTCCCTGAGCGCCTTGGCCAGCGCCGGCAGCACCTCGTAGATGTCGCCGACGAGGCTGTAGTCGCTGATGCCGTGGATGCCCGCGCCCTCGTCGCTGTTGATGCTGACGATGATCTGGCTGTCCCTGATGCCGGCGACGTGCTGTATGGTGCCGCTGACGCCGCACGCCACGTAGAGCCGGGGCTTCACCTTCTTGCCGCTGATGCCCACCCACTGATCCATCCAGCCCAGGTCCGCGCTTATGGGCCTCGTACACCCGATCTGGGCACCCAGGATCTCCGCGATCTCCTCCAGCAGCCTCAGATCCTCCTTGGCCTTGAAACCGCGGCCCGCGGAGACGATGATTGACGCGCTCTCGAGGTCGGCCGTGCTCTTGGGCTTCTCGCGGCTCTCCACCACCTTGACCCGGGGCTCCGGGAGATCCACCTCCAGCTCCACCAACTCCCCGCTCCTCTCCGCTGGCTCCAGCTTCTCGAAGCATCTAGGGGGGAAGCTCATCACCGTGGGGGTGCTCGTGCTCGTCTCCCTGGCCACGGTAGAGCCGCCATAGGTCAACCGCTCCACGACTATCACGCCGTCCTCAAGCTCCACGCCGCTGCAATCGTTCATACATCCGACGCCCAGAGAGGAAGCCACCCGCGGCGCAAGCTCCTTGCCCCTCTTCGTGGCCCCAATGAACACCGTGGACGAGTTGGCCGCCCTCACGGCCTCCACCACGGCGGCACAGTAGGGCTCGACGTTGAACTCGCCCAGGCCGCCCACCGTGTAGACCTTGTCAGCGCCCTGCCTAACATACTCCATGGGATCTGATCCCGCCGCCAGCGCTGCGACCTCCGAGCCCATCCTGTCCGCCAGCTCCCTAGCCTTTCCCAGAAGCTGGAAAGCCAGCTCCCTGTCCTCCGAGAACACCAGGAACGACACTAGAGGATCCCCTCCTGCATGAGGGCCTCGACCAGCTTGGCGGCTGCCTCCTCTACGGTCTCGGCCTCTATCTTGATCTGTTTGCGCTCCACCTGGGGGGCGGAGACGCTCGTTATCTGGACGTAGCTATGGCTTTTAATCTCCGCGGCGTCGAGCCCGATGT
>CAZTZC010000190.1:0-4068 GCA_964618045.1 uncultured Candidatus Bathyarchaeia archaeon | reverse complement strand
TGTACGGCAGCATGGCGGGGACATCCGAGGCGCAGAATGTGCCGTTATCCGATACCCCTATGACCAAGGGGCTCTCATGGCGGGCGCAGTATATCCTGTCGGGCTCGTAGGTCGATAACACGACCACGGCGTAGGACCCCTTCAACCTCCTAAGAACACGTAGAATTGCGCCCTTCATACCTATGTCGGACTTGAGCTCCTCCTCTATGAGGTGGGGTATGACCTCAGTGTCTGTGCGTGACACGAATATGTGGCCCTTCTCTATGAGTTCGTCTTTCAGCTCCATGTAGTTCTCTATCACGCCGTTGTGGATCAGGGCTATGTTGCCGGAGCCGTCTGTGTGGGGGTGGGCGTTGACCATGCTTGGCGCGCCGTGGGTGGCCCACCTCGTGTGCCCCATCCCGACGGTGCCCTCCATCTCGTTTATCCTCAGAGCCTCGACAACTTCCTCCAGCTTGCCTTTGTCCTTGCGTACATGGAGCTCGCCGTCTACGACGGTTGCGACGCCTATGGAGTCGTAGCCTCTATACTCGAGACGCTTCAAGCCATCCGTTATCAGTCTAACTGCCTGTCCATCCCTGATTATGCAGCCGAATATTCCACACAAAACCGTCACACACCGTTTATCTAGAGAAGTATTCCGTATTAATAAAACATCTTAAGGTAAAATCAGCTACAACCATGCAGGCGGGTTGCATCAAATAATATAAAAATCCATCGTTTCCTATTGGTATTCCAGTGCTGGAGATCCGGAGCCCTTGAGGTACGTGGCGCTGACGAGCGGCAGGAACGAGGAGAGGTTCATCAGGCGGACTGTGGATGGTGTTCTCAGCCAGAGATCCGCCCCGGAGGCCTACGTGGTGGTTGATGACGGCTCGGTGGATAAGACGATGGAGATACTGTCAGAGTACCACGAGGTGACTACGTTGAGGCTCGACAACCCTCGTCACTCCACCCGCGGCGTAAACCTGGCATGGGCATTAAACGCCGGAGTTAAGAGAGCCACGGAGCTCGTGCCCGACTGGGATTACCTCCTCAAGGTGGACGCCGACAGCGTGCTACCTCCAGACTACTTCATCAGGCTTCTTCGTAGGTTCGAGGAGAACCCCAGGCTCGGCGTAGCCAGCGGCACACCCTACGACGAGAAGGTGTGGCGAGGGAGAGCGTCGGACGGCGCAAAGATATACAGGCGAGCCTGCTGGGACAGCATAAAGCACTTCGTGCCGTGCAACGCCTTCGACACCCTCGCCCTCCTTCAGGCCAAGAGGTATGGCTGGGTCGTGGAGTCGTTCCCGGAGATAAAGTACACCCAGCTCAGGACGTGGCGCAGAGGCAGCCTCAACAGGTGGATACTCTCGGGCAGGTCCAGGTACTACATGGGTTTCCCGACGTGGCACACCTTCCTCGTGGCCCTCGTGTACCTCACAGATAGGCCGTGGGTACTGGGAAGCACGTCGATGTTCCTGGCCCACCTGGTGACGGCGCTCGGCGGGCTGGAGAAGCCTTTCCCAGCCGAGTACTACGAGTTTGCCCGGAAATACGCCATGTGGGAGACGCTGGAGCGGTTCCACGAGAGGCGGCTCACCTAATCCTCGTCGAGGAGCCCCGTTACTATCTTGAAGAAGTCCTTGATGTCGGGGTCCACTAGCCCCATCTTCACGTTGAAGCTGTAGAAGCCCTTCTTGGTGTGGCCCAGCTTGCTCATGCCGTGGTCCGCTATGATCAAGACTAGGTCGTCTTCCCTGAGCCTGGCTTTCACCCTCTTGGTGAGTAGGTCCATCTCCTCGTAGAGGGTGGCCAGCTTCTCGGTGCCCCAGAACGCGTGGCCGAACAGGTCGGTTATGTGGAAGTGGATCATCAGGAGTCTCCACTCGCCGTCTAGGGCGTCGAAGAGGGTCTCTACCTCCTCATTGAATATTCCTCGGACTCTCTCCTCGAACACCGGGAGATACTCAGGGTCACGGCGTGCCCGAAGCACGTCGCCTATAGGGTATATCTCCTCGAGGTTCTTGTTGTAGACGGGGACGCCTAACGCTATGCTAGGCTTGATGACCTCGAAGAACGTGTCCACCTTTATGTTTTCCCTGCTCGGGAACCTCGGTTTCACACCTGTGGCTTCTCTGACTCTGTAACCCACCTTGAATCGTTTGAGTATGTTGTGGATGCCTCTGTGTCTCCTCACGAAGCTGCGGAGCCCGTCGAACTCGTTGTCCCACATCTGAGGCATGTCTACGCCATGGACCTCCGGTGGCTCTCCAGTTATGAAGCTAGTCCATACTATGGGCGTCGAGGGGTCGTCGATGCCTCCCACGATGGGCACTTCGACCCTACCATGCTCTCTCTGCAGCATGTTGCGGAGGCTCAGCGTCTCCACTAGGTCGTGGTCGAGCCCGTCGTAGGCAAGGATTAAGACCCTCATCGTTAGTCACTTCTGACGAGGCTCCATATAGAGGACCCGATCCCGATAGGGTCGCTTATGCCGAGGGCTTCCAGGATCGTTGGGGAGATGGACAGGTTTTTGACCTCGTCTTCTATGATCACGCCCTTCTTCACGCCGTCTCCGTAGAAGATGAGCGGCACGTTCACCAGGACGGGTATGAACTTGTTGGTGTGGTGCGAGAACTGCCCTTGCTCGCCGAACTCCTCGCCGTGGTCAGAGGTGATGATCAGCAGGTCGTCGGGGCTGAGGCTGTCGAAGAAGACGCCGAGCTCTCGGTCCATCTCGGCGATCTCCTCTCTGTAGAGCGTCTTGGCTTGCCCTATCTCCTCCTCCGTGGGCGTGTAGTTGCCGTGCACCGCCTCTATCAGCCTGTCGTTCAGGGCACGCATCTCGTTTCGGCTCATGTCCAGGCTGGTCTCTGATGGATAGTAAGGGATGTGAGGCTCCATGAGGTGGATCCAGAGGAAGTAGTCTTCGTGGTCGCCCATCCACTTCAGGCTATACTCGAGGACTTCGTTCGCCCGGGAGTAGGGCAGATACCTGTCCTCGCTGTACACGTTGGCTCGGAACCTCTTCATCCCGGCTATGACGCCTGGAGGGAGGTTTCTCCTCAGCGTCTTTCTCCAACTCTTGCTCATCCTGAACTTCTTGGACTTGAGGTCTATGGTCTCGGCGAACCCCGGGTGGAAGTTGTTGACCATGGGGTTCGAGTGGATGACAGCGGTGTGGACGCCGTGCCTGTTCAGCACCGTCGCTATGTTCGACTCAGGGTCGTAGACCGTGTCAGCACCCAAGATGCACGGCATGCTGTGTAGGGTGGAGGTGTTGCAAGCCTTGGAGTTATTGAAGAAAGCTCCCTGCTCAGCGACCCTCATCAGGTTCGGGGTTATCTCTTGGTTGACGTGGTCGAGCCGCAGGGCGTCCAATATCATCAGAACGACGTTCATCCTCTCGCCTCGTTTCTCAACATAGAGTGTGGTTGTCTTTAAAAGAATGTATGACCCTAGCCTTCAAGCTTCTTGAGGAAGCCCAACAGCGTCCTAGCCCTTATCTCCGAGGTGTGGTACTTCATCACGGTCTCGTAGCCGTTACGGGCGATGCGCTCTCTCTCAACGTCGTCCTCTAGGTAGTACTCAAGCTTCTCCTTCCAGTCGCTTCTGTTTATCTCGACGTAGTTCTCCCCCGCCTCGAAGTGGAGTTCCTCGGCTGACTGCGGCCTGTCAGCCATTACAAGGGTGCCGCTCCCCATTATCTCAAAATACTTGGACACAGGGTAGCGGAAGATGCTGCTGCCGAAGACGAAGACCTTGGCTTTGGCGATGGTCTCGGCGTACCTGGGGCCAACGATGTATCCCTGTTTCTCCAATTCCTGTATGTCTCTGCTTGGGGTCCTGCCTGGTGGACGACCCCTCACCAGGTATCTCCAGCCTTTCCTCTCGGAGAGACGAGGCAGCTCGTTGTAGATCATGTTTCTGAGCGGGTATATGCGTCCCCTGTACGCACCGAGGAAGACCACGTCGAGTTCCTTCTCCTGTGAAGGCTTGTAGATGCGGTGATCGGTGAACCAGGGGAAATGTTGCCTCTCTATCTCAAGGTTGTCGAGGTAGTAGTTTTCGTCGAACCTGGTG
>CAZTZC010000189.1:2727-4069 GCA_964618045.1 uncultured Candidatus Bathyarchaeia archaeon | reverse complement strand
TCAGGTTCCCGTCGTTCAGCTCCTCATGGTCGCTCAGCCCCCAGAAGTAGGGGTTCACGTCGGCGAGGAAGTCGTCCAAGGAGCCGAGGGGGTCGAGGATGGGCCAGGGGAAGTGCGGAGCCGGAGACATCTGCAGCGCCCTATGGACCTTATTCCCCGCGATCACCCACTCGAAGACCTCTTGGAGGGCGTCGTCTACCACGGTTGGGTTGGAGCTCGGGGAACGCTTCATGTGCACTCGTACGCCGGCGCCCTGATGCTTGCCCGCCATGTCGTAGTTTAGGACGAACAGCCATCTATCCAGCGCCTCAGGGTGGCAGTGGAGGTAGACGAGGAAGCCCTTGTGCTCGGCCCCCCAGATGAACCGGATCGTCCGCCGGGGACGGGGCAGCACCCCCTGTTCTATTAGGTGTGCCAGAGTTCGGGCCACCTCCAGGCTGACCCCGTCGCCCGTGGCGTTGTTGCCTCCGGTGTTCCTGTGGTCGATGTGGGCGGTGAGCAGCACCTCCTCGTCGGGGAGCTCGCAGCCGGTGATGACGCCGGTGACCTCCAGATACTCGCCGGTGCCGACGTCCGCGTCGATCTTCACACGGACACGAACCTCTCCCCTCTTCATCTCGGAGATCAGTTCCTGAGCCTGCCGATAAGATACGCTGAAGCCGAAGGTGGAGGGGCTCCCGTCGGGGCCCAGCCACGGCGTCAGGTCGCCGCTTGGGACCAGGTCGGGCATGTCGAATCCGCTTGCCCTGAAGGTAATCACCCCAAGCGCCCCACGCCCGTATACCGCGGCTGCGTGGACCGCCCCCACGGGGCCTGTGGCCAGCACCACCTTTCCCTCCACATCCATTCCCTCGTAATCCTCTGCGGACCTTCCGACGCCGACGTATACCAGCTCAGCCTCAGCCTCCGTTGAGCGGCTGAACCTAGCCAACGCGCCCGGCGTCACGGCGAAGTCGGACATACGTTTCTCGCGTGGAGAGACCTGCCACAGGGAGCCACCCCTAGCGTTCCAGCTCGGCTCGGTACGGAAGGCCCAGTAGTAGCGGTCCCCGTCAGACGGGAACTCTTCCAGCCTTATATCTTCTAAGCCGATGGCCTCGGCCTGTTTCCGCATGTAATCAGCGATCTCCCTGAACTGAGGGGAGGGGGCGTAGCCGCCCATCATGTTGAGGCGTCTAAAGTGGTTGCGGGCGAGCTCCCCGGAGGCCTCCTCGATGATGGCTTGGAGGGCCTCGGCGGACAGCCAGAGGGGCGGCCCTATCAGGGTCTTCTCATAGCCCATCCATAAGCCTCCGTTCTCTCAATACGTGTCTTAACCCGGAAAACATAGTGTATCAGTTGC
>CAZTZC010000189.1:0-2627 GCA_964618045.1 uncultured Candidatus Bathyarchaeia archaeon | reverse complement strand
GCCCTCCATAAACTTAAGCCCAGATCAGACGATGAGGATACTCGGAGACTGAAACCCGTGAGAGACCTGAGGACATACCTGGAGCTGCTGAAAGAGACGGTGCCGGATCAAATTGTCACAGTGGGCGAGCCGATTGACTGGAAGTACGAAGTCACCTCTTACGTCGCGGACATGGAGAAGGGACAGACGAACCCTGCTGTGATGTTTGAGGAGGTGAAGGGGGGCTCGGTGCCCCTGCTGGTGAACCTGTTCGGACACGTGGATAGGATAAGCCTGGGGATCGGGGAAACACCCAAGGTAAGGACAAGGCTCGGCTTCTACGATGAATGGAACAGGCTCTTCGTCAAGGACATCCCGCCGGTCATGGTGAAGAACGGGCCCGTTAAAGAGATGAAGGAGCTCGGGGGGAACGTCGATTTACGCTCGCTGCCCATCCCAAGGTTCTACGAGCAGGATGGTGGAAGGTACGTCACCGCTGGGCTGTTCCTCGCCAGAAACCCGGAGAAATATGAGGAGATAAACCTGTCCTATGTCAGGATGCACCTCCAGGGAGAGAACCGCTTCGGCGTGAGCTTCCACTCACGGGGCCACATGTGGCAGTACTTCGAGAAGGCCAAGGCAGCCGGTGAGCCCATGGAGGCAGCAGTGATAATCGGGGCTCATCCCTCCCTTTATCTTGCGGCTGCGGCGAAGATCACCGACGAGTACCATAAGGCAGGCGCGTTGACCGGGGAGCCGGTGGAGCTGGTGAGGTGTGAGACGGTCGATCTCCCGGTTCCCGCGTACGCAGAGATAGTGTTGGAGGGGAAGGTGCTCCTCGAGGAGGGAGACGAGGGGCCCTTCACGGAGTACACGGGCTACATCAGCGGAAGATCGACGAGGAACCTGTTCAAGGTCACCGGGATGACCCGCAGGAGGGACGCCGTGTTCCTGGCCGTGGCTCCCAGCAACTCCGCTGAACATCTTCTCCTCAGCGGGTTACCCAAGCAGGCGAGGATATCCCGTGCGATGACGGATTTCATCCACACGCCGGCGCTGGAGGACATCAAATGGCCTGTGTGGGCCACACACTTCGCTTGCTTCATCTCCATGAAGGAATCGGTCAGCGGAACACCTGGCCTCGCGAAGCAGATGGGACTGCTCCTCCTAGGGCTGGACCATTACGTCAAGGTGGTCGCCGTCCTCCCCCACGGAGTGGACTTGTCCGACTCGACACTCGTCCTCGGAGCCATCGCGGAGAGATGCGACTTCAAGCCGGGATCGGGCGTCGACGTCGTCGGTACGGTCTACAGTCAGCTGCTCGACCCATCATCGGATGAAGCCGGGACTTCATCCAAGATGATAATCGACGCAACCGGACCGAGGCGGTCTTCAGAGAAGGAGATCGAGTTGACTGACGTTATCGACATCAAGGAGATCAGGGACGCGTCGTTCCCATACGGGGGAAGCCCCGCCCTATGCGTCATCCGCCCAGAACAAGGGGTGAAGGGTCTCGGCTGGGTCTTCGAGGAGGAGGCTTTGTCGGCGTGCAGAATGGTTGTCTGTGTAGACGAAGACATCGACATCCACGATGGAAGGCAGGTACTGTGGGCGGTTGCGACCAGGTATCAACCCGCGGAGGACTCGGTCATCAAGGATGGTAGGCTCGTGATCGATGCGAGGAGAGGCGACTCGTGGACGGCTTTAAGGGCCACGCTTCCATTCGAACGAGTCGCCTAGGTTAAACCTCCATGCCTGTGACGTGGTCTTGTAGAATCCTACTGTTCCTAAATCTAAAAACGTGTACGCGTACTCACTTCGTCTTCTCATGTATTTTACCATAATGTAGGCGCGCTGAACCAAGTTTTTTCACCGTCTCCGGGAAGAGGCTGAGGTCTCTATGCGGCAGCAGTAAAGCGTCCATGAAGGCTTGATCATAGCCAGGGGTGGTTGCCAGCTCGATGTACTCTACTTTTCTCCCGATGGTTTGAGCCTCCTCACGAACCCGCCTCGACAAGAGCGCCATCCGTGCACCGGTCCCCGCGGCGTTCCCCACCTGCCGTATGTCCAGGGTGTTGAACTCCGGGATCATCCCTACGTTGACGGCGCTCTCACGGTTGATGTAGGTACCGAACGCCCCCGCCATGTAGATGTTGACGATCTCGCTCGGCTTCGCCCCGAGACGGCTCAACGCCATCTGGGCGCCGGAGAAGATGGCGGCTTTACCCTTCTGCAGCTCCCGGACGTCGAGCTGGGTTACGACTATGTCGCTCCCGGCGCCCGAGTCCCTCTCCCAGGCCAACACGTACTCGGATACTTTGCCACTCCTCCTGATACGTGGGTTCTCCATCTCAGTCCTGATCCTTCCCGAGGTGTCGATGATGCCCGACTTGAGCATCTCGGATAATGCGTCGATGAGCCCCGACCCGCAGATGCCGACGGGTTCGGCGTCGTCTATGGTGGTGAGGCTGGGCTCGAGGCTGTCCTGGTCTATCCAGACTCCCTCTATGGCGCCTGAGGCAGCCCTCATGCCGTGCCTGATGTGGGCGCCTTCGAAGGCTGGCCCCGAGGCGCAGGAGCAGGCGACCATGCGGTCCTTGTCTCCGACGACTATCTCGGTGTTGGTGCCGATGTCGATCAGGAAGCAG
>CAZTZC010000188.1:0-4091 GCA_964618045.1 uncultured Candidatus Bathyarchaeia archaeon | reverse complement strand
GAGTTCCTTCTCCTGTGAAGGCTTGTAGATGCGGTGATCGGTGAACCAGGGGAAGTGTTGTCTCTCTATCTCGAGGTTGTCGAGGTAGTAGTTTTCGTCGAACCTGGTGTAGAGGGCTAGGTTGAAGAGCAGAGGCGTCTTCCTGTATGGGGAGTACTTGTACCTCATGAGTATTCCGTTGAACCCCTCGTTGGCTGTGCCCACGATCTCCTCGGGGTTAACATGCATGTCGTTTACCGTCATGACGGTCTTGGGCGTCTCGCTTGTCTTCTCCTTGGCTATCTGCTTGTTTTCTTCGAGTTGGGCGCTGTTGTTCACTATAAAGTCCGGGGGATCATTTCCATATAGCCGTTTAACCGTCTCGTTGATCGGCTCCCCAGGCACATGGTTTTCCCATCCTGAGCCGCTCCACTGGCAGTCGACGAGCTTGGCCGCCTCCTGTTCAAGGTAGTAAACGACGTTGAGGTTGACCAGGTTGGCGGATCTTATGGTGTTGAATAGAACTCTCAATTGGAATCAGTTGAAAGGTATCGGTTTTCCGGCTGAATAAAGTTTTTTTCTCGAGCGGCTACCTCTTCGGCTTGATTTTATAGGACTTCTTTATCTCCCAGAGGGAATAGAGGTAGATCACGGCTATAATCAGGGTGAAGAGTAGGCTGAAACGCCAGAGGTCGAAGTTCTTCTGCTGGTTGAGCATGAACATCATGGGGAAGAACACTATCGCCGCTATGGCAGCGAGCCATATCTCTGGGTAGACGCGTGCCTGGTAGCCCATCGCCGTTACTTGGGGCGGAGGTTATCTATCTATTATGGAAATATGGTTCATCTCTAGAGCCACTCGCCGAGCTGCTCCTCTAATCGCTGCCGCAGCCTTCGTCTCCTGAGGAGATACCACGTGAGCCAGGTTAACGAGAAGAAGGGCACGACGTCGAGCCCCGGCACTAGCTCCAGCAACGAGATGGCTCCAACGACGTTGAAGTAGACGGCGCAGAACAGGAAACCGGCGAGGTCCAGTATGTCTCCAAGCACCGGGGTCAAAAGCATCGGCGCCACGAACTCAAGCAGGTCTAGGCACAGGCACACTGATAGTGTCGTCAGCTCCTCCCACGAGATCTTCAGGATCCACGGGGCTGAGACCGTTTCAGTCTCCAAGGATTCACCCACCATATCATTGTTTCAAGGGTAATAAAAGGTCATCCCGTGGGGATGATGAGCTGGGTGTCTTCGGGTACTACGATGAACTGGCTCTTCCCAGTCTCCGCGATGTCGCGCAACGTCTCCAGGTAGAGGTACAGCCTCGTGAGCTCGTCAAGGTCGACGCTGGGGTCGGTCTCTGCTATTGCTCGCAAAGCCTCTCTTGTGGCGTTGGCGACTATGATCCTGGACTGGGCTACGCCCTTGGCCTCCAAGATGGCTGACTGAGCGTTCGCGTCGGCGATGACGAGGAGCCGGGTCTTGTTGAACTCGGCGGCTATTGACAGCTGCTCTGCGGCGAGCTTCTTCTCTATGGCGTTTACGAAGTTGACGGGCAAGGCTATCTTCCTTATGTTGACGGCGTCCAGAATTATCGCGTCGCCGATGCTGGGCTCCTGGCTGAAGGACTCCTCAAGCTGGGCTCTCAGCACCACCCCGATGTTGGCTCTCTGCTCTATGGTCTGTATGGCCGTGTAGTCCACGAGCAGGTTCCGGATGGTCTCGCGTATTATTGGTATCACGGCTCTCTCCCTCCAGTCTAGGGTCGGGTATCGCCTGAACAGGTCGGCGGCTCCGTTGGGGTCGATCCTCCAGCGCACGGTTACGTCGACGTCTACCTTGAGCCCGTCCTTGGTGAGGCTCTCCACTGCCGGGAAGTCCCCTGCCTCTGTGACGTCGCTCCACATGTGGACGCTGTCCGTGGCTACGTATATCTTGAAGACGCTGGCCCAAGGCGCCTTTATGAAGTACTGGGCGTTGCTTCCCGTGCCGACTACACTAGTAGACCCGAACAGAGGGTCGACAATGACAGCCACATAGCCGACGCTGATGCGGCCCACGCTGAAGAACAATAGGCCGCCCGCTATCACTATGATTACTAGCGCTATTACTCCGATGCCCTCCAACCGGGGGCCCTCGAAATGGAACCTTCTTTCCACTGGCTTCACCTTGTCTATATAAAGAAGGGTTGGTTAAAAGGTGTCTCTGCTAGTCCCGTATCCCCTCTAGTACGCTGATGGCGTTCCAGATACGGGTGCGGCTGTACATAGGCATGTTGGGGTCCTGGCTTATGTCTTCCAGTATGGCTATGGCGTTGGCCGCTCTAGCAGCGACGCTGATACTCTGATCTAGCAGCATGTCGGCTGCCTGTTTGGCTGTCCGCCTGATGTTCCGTGGAGTGGTGTTATCGTCCGCGATCATGTTGAGGATTGACATGGCCTGCTCCATCTTTCTACTGTACTCATCTTTGATACTCATACTAACTCCTCCCTGCAATTGCGCTTTGAGGATTTGTTGTATAGGATAAGGGGTTGGGATAAAAAACTATCTTTTTTCTGGAAGATATTTTTCGATGTAGGCTGGTAGATCGACTACACTGTCTAGGAGCACGTGGGGCGGGGTCTCGTTCTCCCAGCTACTGAGGCCACGGCGGCCTGTGGCTACTCCTATGAACATGCATCGGCTGTTCTTGGCGGAGTCGTAATCGATCTGGTGGTCGCCTACCATGACGACGTCGTCGACGGTGAGACCCATCCGCCTGACGGTGTAGTCGATGGCCTCCCTGTATGGCTTGGGTTGCGGCGTCTCTCCTCTTCCTAGTATAAAGTCGAAGTAGTCGAGCATGCCTGTCTTCTTGAGTGCCTCCACCGCGTACTCATGGTGGCTCCTGGTGAGTATAGCCAGTTTTAGGCCCTTTGCCTTGAGCTTTTCGACTGCCTTTGAGACGCCGGGTATCTCCGTTAGAGTCTCGACTGCTTCGAGCTCACCCTGGTTCATGTAATCAGTGATGATGTCACGTAGCCTCTGGCGCTCTTCCTCTGGTTTTCCTTGCTCCTCCCACTCGTGTTCTGCGTGCTCCATTATGACGACTGTTGTCTGGTCTATGGGGCTGAGGGTATCCGAGGGGTGTCCGTTGCCCTCCAGGAGCTTGATGATCCGTTTCTTCATCTTGGGGAAGTCTACGTGGCTCTGGACGAGGGTGCTGTCAAGGTCGAAGATGACGCCTTTGAGCTTCATGTGGTCACCAGGTTCTGGTTGAATGTGCTTGACGGGTTTTTATTGTTTGTCCCAATTCTCTATATTCCTCTACGCCGTTTTACTGCCTGATATTTATGGTTACTTGTGCCGACTGCGTCCACGCCGTGGATATAAATGGAGAGGTCAGGCTGAGGCTTGGGCAGGAGAACAAGGAGATAGTGAACACGTTGGAGAGGCGTGGCATTAGCTTGGATGAGTTCTGTTACTGTGAAAAGCTAGGTTTCATCGAGTCTGTGATTATGAGGCGGGAATGCGACGAGTGGAGCCCCATCGACTCGTAGCAGGTTGCTCGCTACAGGCGTTGGATGGTTTTTTATCTATTCCTAGCTTCATATGGGCTGAGCGCTATGGCTGATATTCTCGTCAAGGATGGGTTCGTCGTAACCATGGATGGGGATCGCAGGGTCATACCCGGCGGCGATGTTCACGTCGTGGATGACAGGATCACTGAGATCGGCGAGGGCCTCAAGGTCCGAGACCCGGAGTACGTGGTGGACGCGCGGCACCACCTAGTGATGCCCGGGTTTGTGAACGCCCACAGCCATCTCCAACAGTATTTCCGCGGCGTCTACGAGCTGATGGGCGACTTCTTCGAGACCAACCTTCCGCTGGAAGGTTACCGGCGACCTGAGCAGATGGAGACACTTGGGCTTGCTAGCTGCGCCGAGTTCATCTACGGCGGATGCACCACGAGCATGCTGGTGTACACTTACCCCGACGGCTACGCGAAGGCGGTCGCCGAGGCCGGGAACAGGTGCCACATGGCTGGGGATATCGAACACGTGGACCTTGAGAGACTCAAACACGGGGAGTTCGTATACCTCCCCGAGAAGAGGGACGCCGCCGTGAAGAGGGCCAAG
>CAZTZC010000187.1:0-4152 GCA_964618045.1 uncultured Candidatus Bathyarchaeia archaeon | reverse complement strand
CCCACCCCATGCCCCAGAACTACATCGACTGCCACGGGGAGGCGGGGGACTGGGATGGCTACGAGGAGTACCTGAAGAACGTCACAGGGGACCCCGAGGGCGCCCACAAATACGACTCGACCCGCCCCGACTACACCGAGAGCCTGAAGAAATAGCGCTCCAACTTTTTATCAGGGTATATATTCCGCGGTTTCCATAGGGTCTGATCCTGCTTCATGAAAACCGTTTTCATCTTAGCATTGGCCGTGCTGACGTTGATGATCGGAGGAGCATGGGTCGCATCGAAGAGCGGAGAAGAGACAACGATGGATACAGAAAACCCTGAGGACCTAGAGGGTCTGGAGACCGCCACCTTCGCCGGCGGCTGCTTCTGGTGCATGGAGGCCGGCTTCGAGGAGGCGAACGGCGTCGTTGAGGCTGTGAGCGGCTACACGGGGGGCTCCACGGAGAACCCCACCTACGAGGATGTAAGCACGGGGAGGACCGGCCACTACGAGGCTGTACGGGTGTACTACGACCCCGAGAAGATAAGCTACAGTGAGCTGCTGGAAGTCTTCTGGAGGAACGTGAACCCCACGGACCCCGGCGGGCAGTTCGCTGACCGTGGCTCCCAGTACAAGACCGCGATATTCTACCACAGCGAGGAGCAGAGGAGGCTCGCCGAGGAATCCAAGAAGATGCTCGACGAGTCGGGCAGGTTCCCGGACCCCGTGGTCACCGAGATACTACCCCTTGAGCCCTTCTACCATGCGGAAGAATACCACCAAGACTACTACAGTAAGCAGATGGCAAGGTACCAGATCTATGAGAGGCTTTCCGGCAGGGAGGGCTTCATGGAGGAGAACTGGGGCGAAACGGATTAGCCTGAACGGATAACCTTGTCTATTTGCCGTTTGATGCTTTTCTTGTGATTGATCTTTGATGTCTGGTCATGCTAGATCGCGTAAATGATTACATCTATGATTTTAAGAGAAAAAAAATGTCACAGGATCATTTACGAGAGATTCTCCTCAGCAACAAGACTCCTACACTGATCAAAATCAAGGCCGCGATCGCCATCGTCTCGATGCCCGGCCTCACGCTGTCCGTCTCAGAGCCTTCATCGATTTCGCTTGTTTCTTCGGGGCTAGGTTGATCGACTGTTCCCACGATCTCCGGCTCCGTAAAGGCCGTGTACCCCGCCTTGACGTATGGCACCGCCGCCATGATGTCCTCGTGCTGCCCGTCCCAGGCCCTCCAGACGACCATGCCCCCCTCCGCTATGGGATCGTGGTCGCTCTCGTTGTTGAACGTAAGCTGTACGGTCCTTCCCGACTCGATGTCGTATCGATAGATCTCGTAGTCCCCGTCATTGTTCCCCTGCCAGACGATTCCGCCCGAGGAGTAGCTTGGGTGTCTGTCTCCCGCGGAGTTCACCGTGACTGCCCGTCTCTCGTGGGCGCCCATGTCGTATACGTAGATCTCCGAGTCCGCGTAGGGGTACGAGGGGTCGCACCCTGACCAGGCCACATATCCGTCGCTTATCACCGGGAACTCTATTGGGGTGCTGTCGATGTCCGAGATGTTGTAGAGGTCATCCGTTCTGGCGTCGTAGAGGTAGAGGGTGTCCACCGCGTCTCTCCTCACGAAGAGGATGACGCCGTCCTCGACGTCGAGCACCGTGTCCGTGACGTCGTCGTTCGTCAGCCGGAAGACCACGCCCGACGAGACGTTGCAGTAGTACACCTCGCCGTACCCCTCCCTGCCGCCGCTGGACTCGAGGTCGCCGTAGTCCCCCGTCCAGGCGACGACGTCGCCCCAGATACGAGGGCCGTTGTCGGGGTAGCCGTTGTCGGTCAGTTTCCTGACTGTGCCGTCTGAGATCCTCTGGAGGTATATCTCCGAGTTGTAGCCCTCCACCGCCATGCTGTACGCCACCAGGTCCCCGTGGATCGACGCGTCGCGCTCCCTATATGTGTTGTTCGTCAGACGAGTCGTCTCGCCTTCACCAATGTCGTATATGAATATCTCGGAGCCGTTCCAGTCCCCCCACGCCTGCCAGAAGAGCCTTCCCCCGTTCAGCGCGAGGTTGAAGGCGAGTTCCTCGTTCTCGGTGACCCTGGTGACCGACGCCCCGTCGAACATGTATATGTCGTAGTTCCCGTCCTTGGCCATCCAGGCAACGCATCCTTCTCCCGTGGTAACATGTCGGTAGTTCTCGGAGTGGTCGGTGAGCCGCCTGAAGTTGTATAGAGTGTGCGGGAGGACGGCCTGGTATGATTTATGTATACGCTTGATCTCGGTCTCGTTGAGGGCGCGGTCGTATATCCTGATCTCGTCGAGCACGCCGTAGAAGGGCTCCGTCATGGAGCCGATGATCATGTGTCGGCCCTTCTGGAGCTCTCCCTCCACTTCGTTCTCGCCGACCTTCTCCCCGTTCAGGTATAGACGCATGGTTGTTCCGTCGTAGGTGGCCGCGAAGTGCTGGAACTCACCCACCCGCAGCACCCCCCTAGCCCAGATATGGTGGAGCGTCTCGTTGTAGCCGATATAGAAGTGGAGCGTACCGGGCCCAGCGGTGCCGTCGTACCGCACAACCGCCTTAACATAGGTCTCGCCGACATAGGTGATGAACCTTATGAACGTGCTGGGGGGAAGCATGTCCGGCTTCACCCACCCCTCGATGGTAATCGTCTCAGCCTCGTTTATGCCGTGCCCCGGGCTGTTCAGGTAGTGGGTGCTGTCGAAGCGCCACCCCCTCCCGAGGTAGCCCTCATCGAACAACACGTTGTCGTCGCAGTCGTTGCGGCCGACACCGTCAAGGGTGTCGTCCTCGCAGTGCCACCACGTGATCAAACCCTGAGGGGTGTAGACCTCATAACTTTCAGACGAATCCATGCCTAAGCCGACATCTCCGGTTTCGAGACACGATAGCAGGAGAACAATAGCTAAAGACAGTTTGAGTATCTTGGTCAATCTTCATCCCTCTGCTTGATGAATTTATTTTTTTAAAGTTCCTTTGAGGGTAAATATCTTCCGCAAGCACATTCTTTCTCCGTAATAGTGGTATTTCACGGGCAGGGCGAAACTGATTGGGCTGGACGGGCAACCTTCATAATCCACCCTTCTATGACGTGTCTCTGATGAGCATGGACGACGAGCTTGAGAAGATCAAGCGGCAGATGATGCGGCGGATGATGGCCCCACCACCGGCGAAGCCGTCACTGCTACGGGACGGCCAGGTGAACGAGCTGACGGACGCCACCTTTCAGCAGGCAATATCCACGGCGGACAGGCCCGTGCTGGTGGACTTCTGGGCCGAGTGGTGCGCCCCGTGCAAGATGATGGCACCCGTGATCCACCAGCTGGCGGAGGAGTACGCGGGCAGGGCGTACATCGCCAAGCTGGACGTTGACCACAACCCGAGCACGGCTGCGCAGCACCGTGTCATGAGCATCCTTAACTTCATAGTGTTCAGGGGCGGCCAGCCTGTGGGGCAGACGGTGGGCGCGGTGGGTAAGCCGGGCCTGATGCAGCTCATCCAGCGAGGCCTAGGTTAGAGTTTAAAATAATTCCACATCCTTCAATACCATGGCTGATGCGGTGAACCGGGAGCACTTGATAGCGTTTCTCGGCGGTTTCCTCGTCGGCAAGATCATGGGCGCCCTGGTGGGCATGCTTCCCATCTGGGGCTTCTTCCTAGAGGACCCCTCGCTCGCCGACATGCTGTTCGAGGAGTTTCTCTACCAGCTGCTATCTTTCAACATATACCACTACGCCCTCGCGATCATAGTCGGCCTCATCCTTGCCATATGGGCCGAGGGCAGGCGCCTAGAAGGGGAGTGAAGGGCTCCAGAGTCCGTGCTAGATGAGTCCCTTCCGGGCCGCCCTGGCGAGGACGCTGTCCGCCGCCATGTAGTCGTCGACGGCGTTGTAAGCGATCTCCTCGGCGGCTCTCTGGGCTTCTTCGATGACCCGCTCCTCGTCCATCGTCGTCACAGTCCGGTCCTCGACCACAATTCTGCCGTTGATTATCACGTCCGTGACCTCGTCGCCCCTGGCGCTGTACACTATGTTGGGCGCCACGTTCCGTACCGGCTTCAATAGCACAGGGGTCATGTGGGCCACGTCAGGGACAGCAGTAATAAGGAGGCCGTCGTGGCGGGCGAGGTT
>CAZTZC010000186.1:0-4155 GCA_964618045.1 uncultured Candidatus Bathyarchaeia archaeon | reverse complement strand
TTGTCGGATGAATACGTTGTTCGCTGGTTCAGGGAGGACGACCTCCCCGCCTACATCGAGGGGCTGAACAAGGCTCTGTACGACGAGTACGACGAGGAGGTCTTCGACTGGAAGCATCGTCGGGCGCCCTTCAGCCTCGGCTTCACCTCCGTCGCCGTCGTGGAGCACGTCCCCACGGGGACTCCGGTGGCCTTCAACCCCTTCTTGCCTCTGGAGGTTAAGGCCGGACGCGAGGTTTTCATGGCTCTCCAGGGTGTTGACGGTTTCGTCGACGAGGCTCATAGACGGCGGAGGCTCTTCCAGAAGACCATCGAGTTCATGGCGGAGGAGATGAAGGGACGCAGCCCGGAGCTGCTGTTCAGCTTCAACCTCGCTGAGGCGGCTGGAGCCGCGCACAAGGCCGACTCGGAGCTCGTGTACGACATGGACAAGTGCCTCCTGGGCCGGGAGGGCTTCGCCGGACTGACGCGGCGCGGCGGCGTAGAGCTGGAGACCATCGACACGGAGACGTACCACAGCCTCTACACGGAGTGGGCTGAGACCAGCGGTCTCATCCACTTCCACAGGACGATGCAGTATCTGAGGTGGAGGGTCGAAGATAACCCCGTGAGGGAGGTGACGCCCTACAGGCTGGTCTCCGGTGGGGTGCCTCGTGGTTACGTCGTGGTCGACGAGGTGACCGAAGGCGGCGTCAACCAGCTGACCATAGACGACTATACGCCGGGGCTGCTCGACTCCACGCTCTCAGGGGTCGTCGCCTGCCTGAAAGCGCTTCACCCCGACGCCGGCGTCGTGGAGGTAAACGCGGTACATGGGAACAGACTTGAGCAGGCCGCCTCCAAGCTGGGCTTCACAGTTAGGCCGTGGCTCACAGTCATAATGAAGGCCCTCAACAACGTCGTCCAAGAGGGCGGGGATGTCTACAGGGGCGAGCTGATGCTGTCGGATGTTAAAAACTGGCATCTCACACCGAGCGACATCTACTGAGGAGCCTGCGTCTTCATCTCTCGGCCGCTATGTACCTTCTATACACATAGGCAACGGCTTCGGGAGTCAGCGTAAGCCTCATCACGATGCCTGACCTAGGGCCTACTTCTGCGACGGTGAACCCGAACTTGCCCCATATCTCCCTCAGAGGTCGCCCTTGCTCGTCGTACTCCTCCGTGACCAGTTTGCTAGTCTTGTAGCCCCGCCAGTAGCAGTGTATGAGCTCAAGGGCGAAGAGAGTGCTGCCTACACCCTTCCTCTCGATGAGGGTCGCTGAGCTGTCGCTGAAGAAGGCGCCCTCCTCGTCGTCCTCGTAGCCGTAGTCGAAGCCCACGGGTCTGCCGTCCAGGTGGAGAAGCAGGAGGAGGAACCCCTTGCTTCCTGCGCGGGTGTCCATCTCGTCGCTGTCGTACTGAAGCTCCTCCCTGAACTTCTCGTGGTCGATGTCCATGATGATCCGTTTGAGCTCGTCGTCGAGGCCGTGGTGGACGGTTATAACGCATTCTCCGCCCATGGAGCGGCTTAGCTTGGCCTCCGCCATCTTCAACGCGTCTTCGAAGGAAGGGATATCCACGCTCATCGATGGTTAACCTTGGCTTCCTTATTGTTGATGCACCGCATCTTAGAACATATTTCTCCTCATATGCGTGGGTTGTCAATACCTTGTTTGAAGCGAATAAATAACTTGCTTTGGTGCACATGCACCCGACGCATGACCGTGTCCACCTTATGTTTAATACGATTGGGGTCTACGTTTAATCATGTCAGGTCATCGAGTAGTCTTCGGCGGCATGTCGCACGAGACGAACACTTTCAGCACCGTCAAGACGACACTGGAGGATTTTCGCCCCATCTACGGCGACGAGATCGTGGAGACCCTCAAGGGTACGAGGAGCGGTATAGGCGGGTACATCGACGTCCTTGAGCGCGAGGGCTTCGAGTACGTCCCAACAATCAAGGCGGGGGCCACGCCGGCTGGGCCCCTCAGGAACGAGGACTACTGGGAGATCGTGGAGGAGATAAAGGAGGGTGTCAGGGGCGCGGGGAGGGTGGATGGGGTTCTCCTCGCCCTCCACGGCGCCATGATCGCTGAGGGCGTCCCCGAGGCGGAGGGGACCCTGCTCCGCGAGGTCAAGGCGCTGGTGGGTGAAACCCCCGTCATCATCACCCTAGACCTCCACGGCCTCATCTCGGAGATGATTGTGGAGAACTGCGACGCCATCTTCGGCTACGACACCAACCCCCATGTGGACATGTACGAGAGGGGCGTCGAGGCCGCCGAGTGCATGGTGAAGGCCATCCGAGGAGAGCTGAGGCCCGTCGTCGCCCACAGGAAGCTCAGGATGGTGCCGCCGACCATAAACCAGCGCACGGCCGAGGGGCCCATGGTGAAGCTTCTGGAGACGGCGAGGCGCATGGAGCGGCAGCCAGGCGTCATCAACGTATGCCTGTTCCCCGCGTTTCCCTACGCAGACGTGGAGAGGGTGGGCTCGGCGGTGGTCGCCGTCACGGACGACGACCCAGAGCTGGCCCAGAGGCTCTGCGACGAGCTGGGCGAACAGATGTGGGGCCTCAGGGAGGAGTTCCTGAAACCTCTTACCCCCATCGAGGAGGCGGTCAGGATGGCGATGGACGCCCCCGAGGGCCCGATCATACTAGCCGACGTGGCGGACAACCCCGGCGGAGGAGCCCCGGGAGACGGCACCGAGATACTCAGGGAGCTACTGAAACGGGGCGCCGAGAACGTGGGTGTAGCCTGCATCAAGGACCCCGAGGCGGTGGCCAAGGCCATTGAGGCTGGCGTGAAGGGGACCCTAGACATGGAGATAGGCGGCAAGACCGACGGCTATCACGGGAAGCCCCTCAGGGTGAAGGGTACTGTGCGCACCATCACCGACGGCAGGTTCATCCACAAAGCCATGGCGGTGGGGGTCCCCGCCGACGTGGGCAGGACGGCCGTCATCGACGTGAAGGGCGTCGAGATCATCCTCACCGAGAGGAGCCACGCCCCCAACGACCCCGAGGTCTACAGGCGTAACGGCGTCGAGCCCACGGACAAGAAGATACTGGTCCTGAAGAGCCGGGGCCACTTCAGGGCCGCCTACGAGCCCTTCAGCAGGAAGGTGATCGAGGTTGATGCGCCGGGGCTGACCACGCCGAACCTGGGTTGGTTCACATACAGGAACATACCGAGGCCCATCTGGCCCTTCGACGAAATCTGATCCATTCACCCTTAGCCATGAAGCCGCCGTTCCAAGTAACCAGTAAGAGCCTAGCCATATTTTTTCAAAGATTACAAGTAACTTGATACAAAACCCAACAAGCTCTCGATCATGCCAAAACGCTTATTCCATGTGACAAGGATATTAAAATTCTCATTATAACTAAGTTTGTGTAAATAAAAATTCTCGTCTATATGCAGGGGTGGGGGTCGATCGTTAAACGTTTATTTTCCACGATCACTAATGGAAATGTTGAGTGATAATGATAAGCTACATAAAATTGTATGGCCCGCCGGTGTACGACGCCATAAAGGAGCTCGAGAAGATAGCCATCGGGATGCCAGAGGTCTGCATCATGAGCACAACCATCGCAGCCTCAGCACCAAACTACCCTGAAAGACTAGAGAAAACCCCCCTAAGTTCAGGTGGAGTCTACGAATACTTCTCTGAACTGGGAGAGATTACACAGAAGAGGTGCAACACCATCATCAGCAAGTCAGGTGAAAAGCTGGGCGACAACGACTTCTTCTTCGAGTGGTTCAAGAAACCGACCATGGATGAGTTAAACGACCTCATCAAGAGAATAGACAAAGCCCTCAAACCATTAGGAACCAGATACACTATAATAACAAAATAAATTCCTCATCCATTTTTTTGAAAGCACACGCACATATGCGCCCTTACACTTATCTCAAAAAAGGAGGTTATTATTTGATCTTTATCTTGTTTTTTCCTCTTTTGTAGGCGTTTTCTTGGGAACTTTAACTTCCAGTAAACCATAATTAAGGGCAGCCTTAGCTACTATTATCTACGCCCACCACTCCATACCCATCATAAAAAGTAATTCAAGTACGGTGCCCCATGTAACTAAGAAAAACCGTTCAGCCAGATCGCCCCAAAACCCTCACCCGGCGGGGGGGTATACGAGAAAAGCCGAACCGACGCC
>CAZTZC010000185.1:0-4167 GCA_964618045.1 uncultured Candidatus Bathyarchaeia archaeon | reverse complement strand
GTCAACATAGAGGCAGGCGTCTTCGGCATCATAAGGGATGTCAACCCCGTGGACGACCCGGTGATCTACGAGGCGCTCACGACACCGCGGGAGTTGATCTTCAGCAACGTCCTCATCCATGAAGGTAAGGCGTACTGGCTCGGTATGGGCCTGGACGAGGACGAGTACCCGACGACCGGTATGAACCACGGCGGCGAGTGGTATAAGGGGAAGAAGGACGAGGAAGGCAAGGAGATACCTCTAGCCCACCCCAACGCCCGGTACACCATAAGGCTCCAGGAGCTGGAGAACCTAGACCCTAACTGGGACGACAAGGACGGCCACGTCATACAGGGCTTCTTCTATGGCGGCCGTGACAGCGACACCAACGTCCCTATAAGCGAGTCTCTGAGCTGGGCCCACGGCGTATATATGGGGGCCACCATCGAGAGCGAGACCACGAGCGCCACCCTGGGCAAGGCGGGGGTGAGGAGCAGCAGCCCCATGGCGGTCATGGACTTCATGGTGGTGCCCTTCGGGCTGTACCTGTCAAACCACATGAGGTTCGGGGAGAGGCTCAAGAACTGCCCAAGGGTGTTCAGCACCAACTACTTCATCAAGGGCGAGGACGGCCGCTACCTCAACGAGAAGGTGGACAAGAAGGTCTGGGTCATCTGGGCCGAGGGCCGTGTCCACGGCGAGTACGGCGCCATAGAGACCCCGGTCGGCTACATCCCTAGGTACGAGGACCTGAGAGCCTTGTTCAGGAGGATCTTTGACAAGGAGTACACGATGGAGGAGTACACGCAGCAGTTCAGCGTCCGCGTCGACAAGTACCTTGAGAAGCAGGCGCGGATGGAGGAGCTCTACGGCGACGAGGACGGAGTACCCGACGAGTTCTGGGCGGTACACCGCCGCATAAAGAAGCAGCTCAAGGAGCTACGGGAGAAGACCGGTGAACCAGTTCTCCCACCCAGCTACTTCCAGTGACCACCTTTTTTCACCTGAGCCTAGACAGGTCAACGGAGTACCTGTGCGCCGCTGCAAGCGGCTCGGGGAGAGAGTGTTCCAGAAAATAGGCGTCCACTATCTCGACACAGGACTCCAGCGTGATCAGGTGGCCCACCGAGACGTACACGGGTGACCCTGTCGGGGAGGTCATCTTGGCGCCTATCACCTTGCCGCTATGCTTTATCAGCGTCTCATCGGCGTCAGGGTCATCGAGTTCACCGCAGAGCAGCCTCCTAGCAACGCCGATCGTAGGCTTTTTTAGCTCGACTCCGATGTGGGAGGCCAGCCCGAAGCCCCTGGGGTGAGCTAGTCCGTGGCCGTTCACCATCAGGACATCGTATACGGACAGCCCCTGCAAGGCCTTCACAGCGGGGCGGAGCTCCCTGTATGAGAAGAAGCCTGACACGTAAGGGAACTCCACCCGCGTCTCGGCCGTGGATACCTCAAGCACGTCGAGGCTCTCGTCCATGACGACTGCGGCCGAGAAGGCTACCCCGCCCACGTAAGAGACGTCAACCCCTGCCACAAGCTCGGCCTCGTGGTCAAGCTCCACCGCCTCCACCATCTCGGATAACTCCATCTGCTCCAAAGCGAGAAGGTCGAGCCTTTCCTTTGAGGGCTGATCCACATGTTTCTCGAAGCGGCGCTTGTTTTTCTGCTTATCGCTGAAACCGTAGTGAGCTGGTCCATGAGCTCTCGGTTTCCCAGTTATTCTTATAGCCGAGACCCAACACGTTCAATGTATCGAGGGGGATTCTAGTGGGTTACATGGACAGGACCAAGGGATCGAAGGCGTTGAGCGAGCGAGCGATGAAGGTTCTACCGGCGGGGGTGAGCTACGCCATCCGCGCGCTGCCGCCGTACCCGTTCTACGTCGACCACGCGGAGGGGGTGAGGGTCTACGACGTCGACGGCAACGTCTACACGGACTACTGGGTGGGCCACGGGGCCCTGATACTGGGCCACAGCCCGAAGCCCGTCGTGGACGCCGTCTCTAGGCAGCTGCCCCTTGGGACCCACTACGGGTTCGCCCACGAGAAGGAGATCGAGCTAGCCGAACGCATAGTCAGGCATGTGCCCTCGGCGGAGATGGTGAGGTACACGAGCAGTGGGACCCTCGCCAACCTTTACGGGACACGCCTCGCCCGCGCCTACACGGGAAGGATGAAGATGCTGAAGGTGGAGGGGAGCTGGCACGGCGGATACGACAGCCTCCACGCGTACGTGACCCGCCCATTCGGGAGGCCGGAGAGCGCGGGCCTCAACCCCAAGACCACGGAGGACACGTACGCCGTGCCTTTCAACGACGTCGAGGCCGCGAGGAGGGCCGCCGAGAGACACGATCTGGCGTGCATCATACTGGAGCCTGTCATGGCCGCCGCGGGGTTCATCACGCCGGAGCCCGGCTACCTAGAAGGCCTCAGGGAGATATGCGACGACACGGGCGCCCTCCTCGTCTTCGACGAGGTGGTGACCGGGTTCAGGCTCGGCCTCGGCGGGGCCCAAGGCTACTACGGCGTCGAGCCCGATATGACGATAATGGGAAAGATAATCGGCGGCGGCTTCCCGATAGGTGCGTTCTGCGCCTCGGAGGAGATAATGGAGCTCCTCGACCACAGGAAGCACCCGGAGCCCGAGAAGCGGAGCGCCCACGGCGGCACCTTCACAGGGAACCCGATAAGCATGGTCGCCGGCTGCGCCACTATAGACGTCCTCGAAGACGGGAGAATCTATGAGCACATAGACGCCCTAGGCGAGAAGATGCGTGCGGGGCTTGACGACATCTTCCAGCGGAGCAGACTGCCAGCCTCTGTCACTGGAGTCGGCTCCACCTTCGCCATCCACTTCCAGGAGAAGCCGCCTAGGAACGTGGGGGACACCGCCAGGAACGACCTCGAAGCCACCAGGGCCTTCTTCAGCTACATGCTGGAGCAAGGAATCGTGTTCCTGAGCCCCACCGTCAGCCACAGCTGGGTGAGCAGCCCACATACTGCTGAAGACGTCGAGGAGTACCTGGCGGCCGCCGAGGGCTTCATGAAGAGTTATAGAGGCTAACTCTTCTTCTCGGAGTCGAGGCGTGAAGATGCTCTATGATGGTGGGGTCGTCAAACCCTCATATATCTGGGTTGCGCATATTTGGTGAGAGACAATGTCCGTTATAATCGTCCAGTATCCGTTGATAATAGTAAACCTCAAGACCTATATGGAGGGGGTGGGTCAGAGGGCCATCGAGTTCGCCAGAACCGCCGAGAGGGTGTACGAGAAGACGGGCATCAGCATAGCCGTGGCCGCGCAGGCGGTGGACCTGGGGGCTGTGGCGGACAGCTGCGAGACCCCTGTCTTCGCTCAGCACATAGACCCAGTCACATACGGGAAGTACACGGGTCACATGCTCCCGGAGGCCGTCGCAGACGCCGGGTGTGAGGGGACGCTGCTAAACCACTCTGAGAGGCAGATCCCGTTGAACGTCATCGAGGCGAGCGTGGCGAGGGCTAAGGAGGCCGATCTGATCACCGTAGTATGCGTGGATACCCCGGAGAAGGCTGGACTCGTGGCTGCCTTCGAACCCGATGCGATAGCCATCGAGCCGCCGGAGCTCATAGGCACGGGCATCCCCGTCTCCAAGGCGAGACCCGAGGTGGTGAGCGACTCCGTTGAGGCGGTGAAGAAGGTCAACCCGAAGGTGAAGGTGCTCTGCGGGGCAGGCATCACCAACGGCGAGGACGCTCGGGCAGCCCTGAAGCTGGGGGCCGAAGGCATACTGGTGGCTAGCGGCGTAGTGAAGGCTGAGGACCCGTACAAGGCGCTGCTGGACCTGGCGAGGGGGATGCAGGGCTAGCATCCTAGGCGCTAATTTTTCAATGTATACGCTAACTCTATCATTGGTTTGAAGCCTAGAGTCCTCACTAAGCGTTTCTATGCACGGGACACCGCGGAGGTGGCCCGTGACTTACTCGGAAAGTGGCTGGTTAGGAGGCTCGGCTGCGAGTCGCTGGAGGCCCTAATCGTCGAGACGGAGGCGTACTATGGCGTGGATGACCCTGCGTCGAGGGCACATAGAGGGAGGAAACGGTACAACGCGGTGATGTTCGGGGAGCCGGGCCGCCTCTTCGTCTACAACGTCCACAGGTACTGGATGCTTAACTTCGTCGCCCATGAGCCTGGAAAGGTGGGGGC
>CAZTZC010000184.1:0-4171 GCA_964618045.1 uncultured Candidatus Bathyarchaeia archaeon | reverse complement strand
ATCTAGAACTTCACTTGGGGAACCGCTCGTGCCTCGTCGGGTATCTCAAGGAACTCGTGCTTCTTCCTGCCGCCCGCGAACCAGACACCAGGGATCGTCGTGACTATGTTGTTGAAGCTCAGCACGCTGTTGTTGTAATACTGCCTGCTGTACGCGATCTTGTTCTCTATGCCCTCCAGCTGCTCCTGTAGCAGCTTGAAGTTCTCCTGAGCCTTCAGATTCGGATACGCCTCGGCGACTGCGAAGAGCCTGCCGAGGGCCTGAGTCAGCATGTTGTCGGCCGCGACACGATCCTGCCGTGTGCCTGATACCATGCCTGCGCGTGCCTTGGCGATGTTGTCGAATATCTCCCTCTCGTGGGACGCATACCCTTTGACGGTCTCGACGAGGTTGGGGACCAGATCGTACCGCTTCTGGAGCTGCACGTCAATCTGGGCCCAGGCCTCCTCGATCCTGTTGGCCAGGGTCACTATCCTGTTGTTGTACGAGATGTACAACCCGATGACGGCGACTGCGAGGACTATGAATCCTCCTATAAGGTAACCTATCATGTTGATTGTTTCACCTTGAGATACTTGTTGAAGCTAGGGTTATAAACCGTTTTCATAATTTGATCAGAATTCGGCCTTTTTAGAGAACGAAGTAAAACATTATTGGTTTTTCTGGATAATGGCGGGCATGTTCTATAAATTTGGATGAATGTGTCCAGTTAAGCCTCGAGCCCTCTGTGCCTCTTCACCATGTCGTTCGCCCTCTTAGAATAAGTCTCCACGGCGAAAACCTGGATCAGGACGGTGCTGACCAAAAGCAGCGCGGCGGTGAAGTAGAATGGCGCCCTGAGCCCCATTCCGTCCGCGATGACCCCAAGTATTATCGGCCCCACCACGTACCCGATGTCACCGAAGAGCCTGTACACGCCCATGCTGATGCCCCGAGGCTCGTCGACAGTTGCGTCAGTGGCTAAAGCCAGAGGCGCCTGCCCGGCACCGCTGGTGCCTACACCCAGGAGGACGGAGGCAAGGCTCAGCGTGAAGTAGTCGGTGGTGTTGGGGAAGGCAACAGCGGCTAACATGGTTACGAAGAGGCTCTTCGCGATGGCGGGCTTCCTCCCATAGTAGTCTATGGCGTGGCCCATGGGCACGGCCAGGATCAGGTTGATTATGGTGGAGTAGCTGATGACCGCGCCTATCTCCGTCTCGCTGAGCCCCAGCTCGCCGTCGGCGTAGAGGGGTATCATGGTGCCCCTGATGCCCGTCCTCATGAAGAAGATGGTGAACGTGGCCAGGCACGCGAGGCTGAAGCTCCTGTTTGATAGGAGACGCTTGACGGTAGGCAGGTCGAAGTGGGTTAGGTGTTTCTTCACGGCTATTTCCTCGGGCTCCTTTATCCAGAGGTATGTTATCACGAGGCTTACGAGCCCGAGCAGGGAGTAGAAGTAGAAGGTGGACTGGAGGCCCCACATGGTGGCCACGTAGCCGCCTATGACGGGGCCCGCGCTGCTGCCCAGGAGCTGGAACGACTGGAAGTAGCCCATGACCCTGCCCCTCTCGTCGGGCTTCAACACGTCAGCCAGCAACGTGGATCTGCTGGTCATCCACATGGCGGACCCGACGCCTTGGATGAGGCGATAGATGAGAAACTCGATGAAGCTGGTGGCCCGAGCGTTCAGGAAAGCCGTGACGGCGAGGATGAGGGTGCCCCAGATCATGAGGGGCCTCCGCCCCCACTTATCTGAGAGCAGCCCGCTGGGTATGTCCGCCAGAAACCTCCCGAAGGCGTAGGCCGAGATGGCCAGGCTGACCAGGGTGTAGCTTACGTCGAAGCTCTTGGCGTACAGGGGTAGGATGGGGGAGACGATGCTCATGCCCACGAAGATGAAGAAGGAGGGGACGTAGATGCTTATGACATCCATCCTGAGGCTTCTCTCCACCAAATCATCTCCTAAAGGACCGATTAGCTAAGGTATGCTTGAGGAACCACATATAAGAATTCTGAAAACGGTTACTCTGGGAGAGCCACCATGCTGTCCGCTTTTTTCCGGGAGTAGGTCTCCTTAGCGAATAGCTGGACCAGCACCACGTTAACTATTATTATCAAAGTGGTAACGTAGAAGGGCATGGAGAGGTTGGAGTGGTCCGCTATGAAGCCCATTAGTATGGGGCCAATGACGAACCCGATGTCGCCGAAGAGGCGGTAGACGCCCATGCTGATGCCGTGGGGTTCATCTATCGTGGCGTCTGTGGCCAGAGCGAGGGGAGCCTGACCTGCCCCACCTGTGCCCAGCCCTAGGATCACTGCAGCTGCGCAGATGGTAATGAAGCTGGTTGTGAAGGGGAAGAGCAAGGTGGAGAACGCTGTGACGACAAGGGTCGAGACAATTATTGGCTTCCTACCATAGTAGTCGATGGCGTGTCCAACCGGTATCGTCACAATCAGGTTGGTTATGGTGGCACAGCTGATGACGATTCCTATGGCGTCGGCGTCCAGGTGGAGCACACTGTCCGCGTAGAGCGGGATGATGGTGCTCCTGATGCCCGTCCTCATGAAGAAGATGGTGAACGTGGCCAAGCAAGCCATGCTGAAGCTACTGTTGGCAAGGAGCCTCTTGACCTGGGGCCACGAGAACCCTGAACCCTCGCCGTGCCTCTTGACGACGCTCTCAGGGTCGTGGATCAGGAAGAACGTGAGGACTAGACTCAATACCCCCACGGCTGCATAAGCGTAGAAAGGGGCCCGTAAGCCGTACGCGGTCGCTATGAAGCCGCCGACGGTTGGCCCCGCAGATGATCCCAGAAGCATGAAGGCCTGAAAGTAGCTCATAACGCGGCCCCTTTCCTCGGGCTTCAGTATGTCCGCCAGCAGCGTGGTCCTGCTGGTCATCCACATGGCTGACCCTACGCCCTCGAGGAACCTATATAGGAGAAAGAGGGCGAAGGTGGGGGCCGTGGCGTTGAGGACGCTGCAGACGGTAAGGATGATGGTCCCGAGGACCATCAGGAGTCTCCTTCCCACCTTGTCAGTGAGTAGGCCAACAGGTACGTCAGCCAGGAACCTGCCGAACGCGTACATGGAGACGGCCAGGCTGACCATGGTGTAGTTTACGTTGAAGCTCTCAGCGTAGATGGGCAAGATGGGGGAGACGATGCTCATGCCGAGGAATATGAAGAAGGATGGAATGTAGATGGACAGTATGTCCGTTCTTAGGCTTCGTTCGCCCGCCGCCGTCATATCACCCTCGATGAATCCACTTGCCGGATGTACATAGAGATATAAAGTTAATCCATGGCACAGAAGGCGGAGGCGGCGGCTGGTCACTCGTTGAGTCTTTTCAGTGACCTCATGGCCCTGAGGGTGATCCATTTGCTGGGCCTGTTCTTCTCCTCTATGTCCACGATCATCTTGCCGTTGAACGTGTCCTTGAGGAGCCACGTGCCGTCCTCCTGCTGGGCGTCCAGCACCAGGTCTATGGAGGGCTTCATCCGCGGGTCCTTGACCCCGAGCCTAGTCAGGGTGTCCAGATTCTCCAGCGCGTCCGCCTGGTAGAAGAGGGGGAACCCGAACCGCTTCCAGCCTGCCTTGTCCTTCCTGCTGCCGTCGGGGTTCCGTAGGTACTGGTATATGTTGTTGTCCATGAGGTTCTCCACTTCCCTGAGTATGATCCGCTTGATCTCCGGGCTTCTCCTCTCCTCCGGTATGAGGCTCAGCGCCTTCAGCACCTTTGTGGCGCCCATGTAGCAGTTCACAGGGAAGACGCGGCTCGGGTCTATGGGGTATGCCCTGCATTTCCACCCTGCGTGTTCGTCGTCGTGGTAGTCAACTATGAAGTCTAGGAGCCTCTGGGTGCGCGGGTCTTGGAGATAACCGAAGTGGACGAGATAATACAGGACGTTGCCGTCGAAGCAACAGCCGTCCTTGACGACACTGTCTCTACCCTTCTCAGTCTTGGGCAGCTTGGTGAGGAAGTGACCGCTGTTCCTCTGGAACCTGAAGATGTGCTCCACAGCCTTCTCGATCTCCGGTGTCCTCCTTGCGCCCAGCTCGGCTAGGATGAGGAGCTGGTGGGTCGATGCAGTGTACTTGGGGAGGTACATGTCGTCCGGGTTCTCCCAGTAGCCCTCCGGGTTCATCGCGCCGAGGATCGAGGTGACTATGGGGCTCTCCATGATCGCGT
>CAZTZC010000183.1:0-4210 GCA_964618045.1 uncultured Candidatus Bathyarchaeia archaeon | reverse complement strand
AGGAGATGAAGGGCGAGTACATGGAGCTCAGCTTCTGGAACTTCGACGCCCTCTACCAGCCCCAGGACCACCCCGCGAGGGACCTGGCCGACACGTTCTACATGAAGACGCCGCACAGTGGGCGCCTGCCTGATTCGAAGATGGTGGAGCAGGTGAAGGAGACCCATGAGAACGGGTGGACTACCGGGAGCCTCGGGTGGCGGTACATTTGGGACCCGGAGGTCGCCGCCCGTAACTGTCTAAGGACCCACACCACGAGTCTGAGCGTCAAACAGATAGCGAAGCTCACGCCGGACGATCTACCGGCCAAGTTCTTCAGCTGCGGCAGGGTGTTCAGGAACGAGACCATCGACTGGAACCACCTCGCCGAGTTCTACCAGACGGACGGCATCGTCATCGGGGAAGGAGTGACTTTCCGTAACATGAAGGGCTACCTCAAGGCCTACATGGAGGGGCTCGGCGTCGAGAGGTTCAGGTTCCGGCCAGGCTACTTCCCGTACACCGAGATGAGCATGGAGGCCGAGGTCTGGATAGAGGAGCGCGGCGACTGGATGGAGCTCTTCGGCGCCGGCATGTTCAGGCCCGAGGTAGTAAAGCCTCTCATAGGGATAGACGTCCCCGTCCTTGCATGGGGGCCCGGCTTTGAGAGGCTCGTCATGCTCAGCTACAAAATCGACAGCATCAAGGAGCTGTACAGCAACGACGTTGGTCTGCTGCGGCGGGCCAAGCTGTGGATGGAGTGATGAGAGATGCCGGTCATAGAGGTAAACCTAGAGGACTTCAGGGAGCTGCTGGGCAGGGACGTCTCCATCGAGGAGCTGCAGGACAGGCTGCCCATGATGGGCACAAGCTGGGAAGGGGTCACGGAGGACGGGTTCCACCTGGAGGTGTTCCCCAACAGGCCGGACCTCCTCAGCATCGAGGGACTGGCCAGGGCCTACTCCAGCTGGACGGGGGCGAGGACAGGGCTGAGAAGCTATCCGGTGGAGAAGTCCGACTACAAGGTCGTCGTCGACAAGAAAACCCAGAAGGTGCGTCCCTGGTTCGTGACCGCCGTGGTCAAGAACGTCGAGTTCGACGACCCCCTCATCAGGAGCATCATCCAGATGCAGGAGAAGCTCCACGTCACCCACGGCAGGAGACGCAGGAAGGTTGCAATAGGGCTCCATAGCCTGGAGCCCATAGAGTTCCCCGTAACATACACAACCAAGCCACCCAAGTTCAAGTTCAGGCCCCTCGGGGAGCGGTTCGAGAAGGACCTCACCTGGATACTCGGCGAGATGAAGACGGGCAAGGAGTACGCCTGGACCGTGGAGGGCTTCAAGGAGTATCCCATGATCCTCGACAGGAAGGGCATGGTGCTCTCGATGCCCCCCATCATCAACGGCGAGTACACGAGGATAGACGAGTCAACCACGGAGCTGTTCATCGACGTGACGGGCACCGACCTCAAGGCCATCACCGAGGTGCTGAACGTCATCTGCGTGACGCTGGCGGACAGGGGAGCCGAGATACACGAGGTACACAACCATTACCCGGACGGCTCGACGCTCACCACGCCTAACCTCGACCCGTGGGTGATGGACTTAGACAACGACTACGTCAACCGCACCCTTGGCTCCGAGTTCACGCCCCAGGAGTCGGCTCATGAGCTGGAGAAGATGGGGCACGGAACCGAGATAAACGGAGACGTCATCAAGGTCCTGATACCAAGCTACAGGGCCGACATTATGCACCCCATCGACCTGGTGGAGGACATCGCCATCGGCTACGACTACGACAACTTCGAGCCCGAGATACCGCCCATAAGCAGCGAGGCGGGCGAGGACCCGCTGGAGGTGTTCAGCAGGGGCCTACGGAACTTCCTGGTCGGCTTGGGGCTGCTGGAGGTGGTCACCTTCATGATGAGCAACAGGGACAAGCTCTTCAAAAGGATGAGTCTCCCCGAGGAGCCCATATGCGAGACGGACAACCCCAAGATGGAGGCCTACGACAGCCTAAGGAACAGGCTGCTGCCGAGCCTCATGGAGGTCCTGAGCACAAACAAGCACCACCCGTACCCTCAGAACCTCTACGAGGTCGACGACGTGGTGGTCATAGACCCGTCCACCGAGACAGGAGCCAGATCCAGGCGCAGACTAGCCATAACGCTATGCCACTCAAGCGCAAGCTTCAGCGAGATAAAGGCAACGATGAACACCATACTGGAGAACCTGGAGCTTGAGGCCGAGGTCGTGGAGGGAGGATGGGACTGCTTCATCGAGGGCAGGCGATACACTGCCATGCTTGGGGGAGAGCCTCTATGCTGGGCTGGGGAGGTAAAGCCCGAGGTGCTGGAGAGCTGGGAACTAGAGATGCCCGTCGCGGCACTGGAGATGAACATTGACAATCTCTTCAAGAAAATATACCCAGAGAAATAACCAATCCCCAATTATTCGTTTTATATCCTGAACTTGAGCAACATACCTGAGTGATCACTCAGCCTCTCTTCCCTAGGCTAGTAAACATTGACATAAGGTAACGTTCCATCTCAAATCCTCTGAGACGATGACGCGATCATGGCGACATCCTTCACCTGTCCTGCTAACCCAGCTATACTCGACGTAATTACTGCATAGCTGGTTGAAGGCATATACAGGCCCCACCTATTCAAGGGACATCTACTCGATCCAGAGGCTTCTGTCCTGGTCTTTCCAGACTTCTACGCTCATGCTCGTGTGATCGAACAGGTCCATGTGGTAGGGATCTACCTTCTTGTACTCAGCATAGGATCCCTCGTACTTGCCTCTCCTTTCCTTGTAATTCTCGAAGGCAGCCAGGCTGTCGTACTCCCACACCATAATGTGGCGGTCTGTCTCCTCGGCCGCAATGTACTTCACGAAATACCTCAGGCTCTTCCACTCAGGGAAGAGCTCTTTGTGATCACCCACCCACGTCATCCATGCCCGGAGGGCCTGCTCATGGTCATTCTCCTTCCCGGGTTTCACCTTCCAAGTCTCTACCTCGAATATCGGCATAGTATGTGAGTCCTCTGAGCCCTATTTATTATTTCGAGCCCTTCAACGCATTCTCCAGAACATTCTCGATGAAATCAGTTTTAGACTCCGTGTAGACTTCTCGCATGTCGGCGTATTTCTCCACGAGACGCAGCTTCAACTCGAAGTACTCCTTAGCTGTATCTGGGTGAGTCCTGAGATAGTCCCTGAACATTATGTGTCTCATCCAGAAACCGCTGCCATGCTTCACTAGGTGCAGGTGGACCCCTGGGCTGTGAGGCCCTTTCCCGAGACAATAATACCAGTCATCATCCGTGGGCTCGGGGGTAACGTCGTCGTACCCTATCGCCGCGAGCGCCGGGAGACAGCGGTCTGCGATCTCTTGGCTGTCCAACCCAGCTATTATGTCGATTATCGGTTTTGCGCCCAGACCGGGCACAGACGTGCTACCGACGTGCTCTATGGATTTGACGTGCTCGCCTATTGCGTCCAATATACGCTCCTTTTCTTCCTCGTAGGAACGCGGCCACTCTGGATTGTACGCGACGACGATTATCCGGCCTGGCACCTCTATCCTCGACCTTCATCCTCTACATATTATATAATAAGTTAACCATAACCCGAAGCATGGAGGATCGGCCTCGTTTCCCACCCAACCTGGCGCTGTTCATAAGCATCGTAGCGGTCTCGACGGCCTCGATACTGATCAGGATGAGCAACGGGCCCCCACTAGCAATAGCCACATATAGGATGCTTTTCTCGACTCTCCTCCTGCTGCCTTTGTTCGTCTACTTCGACGGGTTGGGGAAGATGCGGAGGATGAGCTTGAGAGGGATAGCCAGTTTGATGGGCATAGGGGTGGTGCTGGCGATCCATTTCGCCTCATGGATAACCAGCCTCAGCTTCACGACCGTCGCCAGCAGCGCCATATTCGTTCACATAGACCCCATATTCGTGGCAGTGGTCAGCCACTTCTTCCTCAAGGAGAGGGTCACCAAGAGAATGGTGGCGGGCATAGTCGTCGCGTTCATCGGGGCCACCATGATAGCTGTGGGTGACGCAGGCATCGGGGAGCTCAACCTCTACGGCGACCTCCTGGCGCTGATAGGCGGCGTGATGCTGGGCATCTACATCCTCGGTGGGAGGGTTGTGAGGCGGAGCCTTGACCTGACCTCATACGTCACGCCCGTGTACGCCACCGCCTCCCTCGTCCT
>CAZTZC010000182.1:0-4216 GCA_964618045.1 uncultured Candidatus Bathyarchaeia archaeon | reverse complement strand
GTTATTATCCGCTCCGTGCTGAATATCTTGGCGGCGACGTACAGCACCACGAAGGTCCACACGCTGATGAACACGATGCTGCGGATCACGACGAAGTAGTCACCGAGGAACGCTGCCTTGGTCGCTATGATGCTGTGGGTGTACGGTATCACCAGCAGTATCCACTGGACGGCCTGTGGGAGCATGTCTATGTCGCTGAACATGAGGATTATCGCCGGGATCATTATAGGTGTGATGAGTATACCGGTGAAGCTCTGGGCACTGCGGACGTTGTCAGCGAAAACAGCGATGCTCAGCGCCATGGCGAGCGCGGAGACCAGGGTAACGAAGATGACCACCCCCACGAGGAGCATCCCGAAAGGCGTTATGCCGACGCTCACCTCGTCGATGCTCATGGTCGTCGCCTCCGGCACGAAGGCGAAAGCCGAGTTCATGTAGTACCCGAACCCGATGAGGTAGCTGACGGAGCCAGCCACGGCGATGACGATGCTTCCGCTGAGCTTCCCCGCCAGCACGGTGAGGCGGCTCACCGGCAGAGTCATCAGGGTCTCCAGGGTCTTCTGCTCCTTCTCCAGCGCTATGCTTGTGGCGGCCATCTGTATCGCGAACATCACCATCATCATGACCATGATGGGAAGCATGATGCTCTGACTCATCACAAGGTTAATGATGCTCGTAGGCGGGATGTCCAGCACCGTGCCCTTCAGTATCGACGCATACCGTATCGATATAGGACTCCTGATAGCCTCGGGGGTGCCCGTTCCCCCAGTCTGCTCAAGCAGCCTCCTGATCTTGCTGATGCTGAAGTAGTAGTTGTAGATGTTGATGAGGCTGCTCACGACGTTTGTGCTCTGGGTCTCGGCCATGTTGAGCTTCCTGAGGTTGGCGTATACCCTGAGCTCTCCATTCATGCTCTGGGTGAGGTTGTCGTTGTAGCCCCGGGGGATGTAGATGAGGGCGCTGCTGTCGGTGTCCTGGAACTGCCTGAGGGCGTCCTCCAGGCTGGCTGCCTCGATGGGCACCACGGTGTTGTTCCTGTAGAGATACTCCAGCAGCGCCTCCGTGACGAACCCCTCGTCGTCCGTGTAGATTGCGAAGCTGGCGCCGACGATGGCCCTCTGCACCGACTCCTGGCTTATCCTGATGGCACCGCCCATTACCGGGAAAATGAGGATGGGCATCAGTATGACACCGATGAGTATCTTGGGGTCCCTGACGAGCTCCTTGATCTCCTTGACGATGATGGAGGTGAGCTTACTCGTGGTTGGTCACCTCCATGAAAACCTCCTCCAGGTTCTTCGCGCCGTAGCGCTCTCTAAGCTCATCCGGTGTGCCCTCCGCCACGACTCTGCCGATGTCCATGAGGGCGACGCGGTCGCAGAGGTACTCAACCTCCAGCATGTTGTGGCTGGAGAGGAGGACGGTGACCCCCCTCTTATCGGCGTAGTCCTTGATCATGTTTCGCACGTGCACGCTCTGGATGACGTCCAGCCCAGATGTGGGCTCGTCCAGTATGGCGAGCCGAGGTTTCATCATGAGAGCCCTGGCGATGAGGAGCCGGCGCTTCATCCCCTTGCTGTACCCGTCCGACCTGTCCCTGAGCCTGTCCCCGAGGCCGGAGATGAGTCTCCCTTCCTCGACGAAACTGTCCCGCTCATCTCTGTCGTCCGCGTAGAAGCCCGCCATGAACTCGAGGAACTCGAGGCCGGTGAGGTGCTGGTAGAGCCCAGCCTCCTCTGGGAGGTAGCTGATGATCTCCCTCACCTTCTCGGGCCGCTTAGCCACATCTAACCCGAAGACCTCGGCCTGCCCAGAGGACGCGCTGATGAGGGTGCTCAGTATCCTCAAGGCTGTAGTTTTCCCGGCGCCGTTGGGACCTATGAGGCCGTAGATCTCGTTCTCGTCGACCGTGAAGCTGGCGCCCCTGAGGGCCTGGGTGGCGCCGAAGTTCTTACTAAGATCCACGGCTTCTATGGCGTGCAAGGCTTCGCTGCTCCCTTTCTCAAGGCTATGACGTGGGCTTCCTTAAAAACCATTCAACACAGACGACGATACAACTAAAACGTGTAACGTTCATTATTTCGGCATGAAGGTTCTGGCGTTCAACTCCAGCCCCAGGAAGGAGAAAGGCATCTCGGACATCGTCATGAACCTCTTCCTCGAAGGAGCGGAGGAGGCCGGCGCGGAGACGGAGAGACACTACGTCTACGACCTCGACATTAAGGGCTGTCTGGGGTGTTTCACGTGCTGGACGGAGACCCCGGGCAGATGCGTTCACAGGGACGACATGGACTGGATAATCCCCAGGTGGGGTGAGGCCGACGTGATCTACCTCGGGACGCCCATCTACAACTACAACATAGTCCACTACCTCCAGAGGATGACCGAGAGGATGCTCCCCACTGCCCTACCCATCATGGAGGAGAAGGAGGGATCGACGAGGCACCCGGAGAGACATGAACGGAAACCCCAGAGGATGGTCTTGGCGGCGGTGGCGGGATTCCCGGACCTAGAGAACTTCGACGTGGCGAAGGCTCTATTCCCGGACGCGTTGCACATACTTCTCCCGGCCGCCCAGATACTGGAGGACCCGGAGGCAAGCAAAAAGGTGTCTTTCTTCACGGAGGCGGTCAAGGAGGCGGGTAGACAGATCGTATCCAAGGGCACAGTCGACGAAGACGTGAGAGAGAAGCTCGTCGTCGATTACCCGCCCGAGATGAAAAACATGTTCAGGGAGGAGGCAAACAAGTACTTCGAGGCGCTGCTGAGAGGGGAGTGACCCCCTCTTGTTTTTAATGTCGGGGCGCAACGAATACGTGGTGCATTGATTGGCAGCGGATCTGGTCGTCAAGAACTCTAGACTCGTCAGCCCCAGCGGAATACTCGATGCGGGGGTGGCGGTCAAGGACGGAGTCGTCGTGGCCGTCGCCCGCGACGCGCACCTGCCCAAAGCGGACAAGGTGATCGACGCGAGGGGCAACTACGTCCTGCCGGGGCTGCTGGACGGGCACGCTCACACGTTCCTCCCGCCCGAGACAGCCGAGACGGGGACGAAGGCAGCCGCCAAAGGCGGAGTCACCACCATGCTGGAGATGCCCGGCACCCAGATGGGGTGCTTCGACGCCGAACAGTACAGGGAAAAGAAGGCTATCATGGAGAAAGCCGCCTACGTGGACTTCTGCATACACGCGGGGTGCGCCGCCGGCTACCCCGACGGCACCCTCACCGAGATGTGGGAGGCGGGGGCCACCGGCGCCAAGTTCTTCATAAGCAGCGCAGGCCCCAAGTGGCCCCAGACCTTCGACGGGTACGTCATCGACCGATTCAAGGAGCTCGCCGCGTGCGGCGGACTGGCCCTCATCCACGCCGAGAACGACAACATCCTCAAGGACTACCTTAAAAAGCTCAGGGAGGGCGGCCGCAGGGACTACGCCGCCCATCTAGAGTGCAGACCCAGAGTCGCCGAGGTGGAGGCCGGCAGAAGAATGATCGACTACCTCAAGATGACAGGCTGCCGCGGCTTGATAGTACACACATCTGTCCCAGAGACGGTCTGGTACAGCGCCGAGGCCCGGATGGAAGGCGCCGAGACCTATGTCGAAACATGTCCCCAGTACCTTTACCTTTCAGAGGACGACGTCAAAGGGAGGGGCCCCTGGCTGAAGTTCGCGCCGCCGCCCCGCACGAAGGCGGACAAAGCTGAACTCAGAAGGCTCCTACAGATGGGGTGGATAGACACCGTGGCGACAGACCACGCTCCCTACGGCAAGGATCGTAAGGAGGCTGGGCTCGAAGACATCTTCGAAGCCCCCAACGGGATTCCTGGTCTGGAAACATACCTGCCCCTCCTCCTAAATGGCGTAAACGAGGGATGGCTCAGCCTTGAACGGCTCACAGCGGTGTCATCAGAGAAACCAGCCATGTTGTACGGCATCTATCCGCGTAAGGGTGCATTAAAGGTAGGCTGCGACGCCGACATGGTCATCGTCGACATGAAGCGCAGAGTCAAGCTCAGTGACGACACCCAGATCACTGCATGCGGTTGGACACCCTACGACGGCTTAACTGTCCAGGGTTGGCCCATCACCTCAATAATAAGGGGAAACGTCGTCATGGAGGACGATCAGGTGTTGTCGAAGAAAGGATCGGGCAGGTTCATATCCCGCCTCGACGCGTGACGCCTCTTTTCCTGCTCGGCCTCCTCTTGAGCTCGGTA
>CAZTZC010000181.1:0-4242 GCA_964618045.1 uncultured Candidatus Bathyarchaeia archaeon | reverse complement strand
ACTATTGTGTACCATAGTTTAAGACTGGTCTCAAACTCGGCAGGTCTAGCAGACATTATGGAGGAACAGACATGGTAGAGCATCCTATCCAGATCTACGACACCATGACCCGGCGTAAGAAGCCGTTCAAGCCACTTAACCCACCCACTGTCACCATGTACGTCTGTGGCCCCACCGTCTACGGTGACCCACACATAGGAAACCTGAGGACCTTCACCCTCGGCGACCTCATTAGGCGGTGGCTGGAGTACAGGGGCTACCTGGTCAAGTACGTCATGAACATCACTGACATCGACGACAAGACCATCAGGGACAGCGGCGAGGCCGGTAAGACCCTGAAGGAGTTCACGGACTACTACACAGAGGTGTTCTTCCGGGGCCTAGACCTGCTTAGCATCAAACGTGCGACGGCCCACCCACGGGCCACGGTGTACGTGCCCCAGATGATAGGGTTCATACAGACGTTGATGGATATGGGGGTCGCATACGACGCCGAAGACGGCGTCTACTTCGACATCGACAAGTTCCCCAATTACGGGAAGCTCAGCGGCATCGACCTGGGCAAGGTTGAGCGCACCGAGCGGGTAGCCGCGGACGAGTACGACAAGGAGGACGCCCAGGACTTCGCCCTCTGGAAGAAGGCGACGCCGGAGGAGCTTGAGCGAGGCATCTACTTCGAGTCGCCGTGGGGCAGGGGCCGCCCCGGCTGGCACATAGAGTGCAGCGTCATGAGCAAGGAACTTCTCGGCGACACCATTGACATCCACGCGGGCGGCGAGGACCTGGCTTTCCCGCACCACGAGAACGAAGTAGCGCAGAGCGAGACCGTCACCGGCAAAAAATTCGTAAGGTTCTGGCTCCACATGAGGTTCCTCATGGTTGGTGGCCGCAGGATGGGTAAGAGCCTGGGCAACTATGTTAGCTTCGACGATATACTGGAGAAGCACACCCCGGATGCGTTGCGGTACTTCTATATCTCGACCCACTACAGGCGGCCGCTGAACTTCACCTGGGAGAGCATGGAAGGCACCCAGAACACGGTGAACCGCCTCGAAAACACGCTGGACCTCATCGAGAACGCCATGAGAGGCCCAGACGACAACCTGGACTACATGGAGCGGGAGGAGAAGCTGCTGAAGACGGTCAGGGAAGAGAAAAAGAAGTTCGTCGAGGCCATGGACGACGACTTCGACACGCCGATTGCCTTCGGACACCTCCACGCCATTAACGGGGCCATCAACGAGTACCTCACGGGGCCGGCCAACAAGGGCGTCCTCAGGGAAGCCGCCGACGTCTACAGGGAGCTCCTGGGCGTCCTCGGTCTCTTCGAGAAACGCAAAGAGGGCGGCGACGAGGTCACGGAGCGGCTCATCACCATGATCGCCGACCTGCGGGAGGAGCAGAGGAATGAGAAGAACTACGCCTTCGCCGACCTCATCAGGGACAGACTCGCCGAGGCCGGCGTGAAGCTCCAAGACACCGCGGAAGGCACCACCTGGAAGCTAAAGAGCTAGCCCTACCCCATCTTTCCGCAGTGATACGTCCAGTCCCCGGGGTAGACGGTGGGCTGAAACCTGGTGTCAAGGATCACGGACCTGTAGGGAGCCCGGACCTCCTCGACGACCCTCCCAGCCAGGTCCTTCAGCACCCCGAGGCGTTCCCCCTTCTCTACGACGGCTCCGAGTTCGCAGGTGTTGTACATCACACCCCCCATGGATGTCTTTGGCCATGTGCTCTCCTGGGCGACGAGCTGCTCCATACCCTGCCCGACGGGTTCACCGTGGACCATGTCGAGCCCGATTAGGATGTTGCGCACACCCTGGACTCCTACCTCCACGAGGGGCTCCCAGAGCCTGCCTCCTCCGCCCAGCTCCGGGCCTATGCAGGGTATGCCCTGCAGCCCGGCTTGGACGCTGAGGCTGCCCATCATGTGGCTGCGTGTCCTGACGCCGCCTAGGACGGGGACGCCCTGCCCGAAGAGCCTGCAGAGCCTCCTGTTCCTGTCGCCGACCTTCCTGTCTGTCTCGTCGGTGCCCCTGGCGTGGATGTAGCGGGCCATGAACGCCCGCCCTCCCTCGTGGAGGTCTAGGGCGGCGTCGCTTCCCATGACTACGTTCTCCCATACCTTGGCGACGATGCGCTCCATGAGGAGCCCCTCAGGGTTTCCGGGCCACACCCGGTTCATGTTTAGGTTCTCGTAACCGACGCTGGGCGGGGTGACCCTGGCGGCGGCGTTGAAGGCGAGGGGGTTAGACACCGGCACGGCCACGACGCTGCCGTTGACGGCGGACGGATCGAGGGAGTCCATGGTCCTGTTGATTATCTCCATGCCGCTGTACTCGTCGCCGTGCTGGACACCGAGCAGGGCCACCCTGGGTTTGTCTGAGGCACCGACGAGGGCCCGTACCAAGATACCTATCTCTGTGCCGTCTGGGTAGCTAGCCACCTTGGTCTGGAAGGTCTCGCTTCCTCCCTTCATGATCTCTCTTCCGAAAACCCTCATACATGTCCCATGTTTTCATCGCAGTCAGGTTTGAAGACTTTTATCCTCACGGACGACGTTCAGAAACCTCTGGAGAGGTAGAGGAGGCACTATGAGAAGCCGCTCTTTCCCGTTGTGCTGAAGCCACCGACAGAGAGCGTCGGCCCAAATGGGTGAGCAGACCTGGCGAGGTGGGCGGATATCGCCAACGCGGTGAGCCGCGGCGTCGAGCCTCGTCCCTCATGATGCATCCGAGGCACCGGAAAAGAAAAACACCCTATTTAACACATTCGGGTATTCGTCGCAAATACTTTAAGATAAAACGTGAAACTTTCATTCACCCAAAGGTGTTGTAATGTCAAGCGATAACACTAAACTTTACGCAATGGTAGTGGTCGCTCTCCTTGTGGGGGCAGCTATAGGGTACGTGGTCAAGCCCGGGGCTCCCGCGGGAGAGACGGTGCCTAAAGCGGAATACGACGCGCTGCAGGCACAGCTGACGTCGGCACAGGCGCAGATCGCTGAGCTGAGCAAGCCACCCAAGGTGGGGCTCGTGCTGGCGACAGGCGGCCTCGGTGACAAGTCCTTCAACGACATCAGCTACACGGGCTGCGTTAGAGCTCAAGAGGAGCTTGGCGTGGAGTTCGACTATGTAGAGCCCACCGCCATAGCCGAGTACGAGGGCTACCAACGGGACTTCGCCATGAGCGACGAGTACATGCTCATCATTTGCATAGGGTTCGACCAGGCCGACGCCTTGGCGACGGTCGCGGCTGAGTACCCCGACCAGAACTTCGCCATCGTAGACATGGTGGTCGACGCCCCCAACGTGGCGAGCCTGACTTTCGCCGCCAACGAGGGCAGCTTCCTCCTAGGCGTCGTCGCAGGTATGACAACCGAGACGGGGAAGATCGGATTCGTCGGAGGCATGGACATCCCCCTCATCAGGGACTTCTTTGAAGGATACGAGGCCGGCGCGCTCTGGGCGAACCCAGGGGTCGACGTGCTTGAGCCCGTGTTCGTAGGCGACTGGGGCGACCTAACCAAAGGAAAGGAGCTGGCGACGAGCCTCATCGAGGCCGGCGCAGACGGCATCTTCGCGGCGGCTGGCGGCAGCGGGCTGGGAGCCCTGGAGGCGTGCGACGAGCTGGACGTCACAGGGTACGGCGTCGACGCGTGTCAATGCTACCTCAACGACAACATGCTGGCGTCGATGACAAAGCGCGTGGACAACGCGGTCTACGAGATGATCCTCGATGCGCGGGTAGGCATGTTCCAACCCGGCTTCTACGGCGGCGGCCTAGCAGACGGGTGGGTAGGCATGTGCCGGCTATCCGACGAGGAGGCGCTCTGGGAGGAGACGTTCGACTTCACGCACCCCGAGATATCGGAGGACGTCTTGGACAAGGTTGTCGAGGCCAAGAGCAAGATCATCGGCGGAGACATCGTGGTGCCGACAGGATACGACTAAGGAAAACCCTTTAACCTCTACTCTCTCACCTTTTTTCGTTTCAAATGACCTCAGCCATCCGGATGGTGGGCGTCACCAAGACTTTTCCCGGCGTGACGGCTAACGACGACGTCGACTTCTCTGTCGATAAGGCCGAGATCCATGGGCTACTGGGGGAGAACGGGGCCGGGAAATCTGTTCTCATGAGCATACTCTACGGTCTCTACAAGCCGGACAGTGGGGGGATCCTGGTAAACGGAGAGAAGGCGGAGATCTCTGGGCCCTCAGACGCCATGAGGCTCGGCATAGG
>CAZTZC010000180.1:0-4365 GCA_964618045.1 uncultured Candidatus Bathyarchaeia archaeon | reverse complement strand
AGCGGGTCTGGAGGGATTCGAACCCTCGGCCAATGGCTTAAGAGGCCACCGCTCTGACCTTGCTGAGCTACAGACCCTCAGCCTACGAACAATGCACGACCCCAATTAAAAATCTTTCACAAAGATAGAGCATATATAGGAACGCATCCATATCTGAGTGATAAAAATGGTAAAGATAGAAGGACACGAGTTCCCGGACGATCTCTACTACCACAGGGACCACATGTGGGCCAGGCTGGAGGATGGAAAGGTTCGCGTCGGCTACAACGCGTGGGCCGCGGAGGCCGCCGGCAAGCTCGTCAGCATCAAGACCCGCCCGGCGGGTAAGACGGTTAAGGCTGGTAAGACCCTAGGCAGCATCGAGAGCGGCAAATGGGTGGGAAGCCTGAAGATGCCCATCACAGGCAGCATCGCCGAGATCAACCCGGGTCTATCCGACAAGCCTAGCCTCATCAACGAGGACCCATACGGCGACGGCTGGGTAGCCCTGATCGAGCCGGAGAACCTCGACGCCGAGCTCAAGGACCTCATACCTGGCAGCGACAAGGCCGCCCTCGAGGCCTGGCTCAAGGAAGAGATAAAGAAAGCCGGAGTATAGCCGATTGGAGGAGTGGCGGCTACTAGATCTGGGGAAAGCCGAGCCGTACACCGCGCAGACGTTCTACGAGGCGGTCGCCGAGGCCGTGCACAGGGGGTTGAGCCCCAACACCCTCATACTGGTGCAGCCGGCGTCGCCATACGCGTGCATAGGCTACCACCAGGACGTCGAGAAGGAGATCGACCTAGAGTTCACCGAGGCTGAGGGCCTGCCCGTGATACGCCGCAGCCAGGGAGGCGGAGCCACGTACCTCGACAGCAACCAAGTCTTCTACCAGATCATAGGCAAGGACAGCGAGGCTGTGCCCCGCAGCGTGGACCGTCTCTTCGAGAAAGTCCTCGACGTCACAGTGGAGGGCTACCGGCGGCTGGGGGTGCCCGCCGAGTATAAGCCCCTCAACGACGTCGTAGTCGGGGGCCGGAAGATAAGCGGCAACGGCGCAGGGATGCATGAGTCTGCCAGCATCCTCGTAGGCAACTACATCATGGACCTGAACTACCCGCTCATGGCTAGGGTACTCCGTGTGCCCGACGAGAAGTTCAGGGACAAGATGGCCAAGAGCATGGAGCAGTGGGTGACCACCCTCAAGAGGGAGCTGGGCGAGAGCCCACCGCCGGAGCGCATCAAAGAGGTCTACGCCGAAGTCTTCCAGGAGAGGATGGGGGTGAGGCTCGTCCCGGGGGAGCCCACCGAGGAGGAGCGGCGAATCTACGCCGAGGAGACTAGACCAAGGCACACCAGCCGGGAGTGGCTCTACATGGAGGCGCCCCGCGGCAAGCCCGGGAGGGCCGTGAAGATCGCCCACGAGGTCAAGGTCGTGGAGGCGGACCACAAGGCCGGGAAACTCATAAGGCTCAGGGCCGAGGTCAAGGGAACCGAGATACTGGACCTACGCGTCACGGGGGACCTGTTCGTGATCCCCAAGGAGGCGGTGAGGGCCCTCGAGGCGGAGCTAGTCGGTGCTCACCTGGAGGAGGGCGAACTTCTCGATAAGATTACGAGGTTCTACGAGGAGAGGAGCCCTGAGAGCCCCGGGGTGACGCCTAGGGACTACGTCGACGCGTTGATGAAGCTAAAAACGCTTCTCTAAAAATTTCCTTAAACGATCGTAATAACTTGATCTGTGCAGGATATTAGGGAATATTAGGTAAGCTACTTCATTACGCGGATCTTGCTTGGCTCGACGCCCGCCTCGAGAAGCTCCGTGAGGGTCATGGCCTCGCCCTTCGCCAGGCTTATCTTCTCCAAAGCGCCTTCGCTGAACTGGAAAGCCGCCACCTTCAGAGGCTTGCTGAGGCTGCCAGCCGCCAGCACCTTCCCCGGCACAGCCACGACCTCCCCCTCCGCCGCGTGTCTGTCGATGCGGCTAAGGTTCACGGCGACCCTTCTCCGCTTGGGCTTGTCAAGCTCCTCCGCGAGCGCCCTCCAGATGGCTTTACCCGTCTCATCAGACGCCTTCATGAGAGCCTGTATGGTGTCCTTGAGTGTCTGGTTCTTCATCACTCTACGTCCTCTCCTCCTTTGAATTCCTCGTCCCCTTCCTCTTCTTCGTCGTAGTCTCCTGAGCCCACGCTGTAGAGCTTGCCCTCGTCTATCTCAGGCAACTCGAAGTCACTTATCTCGTCGTGAAGCTCGTCTGCCTCGATCTTGCCGCCCAGGGCGCTGAGCTTCTGCTTCAGTATCTTCACGGCCTCCTTCACTATGCGCTCCGGCGGAAGCCCCCCGTTGGACTCGACGGTGAACAGAAACTCGTCCTGTTTAAGGCCACCCATTATCTCATGGTGACCTACGAGCTCCCTGCAGGGGCGGCATCTCTCGAAGCCTTGGATGTCGATGACCTTTAGCATGCCTCCCTCTAGAATAGCAACACCATCCCCACACGCGTCTAGGCATTTTTTCGTGGCTGCCTCGTCACCTACTTCGACGAGGGCCACGTTCTGGTAGACGCACATCGAGACCGGGCTCCACTTAGCGTGCACCTTGCCTTGGCCCAGCTGAGCGTACGCCTCGAACTTGATGGCCTGCCCGGGCGCAAGCTTAGCGAGTGGAATGCGCTTGCTGGCGGGAGCAATAGAAGAATCCTCTGGGACCAGGTCTCCGCTGTAGACCGTCACGGTGTCGTCCTTAGCCTCGACGTCCATGGTAAGCACGGCCCTGCATTTGGGGCACCCCAGCTCCGCTTCGCAGTCGCACTCCTCGGGTAGCACGTAGTTGTCGAGGTTGGTATTCAGGGGCACGAGTCCTATGCGGTGGGCCAGAACCTCGTCTGGCACGAGGCTCGAGTTGTCGAAGTAAAAGATGTCGTCGATGGTCATTGTAGGGACCTCGGCGATCATTGTGCGGCGGAGGGAGTTCGCGAAGGCGGCGTTCACGCCGTCCACCAGAAACCTTATGGTGTCTTTGTTCAGGCTTACTATCTTGGTCTTCAAGGCTCCCCGGGACTCCTATGGCCTTCTGCCTCTCCTTCCACCCGGCTTCCGTGTGCCGTCGTGGGGGATGGGGGTGGTCTCCTCTATTCTACCGATCCTGAAGCCGCTTCTGGCGAGTATCCTGATGGCCGACTGCGCCCCTGGTCCAGGGGTCTTGCTGCCTATGCCGCCCGGCGCCCTCACCTTGATGTGGATGGCGTTGACGCCCTTGTCCCTAGCGATGTCGGCGATCTGTTGAGCCGCCTTCATGGCAGCGTAGGGACTGGGCTTGAGCCGGTCCGCCTTGACGAACATGCCTCCGCTGGCGATGCCGAGGGTCTCGGCGCCGGTCAGGTCGGTCATGTGAATGATCGTGTTGTTGAAGCTGCTGAATATGCGGACTATGGCCCATCTCTCACCTTCACTCATGACCGTCTCTCCTCCGCTAAAGCCTCCTCGACCCCCAGCGTCCTCCTGAGCGGGTGCTCAGGGTTGTGGTAGGGGCTGGATAACGCGTAGTCAAGGGTCTCCTCGTCGTCGATCTTAACCTGGTAGCTGGGAGAGGTCACTTTCCGGCCGTTGATGGCTATGTGGCCGTGAGCTATGAGCTGCCGCGACTGGAACAGGCTTGAAGCCATGCCTCTCCTGAATAAATATGTCTGGAGTCTCCTTTCCAGAAGGTCTTCGACGCTCAGAGTTAGAACGTCCTCTAAGCGACCGTTCTCCATGACCAGGCCGCGCTTATAGAGCTTGTAGACGATCTCCTTCTCCCTTTTTTCACGCTCTGCTGCTCCCAGGCTTAAGAGGTCCCTGGCTCTGCCTCGCATGTGGGATAGCTCTGTGTGAGCCTTCCATAGCTCGCGCTTGTTCCTGAGACCATACACGCCTATGGTGCGTAGCTCCTCTTCAAGGGAAGCTGCGTCGTAAGGCCGTTTAGGGGTGTTGTAGGTCTTGTGCTTCTTCTTCGGGTCTCCCATCTACTTCACCTATCTCTGCTGATCTCTCTGCTGCTGCCTTACCCTGCTACGGCTGACGCCTACGCTACGGCCCTTCCTGGCCGTGGTCTTGGTGCGCTGCCCCCGTACCTTCAGTCCCTGGGTGTGGCGTTCGCCTTTCCAGCTTCGCGTCTCCCTCATCAGGTCTATGTCGTCTTTGACCCTGAGGTCTAGGTCGGATGCCAAGAGGTGCAGGTCGTCACCCGTCATGGGGTCTTTGCGCCTATTAAGCATCCATTCCGGCAACCTAACGATCCCCGGATCGCTGACGGCTTCTTCGAGCCGTCTAACGTCCGCGTCACTGAGGCTGCCGAGTCTCTCGGTCGCGTCAAGCCCCAACTGCTTTACGATTGCTCGAGCGAGT
>CAZTZC010000179.1:0-4405 GCA_964618045.1 uncultured Candidatus Bathyarchaeia archaeon | reverse complement strand
GTCCGGCGCTTCATCTTACCCCTTATCCTGCACATCCTGATGTGCCCGTCCTGGCACTTGACCCGTACCCGGTCGAAGCCCAGAAGCTTCTGGACTATGCCTACGACGTCGTTCTCGCTGGGTAAGACCATTCGTCTGAGGCCCTTCTCGCTCAGTACCTTCTTTTTTCCCATCCACTATCCTCTTAGCGAGAATACATGGATTAGGTGCTTAAAAACTGTGCGCAGACGATAAGCCAGATACCCTTTTTTCAGGCTTTTTTCAGCTTACCGGAACCTAAACACGGTCTTTACGCTGTACGGAGGAAAATTAGAGGCGTAAAGGTATCCTTTCCCTTATCTCGACGCCCCGCGGCGAGACATCCGACACGTAGGCGTAGGTCTCTACGCCCATGGAGGAGGCCCATCGCAGCGCCTCCCCGAACTCTGGGTCGGTCCCGTCGTTGGGCCTGAACTCAGAGGCGTCGCCTCGCTGGATCACGAACACGGCGGCGGAGCGCCCAGTCTCCAGGGCCTTCATGAGGGTCCTCATGTGACGCGCCCCCCTCTTTGTGGGGGCGTCGGGGAACAGCGCCACCCCGTCCTCTACCAGCGTGCAGGACTTGGTCTCCACCATCACCTGTCCCTTGCCGTCTGAGAGCACGAGGTCGAGCCGCGAGTCGTGGAACACCGGCTCGGTCTTCTCCACCTTGTAGCCCATGAACTCTTTTAGGCGCCCGGCGTTCACCGCCTCTGCGAGGAGCCTGTTAGGGAGCCTGGAGTCTACGCCTACCATGACGCCCCCGTAGTCCACGAGCACCATGTCGTACCGCGTCTTCCTGTGCTCGCCCCGTTTCTCGAGCAGGTAGACCCTGGCGCCGGGCACCATCAACTCGTGCATGCGCCCCGGGTTGGGTATGAAACACAGCTCTTCTCCGCCATCTATATCCACGACGCCGAGGAACCTGTTGGGCCTCTCTAGCAGCTTCGCCTCAATGAGTCTTGAAGGGTACCTCATTTCCTCTTCAGCAGCTGGTTGATCTCGTCCATGAGCTCCGGGCTGGACGCCGCCACCAGCTCGAATCTGCTCTCCCGGGTCAACGGGACGTCACCGAACTCCTCGCCGTTCAACTCATACACGCCGCCCGCCTCACGTAGAATCAGCAGCCCAGCGGAGGCGTCCGTCGCCCTCAAGATGCCCCTGAGATCGATGTGGGCGTCCAGTACCCCCGACGCCACGTGGCAGAGGCTCATGGCGCTGCAGCCTCCCGCCCTGATGTGCCTGCTCTCGCGGATGAGGGGCGTCATGACGTCCAGGCGAGGGGCCTTGCTCAAGTCCATGGACACGAGGGCCCTCCTGTACTGGGTGGGCGCTGCTGTCTGGAGGGGCCAATCGTCCTGCATGGCGCCCTTCCCCTTCTCCGCGAAGAAGGTCTCCCCCGTGTAGAAGTTGACGACGATGCCCGCGAATACGCCGCTCTGGGTCCCCGTCTCGCTCACGCTGATGCTGGTCACCGCCGGCTGCAATCCTCTGGCCAGGTTGGTGGTGCCGTCCACGGGGTCCGCGACGATCACGTATTCTCCATCCCCGAACACCTGGTCTCCCTCCTCACTCACCAGCTGCGCCGACACCTCATTCACGGTAAGCGTCTCTACGATGGCTCTCTGGGCCTCGCTGTCCAGGAGCCTCTTAAACTCGTCTACCTGCAGCGAGTGACGCCTCGGGATGGCTGAGAGAACCTTGCCATGAATGTTGTCCACTAGCTCTTGAAGAATGGTCTTCCAGTCTGGGGTCTCGGTCACATCTTACCACTTGCTCCATGGAGGTTTACATATTGGTCGGTGACCCGGGACTGAAATAACCTGTGGTAAAAAATGTGGTTTTATTCTTGCCACTGGTAGTTGCTGAACTCTATCGCGTTGAGCACCCTCTGCGCCGGGAAGTCCTCGTCCCCGCACTGGAACGTGTACATCACGAAGCCGTCGTAGCTGAAGAAGTGCATCCTCCCCCTATGATATATTATCCGGGGCTTAGCGATTTCCACCAGCTCCAGGAACTCCTCGCGCTTGAACTTGACCCGGTAGCTGCTTGTGCTGATTGAGGCAGCCGCCACCGCCCCGCCTGCATACGCCATCTCTAACTCTCACCTCCTTGTCGCTCATCCTTGAAGCTGAACACCTCCTCTATGGGCCGGTCGAAGACTTCGGCTATTTTCCAGGCCAGCCTGAGGCTGGGGTTGTACTTGCCCTTCTCCAGGAAGAGTATGGTCTGACGGGTGACGTCAACAAGGTCGGCCAGCTGCTCCTGGGTCAATCCCTTCTCCTCCCTCAGCACACGTATCCTGGTCTCCACGGCTACTCACCCTTGACGTAGGCGTGGAATATCCAGCTCCCGGCGAACACTGCGTAGCTCATCCAGAGCAGGGGCAGCAGGGGGTTTGGGTCCAGGTAGGTCATGAGCTCGGGGTAGGCGAGCCACATGGCCTCGTCCATGAAGCCCACGACGCTCATGGCTGCCACCAGCACGACGAAGGCGTTCCTCGCCGCCTTGCTGAAGATGTTGCCCAGCCTCTCGTCGTAGAGGGTGCCGAAGCTGAGGCCCACGCTGAACACGAGCCCTATGCCTCCGCCGACGCCGGACAGGTAGTCTCCCGAGAAGCTGCTGTACATTAGGGCACCCAGTATCACCGTGGCGCTTAGGCTCCAGGACGCGAGGCGCGCGGTCTTCTTCTGCTCGGGGGTCTCCGGCTGGGGGTTACCGTACTTGGCGATCCCAAATATTATGCCAGCAATGTACCCCGCGAAGGCTCCCAGGGGGAGTCTCCCGACTATGAAGCCAGCCGCGGCGCCTATGACTGCGCCTAGCCCGATCAGGGTCCACCTCTTTTTCCTTGTTTCGGGGTCTTCGAACACATCCTTCACCTTGTAAACTATTTCTAACGTTAGAAATACTTAACGTAATATCTTTTTAACATTTCGGTGGATGGATGCTTAAAAAATAAGGTTGATTATGGAATGTAATATTCTAAGTTCTTGGTGTCCCAGTAAGACCCGCTGTAGTACCAGTTGTTCTCCATGTACTTGGCGTTCTCGATGTTCATGGTGCTCATGATGCTGTAATGGTCCGGGTCATATTTTTCGGACTGCCCCTTCAGCTGGAGTATCCCTATGCTGTGGCCCAGCTCGTGGCAGGCGACGATGACCTCCCCGTTGTCAGCGTACATGCCTTCTGATGCTTCCCACTCGTCGATCATGGCGTCCGCGATGAAGATATAGTTGCCCGCTAGGGCGTCCTTCTTGTCGATGATAACATGAGTGTAGCCACCTACGTTGACGTTATCATCCCAAGTACCCCATAACACCCATTTCTCCTTGCTGAGGTACTCACCGTCATAGCCGTCACCATCTTCATCGTGTCCATCTTGAGCCTGGTCGTCGTACCATAACGCGTCGTTGTAGGCGCTCTCCAGCGCCCAGAAATCCGTGCTAGTGACGATGTCGTCGAGTGGAACCGGGTCATCGATCTGGTACTCTACGTCGATGGCGAAGCCAGACCAGTAGCTCACCAGATAATCGAGAACATCAATGTTTGGGTCATGGCCCTCGATGTAGTCGACTTCGATGTAAACTTTCCACATAGGCGCGCTGACCGCCGTTACCGTTACAGTATCTGATGCGATGCTATTACCGTCCGCGTCCTTTCCCTCGACAAGTATCGAGGCTGACCCAGCTGGTGGGGCGGTCCATGTGGCGTAATACCTGTTACCGTACCCGACGGGGCTCATGGGGGTCCCCTGGAGCTCGATCGAATCGAAGTCACCCTTCACCTCGACGATCACCGTCATTGTTCCCATTACGGTATCTCCGTCGGGGACATTCAGTATGTTCACGGATGTCTTCGACTTGTCGGGTTTCCCGGCCCACGGCGGCTTGGCGTTGAACTTGTAGGGCAGCTTCTTGATGTACGTGCTCTTCACGGCGCCTTGGACGGGAGCCATGGCTGCGAGGACTATTATCAGCCCTAAGAGAATCACTGTCAGTTGTTTTCTCTTCATTATAAACCAGTATTGTGATGACATATGATATAGATAACCTTTTCCTCTAATACTGTGTTTTATCATCCGTCAAGATTTTCTGCATATTGTAATAGGCATTTATCCTCTTCATGATGACGCATGATGATATTGACGATCATCGATGCTTTACTTTTCACCACATCGCCCACGTATGAGGATAAACAGAGTATGGGGGCGCCAGTCTAGCCCCGGTATACGCCCCAGAAGTGGCGCACCTCCATGTCCTCGGGGCTGTCGGTGCCGTGGCTTCCCCTCCCAGTGTCCGGGTCCACGTGGGTGCCGTGGTCCGGGAGGAACGCTATCGCCCTGTTGCTGGACGCCCAACGCGAGTTGAACTCCGCCGAGAGCCGA
>CAZTZC010000178.1:0-4433 GCA_964618045.1 uncultured Candidatus Bathyarchaeia archaeon | reverse complement strand
AGTAACACCTAAAAGTATCCGTGGCTCAACAAGCCACATGCATGAGTGGGCGCTAGCCGAAGGCGTCGTAGCGACAGCCACGAGGTTCGCAGAGGAAAACGGCATCACAGACGTGACGGAGGTCGTCATCGTGGTCGGTGAACTCCAGCAAGTAGAGCACGAAGTACTTGAGTTCGCCTTCGAGCACCTCAAGACCCCGCTCTTCAAGGACACCAGATTCGTGCTGAAGAGCCAGCCAGCTAAATTCAAGTGCAGGAACTGTGGAAACGAGTGGGGCTTCACCAGCGAGGGCGTGACGGAGGAAATCTCCGAGGCCATCCACTTCGTCCCCGAGATGGCCCACGTCTACATCAGGTGCAGCCAGTGCGGGAGCCCCGACTTCGAGGTGACAGAAGGCCGCGGCGTCTGGCTAGCCACCATAAAAGGGGTCAAGGGCGATGAGTGACCCCAGGATAGCCATCATCGAGAAAAGGCTCCAGAATGTACGCAGGATAATCGCCGTCAGCAGCGGCAAGGGAGGCGTCGGCAAGAGCATGATAGCCACTGCCCTCGCCCTGAGCCTCAGGGACAGGGGCCACAGCGTGGGCCTCCTGGACCTGGACTTCACGAGCCCAGCCACCCACGTCATCCTCGGCGTAGAAGGCCTGTACCCCGAAGAAGATTACGGCATCGTGCCCCCCATGGCACACGGCCTCAGGTACATGAGCATCACCTACTACAGCGTCGACGAGCCCACGCCCCTCAGGGGTGAGGACGTCTCCAACGCCGTAATAGAACTCCTCGCGATAACCAGGTGGGGGGAGCTTGACTACCTCATAGTGGACATGCCCCCCGGCATCGGCGACGCCACCCTCGACACCATCAGGCTCATGCCTAGGATCGAGTTCATAGTCGCCACGACTCCCAGCAGGGTAGCTTTTCAGTCTGTGCGGAGGCTGCTCGTACTCCTCAAAGACTTGGGAGTGCCCATCATAGGCGTCTGCGAGAACATGGTCATGAAGCCATTGGCCTATGTCAGGGAAGAGGTCGAGGGGCTCGGCCTCAATTACCTTGGCTCAATCGCATACGACGAAGAGGTGGAGGAGGCTCTGGGTGACCCCGAAGCGCTGAGGAATACAAGGTTCTACGAGGAGCTGGGAGAGGTCTCCCGGCGCCTCTAGCTACCTCTCTTTTATCCGCGTGGCCACCAGGAACGCAGCCGCGCTCAGCGCCGCGAAGAAGTAGAACACATGGTTCAATGAGTAGTTGACGGCTAGCCACCCCGCGATGGCGGGAGTGAAGAACCCGACGCCGTACTTCAGCGTGAAGTTGACGCCGTAGGTGACGCCCACCGTGTCCTTGGGGGAGATGTCCCCTAGGAGCGCGTTCATGGGGCTCTGGGTAACGAAGAACGCGAAACCGAGCACCACCACCAGCCCCGCCAGTATCAACAGATTGCTTGGCGCCAGCGTGAGAGCCACCAGGGACACGGCGAAGACGCTGTAGCCGAAGACAAGCAGCTTCTTCCTGCCCAGCTTGTCGCTTAGAACCCCGCCGGTGATCATCGCGAAGGCGCCCACGGTGTACTTGAGGGTCGATAGGCCGCCCGCGATGACCAGGGCCACCATCTTCACGTCGGTTATGTACACCATGATGAAGTTGCTCACGCCGATCCACAGCATGCCGCTGACCACCACGATGAAGAAGGTGAGGAGCAGGGTCCGCCTCTCAGCGGTGGCAAACATGCGCCTCATGGTCTCCACGGGGCCCTTCCTCAGCTGGGTCGGATCCACTTCGCAGGCGATGTCCTGTATGACTAGCATGTCTATTGCGGCTATGGCGAGGCCGAAGACGCCCCATATGATGAAGGTCATCCTCCACCCGAAGCTGGCGCCGAGGATGCTCGAGGTGAGGAAGCTGATTGCCATGCCCATGTCGCCTCCGATGCCCTGGTATCCCATATAGCGGCCCCTATTCTCGTCGCTGACCAACGCCATATGAGCGTAGCCGCATGGGTGGTATAGGCTCGCACCGATGCCGAGTATTATCATGCCGACGGCCGCCACCGGGACGTTGGGGGATAGACCCACTATGATGGAGGCGCCGCCGCACAGCACCATGGAGGCGGCGATTAGGAGCCTCTTGCTGTACTTGTCGGCGATGAAACCCACGGGGAGGCTGAACCATCCGTAGAACAGCGACACCAGGGACGCCAGCATCCCCACGGTCCCTATGTCGCCTAGGTCTCCCTGTAGTATCGGGATCATCGCGGGCAGCAGAACCAGGTACCCGTGCATTACGCCGTGGCTCCCGGAGATGGCTATGATGCTTCTGTCTTGACCGTTCATGTCTGCGTCCTCAGATTCCAATACCCAAACACACCTTCGTATTTAATCCTAATCTAAGGCCGGTCTCTGCAAAGGTTATTATTGGATGCTTCAGATGGCGATCTGGATGAGTTTCCTGAAGCGGCCCTCGGAGAACTACTGCCCCGGCATCTCAGACTACGTCAGGCCCACGGTCGGGTACGAGAAATGTGAGGAATGTGGAGGCAGGGTCGAGTTCTGGAGCGACGAGGCCGAGGGCGTCTGCCTGGACTGCGGCGCGAAGCATAGGAAGAAGGAGGAGACTCCGAGCTGCCTCGAGTACTGTGCCTACGCGGACGTCTGCAAGGGCATCATCATGTCTAGGCGTAGGGCGAGTAGATAACGGGTTCAACGCGCCGTTAACTCGGGGGAGGCAAGTTACGCGGTGAGACACGCACCTTATGCTATGCTTAGTCACGGTTTAGACGTTGATCTGGCGTCACCGTCTAGTTAGTTTTATATACTGAGAGTAATCACGGGCGCATCATATTTTAATAAAATACCTTCAACTAATTGGTGAGGAACTGTGTCAGCATCCAAGCTCAAGAACCAGATCGGTGTAATGCTCCTCGATAAACCCATGAGCCTCAAAGAGGTAGCCCAGGTCATGGGCGTAAAGGAAAAGAAGGCCTACAGCCTCATCAAGTCCATGTTCCAGGACGACCGCGTCGCCGGGTTCAAGGACGCGGACGGCGTCAGAAGGTACCGCGTCACGGAGGATGAGGCGGAGAAGGCAGCCAAGAGGAAGGCCAGCGCCGAGAAGAAGGCAGCCAAGTAGAGGCGCCACATACTGTTTTAAGGCACCTTAGACCCAGAGAACCCTATGCCTAGTTACGGGATAAGCCACGAGTCGGGGACACTGAAACGGGTGATGGTTCACCACCCCGGAAGGGAGCTGGAGATCGCCAACAGAAACCCCGAGGCACACAACTTCGAGATGCCCGTGGACACGAGGCGCTTCATCAACGACCACAAGCAGCTCATGGACGCGCTGGAGGAGGCGGGGGTAGAGGTCCTCAGGGTCAGGGAGCTAATCAGAGACAACGAGGAGGCCTACACCGAGTCCTTCCAGTGCCCCAACCTCGTCTTCGTGAGGGACAGCAGCACCGTGACGGACGACGGCGCTTTCCTGTTCAGGATGGGTCTCCCAACGCGGCGCAGGGAGACACCCGTCATCAAGGCGGCCCACCAGGCGAACGGCGTGCCCATCGCCTTGGAGATGAAGGAGCCGGACACCTTCGAGGGAGGCGGCTTCGCGTTCCTGGAGGGAGGCACCGCGGTGGCCGGCCTCTGCGACAGGTCCACACAGGGGGCCCTGGACCAGATGGGCGACTACCTTCTCGGACACGACTTAGCTGATCTATGGATCGCCATGGACATGCCCGAGGGCTGCATCCACATAGACGGCGTGTTCGCGGAGCTCCCCGGTAAGGTGGCTATAAGCTACGCGCCGGTGCTGGACAACGCCGCAGCCCACTTCAGGACGGACTCCGAACGCTGGGACGGCTGCTTCACGGAGTGGCTCAGGGAGAACGGTTGGGACATAATAGAGATCACCAAACAGGAGTGCTTGGGCATGGCGGCCAACTTCCTGACGGTGGACCGTGGCCTAGCCATCCACTACACGGGCAACCCGCGGGTGATGAAGGAGGTAAAGGAGCGCGGCATCGACGTCGTCCAGATACCCGGCGACGAGATGAAGAAGGGGATGGGCGGCATCCACTGCATGACGTGCCCCCTCCTCAGAACATAATTATAAATGTTACCTCCCGCGCGCGCAAAGTCATAGTTGAAAACCTCTGATAAGAAAACCAATTGTTCGTGCGTGTATCAATCGAGTGTTATTTGAGGATCTTTTATCATCTTATACTTACTGCTAACTAATATGGGATCAAGGATCGAAATTTATAGTGAAGACTTCGAGGAAGGTCTACGTTTGTCTTATGAATACGCTCAGGAACTTCTAGAATCTGCAGAACTTTTGAAAGAACATGGAAAAGAAAGCGCTTCAAAGTTTCTATCAATACATGTAAGGTATCAAGTCTATTCATGGGTGGCTTGAAACCTGAGATCGTTACCCTTGTAGCA
>CAZTZC010000177.1:4082-4446 GCA_964618045.1 uncultured Candidatus Bathyarchaeia archaeon | reverse complement strand
TCTGGGGCAGATACAAGGCGATATGGAGGCTGAGGGGCCTCGACATAGAGTTCGACGTGAGGGCTCCGTGTACGCCGGTGACGCCGCAGCAGCTGGAGAAGGCGAAGCCGGAGTTCATGAAGCTGGACGTTGACGACAGCTGGTACGTATAGTAAAAGGAGCAGCGTATTCCCCTTTTTTAATTTAGAGTATTGATCTAATATGCCGTTTAATGCCCGTGGTGGATTACACTTTTGTATGTATTCTGATCGAAAATAAACCGTTCTGGGGCTCTATTTATTGAAAAAGGGTTAATCTGTGGTTATTCAGGCAGACCCCCCTCCCCCTGAGTGAGCTGACTCTGTTGCCCCTTGATGAACGCTTC
>CAZTZC010000177.1:0-4072 GCA_964618045.1 uncultured Candidatus Bathyarchaeia archaeon | reverse complement strand
TATTAAGGCAGACCCCCCCTCCCCCTATGTTAGCTGTGTATGTTGCCCCCTGTTGAACGCTTGTCATGTGGCAAAGCTACCATCTGGCTTTGTTCTTTTTGATATATTCTCGAAGCCCGCCTGCCGCGAGTATCTCCATCATGAACTCTGGGACTGGGACGAAGCTCAGGGTCTTCGTGCCGTTGACTATGATGGTTCCTTTGTCTAAGGCCACCTCAACCGTGTCACCAGTCCTGATCTCCTTGCTGACGTTGGGGCATTCGAGGGCTGGTAGCCCGAGGTTCGTCGCGTTTCTATAGAATATCCGCGCGTATCCTTCAGCTATCACCGCTGCGACGCCCGAGTGTTTCAACGCGATGGGTGCGTGCTCACGGCTGCTTCCCAGCCCAAAGTTTCGTCCGCCGATCACCACGTCGCCTGGCCTGACCTTCCCTGCGAACTCTGGGTCTATGCCCTCCATGGCGTGTCTGCCCATCTCCTCCGGGTCTGTAAGCTCTAGGTATATGCCCGGTAGAATGAAGTCGGTGTTGACGTCGTCGCCGTAGTTCCATGCCTTGCCTCTAATCATCCTCTAACCCTCCCTCGGGTCGGTTATGACGCCCGTCAACGCGCTGGCCGCCGCCGTGGCCGGGCTGCATAGATAGACGTAGCTCTCGGTGCTTCCCTGTCGTCCCCTGAAGTTGCGGTTGCTGGTGCTGAGTCCAACCTCGTCTGGGGCCAGTATCCCGTGGTTGCCGCCGAAGCAGACGCTGCAGCTGGGGTTGCACACCACGGCTCCGGCGTCCATCAGCGTCTTTATGATACCCTGCCTGTTCGCGGCATCGTACACCTCGTAGCTGGCAGGCGTTGCGATGACCCTGACGTCTGGGTGTATCCTCTTACCCTTCATTATCTCTGCTGCAGCCTGCAGGTCCTCGAGCCTGCCGTTGGTGCAGCTCCCTATGAAGACCTGGTTCACTGCCTTCCCTGCGACCTCCGTGACGGGTTTCACGTTGTCCACGGCGTGTGGGCAGGCCACCTGGGGCTCGAGGGCGGCGCCGTCGATCTCCAGGGTCTTCCTGTACACGGCGTCGGCGTCGCTGTAGACCGGTGTGTAGCCGTGCTTCACCCGTCCCTCTAGGAACCTGAAGGTCTCGTCGTCCGGCTCCACGATGCCGGTCTTGGCTCCCAGCTCTATGGCCATGTTGCAGAGGGTCATCCGGGCTCCTACACTCATGTCCTTTACGGTGGAGCCGGTGAACTCCAGGGAGCAGTACGTGGCGCCGTCTGCACCCAGCTCCTTCGCGGTCTTGAGTATGACGTCCTTCGACATGACCCTGGGCCCGAGCCGCCCCTCAGCGTTGACCCTGATGGTCTCCGGCACCTTGAACCACAGCTTCCCTGTGCCCATGGCGGCGCCCATGTCGGTGCTTCCTATGCCCGTTGCGAAGGCTCCGAAGGCGCCGTGGGTGCAGGTGTGGCTGTCTGCGCCGACCATGAGCATCCCAGGGTAGACGTGTCCCTTCTCAGGGATGACCTGGTGGCAGACCCCCACGTTGATGTCGTAGAAGTGCCGGAGGCTCTGCTCCTTGGCGATCTCCCTGCACTCCTTGTGGAGCGACGAGTTTGTTATGTTGGTGGCTGGGGCGATGTGGTCCAGGAGAATGGTCACCCTGTCTCTGTCCCATACCTTATCGATGCCCATGTCGTACATGGCGTAGAAGGAGAGGGCCGCCGTCAGTGCCGGCATGAACGCGAAGTCTATCTCCGCCTTCACTATCTCCCCGGGGTGGACCTCATCGTGGCCGCTGTGGCTGGCCAGTATCTTCTCGGCTACGGTGCTCATGTCAGGCGCCTTGCTTGTCAAGCAGCCTGTTCATGCCTTTTAGTATTGCCTCGACGCTGGCCATCACGGTGTCCCCGTTGACGCTGTTGGCCGTGATGAGCTTCTCGCCCTGCCTGACGGCGACGGTGACGTCGGCGACCGCGTCCGTGCCGCCGGTGATGGCCTTCATCATGAACTTCTCCAGGGTGAAGTCGGCGAACCCGTTCACCACGTTCCTGACGGCGTTGATGGCGGAGTCGATGGGTCCGTTGCCGGTGCCGCTGCCTATCATCTCGTTGCCGTCCACGTTCAGGGTGACGCTGGCCGTGGGCACTATGTTGTTCCCCGTGACCACCAGGAGCTGCTTGAGCTTCACCCTGTCCTCCTGCCTTATGTCCATGATGTTCCTGGTTATGGCGTAGAGGTCGGTGTCGGTGACAAGCTTCCCTGTGTCGCCTAGACTCTTAACTTCCCGCGCTATGGCCTTCAGCTGCTCCTCGCTTGGCTCGAAGCCCATGTCCGTGACCATCTTGAATATGCCGTGGCGGCCCGCATGCTTACCAGCGACGACCCGGCTCTTCTTGCCGACGAACTCAGCGGACATGATCTCGTAGTTACCGCGGAACCCTAGTAGCCCGTGGACGTGTATGCCTGCCTCGTGGGAGAACGCGTTGTCACCGACGATGGGCGTGCACGGCGGCATGTATACACCGCTTAAGCGCTCCACCAGGCTGCTGGTCGCGGCCATCTTCTGGTAGTTAAGCCCCGTCTCTACCTTGTACTGGGCTGCCAGGCTCAGCGCCACTTCCTCGAGGGCGGTGTTGCCCGCCCTCTCGCCTAGGCCGTTGACGCAGACGTGTATCTGCTCTGCACCAGCCTCCACCGCAGCCAGGCTGTTGGCTGTCGCCTGGCCTAGGTCGTTGTGGGCGTGGGCGCTGAGCGGGGTGTCCACGGTCTTCTTTAGCTCCTTGAAGAACTCGTAGGTGACCCTCGGAGTCATGACGCCGACGGTGTCCGGTATATTCAGCATCTCCGCCCCCGCATCAGAGGCGGCTACACATATCTCCTTCAGGAACCCCATGTCTGTCCTTGTCGCATCCTGTGGGCTGTACTCTACCCTGACGCCGTGGTCCTTGGCGTACTCGATGCCCTCCACGGTCTGGCGCATGACTTCCTCGCGGGTGGTGTTCATCATGTGCTCGATGTGGAGGTCGCTGGTGCTGATGAATATGTGGATGTAGGGCACGTCGCAGTCCAGCGCACGGTCGATGTCGCTCTTCAGGGGCCGCGCCAACGCGACTATGGTGGAGTCCAGCCCCAGGTTGGCGATCTTCTTCACGGCCTCGGTCTCCCCCCTGCTGGTGATGGGGAACCCAGCCTCTATCTTTGGCACCCGTAGCTCGTCCAGCTGGTGTGCTATGAGTATCTTCTCGTCAATCGTGTAGGTGACTCCGGGCATCTGCTCCCCGTCGCGGAGGGTGGTGTCTAGGAGCCACACCTTCTTGGGGAGGTTCATCTCTATCTTCGGCACGTAGTCGCTCATGTAGAACTCTTTTTCCGACAAATCCTGCACCAGGTTTTCATATGCAACGCCTTGATCGGTTATAAGCAGTTTGAGTAACACATGTTACGGATGCGCCCTATATTACTAAGATAAAAAAAGAGGGTGTTTTAGAAGCTGTACTCAAGTATCCCCCGCTGTATCAGCAGGTGAATCACCACGGCGCTAATGACGAACTCTGGCAGCATGTAGCTGCCGTTGTAGATAGCGCTGTACACGTAGGGCCCCAGCTCGGGCGGAGCATACACTCCGAAGAAAACGACGCCCGAGATGAAGTGAGCTAAGAATCTCAACGCCATGGCTACGGCCACCCCGACCATGGGGCTCTTCTTGAAGAAGCCCGCTAGGCCGAGGACGGCGAAAGCCACCGGGTAGTCGAGGATCACCTGCGCCAATGTGAACCAGTATCCGCCGAGGAACAGCTGGACGAGACCAAACACCGTCCCGGCGAAGACACCGATCCTTGGGCCCCGTCGGAAGGCCACCAACAGTATGGGCACCATGCTTCCCAGGGTGATCGATCCACCCTGAGGCAGATGGTATACGATGATCAGGTTGAGTACATAGGCAAGGGCGACAGAGATCGCGACCTCTGCCAAAACTCGGGTATCCATATCGCTACTCGTTTCTACTCCCTCCGCCAGTATTACCTGGATCAGGTTCAAAGGGTCGACGCGTTCACGTCCTCTCAGCCGGGCTGACGCCCA
>CAZTZC010000176.1:0-4478 GCA_964618045.1 uncultured Candidatus Bathyarchaeia archaeon | reverse complement strand
GCCGAGAGTATGTGGTACAGCTTCTGTCCGGGGATGTACCTGTTCATTTAGAGCTCCTCGACGTCGAAGCTGTAACTCGCCTCCCTCTCCAGGCCGCGGCGCAGCGACTCCTCGAAGGTGACGTCGAGGTATATCTTCAGGTCCCAGAGGCGCTCAAGCTCTGGCCGGAGGAGGAAGACGCCGTCGAAGAGAAGGATGGCGTCTCTGCTCGCCTTCTTGAAGGGCACGTCGAGCCTCTGGTCGATCCTGTAGTCGAAAGCCCTGTCCATGTAGACCAGACTTCCACCTGGCCCCAGAGGCAGGAGGAGGTAGTCGAGGAGCACCCTGTAGTTGAAGCTGTCCAGGTAGTAGCCCTCGGGGTCCATCCTCCCACGGGCGTGCCTCAGCCTCCGGGGGTTGTGGAACCAGTCCATGCTTGACCGGATGACCTCGCGGCCCCTCTCCTCCAGGAGGGGCTCAAGCTCGTCGGCGAAGGCGGTCTTCCCGGCGGCGTCGACGCCGTCTATCGCGACCCTGACGGGGTGGCGTCGCTGGATGCTGTTGATCATCTCGGCGATCCCCTTGAGCAGGGTCTCTCGGTCTACCATCGCTGCTCTACCAAATATTCAATGCTCTATGTAAAATCATTGTAGTCAGGGGCTTCATATCTTCTAACTTTCGGGGTTTGGGGGCGGTGCGGCACCCGTTTTTCACCACTTTTATTTGGCTGCAGACCACTATGGTTCGATTACCCTTGGAAGACTATTACGAGACCAACAGGAGGCGCTGGGACGAGCTGGTGGACATACACGCCAAGTCAGACGAATACAACCTAGAGGGTTTCCTCGCCGGGAAGAACAGCCTCCACGGTGTCGAGCTGGAGGCTCTGGGGGATGTCGAGGGTAAGAGCCTCCTGCACCTCCAGTGCCACTTTGGGCTTGATACCTTGAGCTGGGCGAGGCTCGGCGCCAGGGTGACGGGCGTGGACTTCAGCGAGTCGGCCATCGAGCTAGCCAGGCAGTTAGCCGATAGGATCGGCGTCGATGCCGAGTTCATCTGCAGCAACATATACGACCTCCCCGAGGTTCATGAGGGAGAGTACGACATCGTGTTCACCAGCTACGGCGTACTCTGCTGGCTCCAGGACCTCCGGGAGTGGGGGCGCATCATAGCCAACTACCTGAAGCCGGGGGGAGTGTTCCTGCTGGTCGAGTCTCATCCCTTCATGTGGATGTTCGACGACGAGTCCGAGGAACTGGCGCTGAAGTACAACTACTGGCACAGCGACGAGCCTCTGAGCTGGGAGACGGACGGTACCTATGCTGACGAGGACGCAGAGGTGACGAACAAGAAGAGCTACGAGTGGCAGCACACCGTCGGCGACGTACTGAACAGCCTAATCGACGCCGGTCTCTCAATAAGGGAGATCGGTGAGTACCCCCACCTGGAATGGAGGTACGTCCAGAAGGCGGTGAAGGGGGACGACGGTGCCTGGAGGATACCCGGCGACCCGCTGCCCCAGCTCTGGAGCGTCAAAGCGATCAAGACCTGACGCATCTTGAAAGGTGTGAACTACTCCACGAATTTAAAGCCCGTTTTAGGCGACACCCATTTTATCCCCCTTCTATCCTGGATGGACCTCATGACGGTCGCAAGGTGTTCCCAGTGCTCCAGATAGTTGGGGCCCATGTACCGGACCCTCTGCTCCATTATGATTGGCCTCCATTTCTCCCAGCTCATGATGATGATCGCACCGGCGGCATCATATACCATCTCGGAGTCGATCAGCCCTTTCTTCAGTAGCACTCCGTAGTTGTTGAGTGCGTTCCAGATAGACAGTCTCTGGGCATACGCCTTCGGGTTGTTGTCGGAGCCGTACTTCCTCTCAAAATCGGCGTAGTCTTCCCACTCCATGTACATGGTCTCCAAGTAATCGGACATACCCTCCTTGTTAGACATGATGCCGTGCAACGACATGAAGAGCTGCGCCGACCTCGTCCTGTTGGAGTTCCTCAGAACCATCGCGTAGTACAGGATGGAGACCATGATCCCGAGAAGGGGGAGGACGTAGATTACCTGGTCGAGGGTGATCATGATGTGGAGTACATTGACGATGGAATAAGATTATCGTTGGTCAAGCGCCGGCTCCCTTCGCTGCAGCAGCCTTTTCACCCGGAACGGCGTTGGAAATAGTTCATTTTAAGGCTCTTTTACGGCTTGGGGGCTGTGTATTTGTGGTCGGTGGAGTACGTTTTTGTATATGATTGGATCTGAAAGAGCTTGTTTTAGGGCTTCTCTCGGTTAAAGACCGGTGTTTTCGCGTCTGACGGTGTACCCCCCTGGGGGGGTTCCACCACCGGGTATAGAAGGCGAGAGATCTCCCTGCTGGAACTCAACGACGCTATGTAAGAGAGCTACGACAAGTCACGGGGTTCCTGATTAAAGTTTTAAATCTTTTTTTTGATACCTTCACTGTGACTTCATTGATTAAGAGAGAAACCATCTATTACGAGGACGGAGGAGCCGAGCACACGGAAGCCACATTGAATGCCGTTCTCGACGCAGCCAAAGAGCTGGGAATCAAGACCGTGCTCGTCGCCAGCACAAGCGGGGACACCGGAGTAAAGGCAGCACAGCTTTTCAAAGGCAGCGGAGTCCAACTCATAGTCGTGGGCCACCAGACGGGGTTCCCAGCCGCAGGCGTCCAACAGTTCACACCCGAGAACCGGGAGCGCATCGAGGCGCTCGGCGGCGCCGTGAACCTCGGCACCGACGTGCTCACCAACAGCATCAGGCAGCGGCAGCGGCTGGGGCACAGCCCCATGAGCATCATTACCCAGAGCCTCATAGCGATGAAGGTCAAGGTGAACGCGGAGATAGTCGCCAAGGCATGCGACGCAGGCCTAGTGCAGCCCGGCGAGCACGTGGTCAGCGTCGCGGGGAGCCACAGGGGAGCCGACACGGCCGTCTCGTTCCTGGCCGCGGACAGCCCCAACATCCTGGACCTTAAGCTCCAGTACGTCGTCGCCATGCCGCTGAGCCGCGAGAAGGCCGACGCCGAGTACATGGCTAGGCGTGCGGCGGCGCAGAGGGACGGGTAACCCCTAAAAACAGGGGCGGCCCATCATTCACCATGAAGCAATTCCCAGTTCTACTCACATTCGACCTCGACGGCGAGACAGCGTTCGAGGAGACGCACCCCGGAATCCCTTACTGGGTGACCCAGGGAGGGTACGGGCCCAGGAAGGGGGTCTACAGGATCATGGACCTCCTCGACGAGTACGAGATCAAGGGCACCTTCTGCGTCCCAGGCCTGACGGCGGAGCGGTACCCGGAGGCCGTCGAGACGATAGTGTCCAGGGGCCACGAGCTCGCCTGCCACGGCTACACCCACAGGGGCTACAACGCCCTGAAGCCTGAGCAGGAGCGGGAGTGGATAATCAAGAGCAGAGAAATCCTAAGCGGGTTCACGGACCAGCCGTTGCTGGGGCACAGGACTCCCCGGTGGAGGCCCAGCCCGCACACCCACGAGTTCCTCAGCGAGATGGGGTTCAGGTGGAACAGCGACTACATGGGCGCCGAGGAGTGCTTCTGGAACATGGTCGACGGCGAGGAGTCTAGGCTCCTGGAGATACCCGTCGCCTACAACCTGGACGACTGGACGTTCTACTACGACTGGGGGATGACCGCCGATGAGACCGTGGACGTGTGGCGCATCGAGTTCGACGCCCGCTACGCCGACAGGAGCCTCTTCTGCCTCACCAACCACCCCCAGGTGACGGGGAGGCCGTCGCGGCTCCTCTGCCTCAAAGGCATAATAGAGCACGCGTTGAGCATCCCAGACGTCGAGTTCATGCGGGCCACAGACTACGTGGAGCGGTACTGGGGTTGAGCTTCGACAGGGCCTACACCTTCATCTACTACAAGGACATGGCAGAGGCCACATCTTTCTACAGGGACCTCCTCGGGCTGGAGGAGGAGCCGGAGAGCGACTGGGTCACGCTGTACCGCGTCACCGGCGACTACACCATAGGCGTCGTGCAGGACGGCAGAGGCTACCTGAGGGCGGCCGAGGACAAGCCGGTTATCCTTTGCCTCGGAGTACCAGACGACGGCGACATATGGGAGCTCTACCGCAGGCTCAAAGAATCCGGCGTCAAGATGCACACCACCGAGGTCGAGCTGAGGGAGGCCGAGGGCCGCGTCTTCTTCTGCGAAGACCCTGAGGGCTACACAATAGAAATAGTGCAGAGGCCCCGGTCAGGCTAAGTATACCTCAGCCTGCTTACCCGTGGCCCGGTGGTACCTCTCCTTTATCTTCTCGGTGAAATCGCCCACATATCCCGCCTCGACGAGGTTGACGGTGCAGCCGCCGAAGCCGGCTCCAGTCATCCTTGCGCCAACCACCTCGTCCATGTCCATGGTGGCGTCGACGAGGGCGTCCAGCTCCTCGCAGCTCACCTCGTAGTCGTATCGGAGGCTCTCATGACTGTCGTACA
>CAZTZC010000175.1:0-4583 GCA_964618045.1 uncultured Candidatus Bathyarchaeia archaeon | reverse complement strand
CCTCAAGAATATTTGATCTAGACTTGTAGTCATCTTCAGCTACTCCCAGCGAGTTCTCTACGTGTTCGATTACGAACTTTGATATGCTTGTGCCTGATTTTTCTGCAAGTTTTTTCCAGTTATCGGTCATCTCAGCGGGTGGGTAAACGTAGATTGCTCGTCGTTTTAGCTCCTTCTTCTTGACCATTAGTTTGGAATAAGGATTTAACCTATAAATGTTTTACTAGTATTTTGGTGCGGGGGGTGGGGTTCGAACCCACGGAGGACTAGTCCATCAGGTCCTAAGCCTGACCCCTTTGGCCACTCGGGAACCCCCGCACACGCCAATACATCCACGGAAACCAGATTAAAACCTTACCGGGGCTAGACAAGGTAGAAACAGGTCTGCCTCCCATCGATGAGCCGGCACCCATCCACCGTGAACACCACGTCCTGCTCCAACGCGCACCTGAAGCCCTCGCCACCCCACTCCGACAGAGGCCCCTCCACCGAAAGCTCCATCGTGAACGCGTAGTTATGCTCCAGAGCAACGTCGCCCCGCCCCTCGTTCCACTCCTGCTCCCACGGAAGCCCAATCAAGGGCCCCGGCTCGTGCAGCAAGCGCCCCAGGCTATGACTGTAGACCCTAGGGTTGGGTAGCCCCTCCTCCCTCGCCTTAGCCAGGATGTTGCCGAGCAACTGGTTACCGGTGAGGCCTTTCCTGAACTCCCCCATATAGCAGTCCTGCAGCCTGTTCCCCTCAGCCATCAGCCTCCTAGCCCCCTCCGGGGCGTCGGCCTCCCCGGGCTTGAGGATGTACGCCCACTCCTGGTGGTCGGTGATGAGCCCGAGGTACCTTATCCCCACGTCGCATCGGACGAAGTCGCCGGGCCTTATCACTTCATCCCCTTCACCGTGCAGCTCCCTAGCCGCCTCGCTGCGCACGATGGTGAAGAAGGGGTTGAACGCCACCGAAAGCCCCAGGTCGGCGCACCGCTGCCAGTAGTACCAGACAAGGTCCGGTATGGTGGTGACCCCCGGCACGATGGCCTCCCCGCTGTAGCACTCCGCGATCAAGGCGTGAGCCACCTTGACCACGTGCTCATAGAGCCCCACCTCGCTATCCGTAAGTGTCGCCAGCCACCGAGTCGCGCACTCCTCGGACGAGACCAGCCTCTCAACGTACTTCTCGGGCAGCGCCTCCACCAGCTGCCCGTACAGGTTGTGGGTGAGCCCTCCGGCGGCCCACTGGACTGAGCCGATGTTAATCCCTATGCGCTTGGGATCCATCTCCTCCACGATGCCCCTGAGAAGCGCCCACTGCTCCCTGTGGTGCCTCCTCCCCGACCACGGCCTATCGTACAGGTCCTTGGTGTCAGTGAAGGAAAGGTTGATCCGCTCAACGCCCAGCCCCGGCCCCCTGTCGTAGAAAACCAGCATCTGGAGTATGGGGCACCAAGTGTCCATGGGGATCATGGTCTCGTAGACCGGGTCCAGGTCGTCCTCCTGACAGATGATGAGCCACATGTCGAGGCCTGTCTCCCGCATGGCGACGGGAAGCACCCCGTCAAGCCTCTCGGCAAGCACCCTGTCTATTATCTCGGACCTCTCACGCATGGGCAGAACCCTGGGGAAACCCTCTGACACTCGTTCACGTCTAGCCATGAAAGGAAACCCGTCGACCCACGAGAAGAGTTTAACGGTCTAAACCAACAGGCAAAGGACGGGTGAGCTACTTACTCTCCTCTTCCTCGGCTCTCTCCCTGAGCTTCTCCTTGATGACCGCTAGGACCTCATTCATGTCCACGGGCTTCAGCAGGTAGGAGTCCGCGCCGAGGCTGAGGCTCTCCGCTGCGTTCTCCAGGGAAGGGAAACCCGTCAGCATCACCTTGACCGCCCCGGGCTGCAACTCGTTGGCCTTCCTCAACAGATCCGTCCCCGTGATGTCCGGCAGCCTGTAGTCGAATATAACAACATGGTAGAGTTTCTCGCCGAGCTTCGCCAAGGCCTCCCCGCCGCTGCTCGCCGAGTCGACCGAGTAGCCGAACTTCTCGAGGAACAGTGTGAACGTCCTAACGATGTCCTCTTCGTCGTCGATGAGAAGAACCCCGGGTCTAGCCTCGCCCATGTCTCTGCTCCCCGAATAATTACCTGTATTGAAGAGTATCACCTATATCTTCTTTATCGAGGAACCGTCTCCATATTCTCCCCGTATCTTCGCCAGGCTAAACCTACACATTTATTATTCACGTGTAAACCCTGAACCGCGTATGAGCGAGCTGGAAGAGGAGCCCCTACAGACGACGCCGGCGCTAATGGCGACAGGGTTCACGATGATGTTCAGCGACAGCCTCAACAACAGGTTCAACAACCTCCTCGTAGCCGCGTCGGGCGCCACCGTGAACCAGATGGGGTTCCTCCAGGGCGCCAAAAGCCTCAGCGGCAACCTCCTCCAGCTCGTGTTCGGAAGACTCGTCGACCGGTACGGGAAGAAGAGGTTCATCGCGGCGGGCCGCATACTCAACGCCGGCGCCATAGCCGCGTTGATCGTGTTCGACTCCCCGGAGCCGCTCATATGGCTGGTGATCCTGAGCAGCTTCTTCTACAGCATGACCGTGCCTTCATGGAGCAGCCTCCTAGGAGACTATACGACCGATCGCACCAGGGGCGTGACCATTGGGCTCATCAACAGCGTCAGCCAGATGGGCAGCTTCATCGCCATGATCATAGCCTTCGCCATAAGCATAACGGATCAAGGCGAGACCACGCCCGAGAGCTTCACCCTGGTGCTAGTGTTGGCGGCGGCCGCCAGCCTGCTCGGCGGCGTGCTCGTGTTCTTCACGAAGGAGAAGCCTCCCAAGGGCGCCAGCAAGAGGCTCGAGCTCAACAGGCTCGTGAGGGACCCCAGGCTCACCCGCTACCTCTTACTCAACTTCGTTTACGGCGTGGGCATGAGCTTCGCGTGGCCCCTCTTCCCCATGGTCATAACCCACAGGCTCCACATGAAGGTGTGGCAGATAAGCACCCTCAGCATCGGCAGCAGCCTGATGAGCACCCTCACCCAGAGGAGGCTGGGCGCCTTCATGGACAGGATGGGGAGAAGGCCCATCATCGTGATGAGCCGCGTCTCCATGGCCGTGGCACCCGTCGCCTACGCCTTGGCGACCCAGTGGTGGCACATAGCGTTGGCGGAGCTCTTCCTGGGTCTAGGGATGGCCGCTTGGATGAGCAGCGAGTCTACATACGTCATAGACCTGGCCCCGGGGGACCTGAGGGCCACCTACCTCGCCAGCAGCACCACGGCGTTCGGGGTAGCCTGCTTCCTGGGAAGCAACGTGAGCGGCTACGTCATCGACGCTTACTTCGGCGGTCTGGAGGGGCTGAGCACGGGGCTCTTCTTCTCCGCTGCCCTCAGACTGGTGTTCGGGCTGGCCTACCTCACAGCCCACGAGTCCGTGAAGCGGGGGCAAGAGTAAAAAACCGAGCCACCAGTTCAGGTATCGGTGAAAGCATTGGAGATAAAATGGCTAGGACACGCCTCGTGGAAGATAAAGACGGGAGGCAAGACCATCTACATCGACCCCTACGAGGGCGAGTACGACGAGAAAGCCGACCTGATCCTGAGCACCCACCACCACGACGACCACTGCAAGGTGGACAAGATAAAGAAGGTGATGAGCGACAAGACGGTGATAGTGGCTCCCCCAGAATGCGGCAAGAAGATAGGCTCACCCGTGAAGACCCTGAAGCCGGGAGAGTCGGCTTCCTTCGGCGACGTGACGGTGAAGGCGGTTGAAGCATACAACTACAAACGGTTCAGGAGCCCCGGGACGCCGTTCCACCCCAAGGGCATAGGCGTCGGGTACCTGGTGAAGGCCGAGGGTAAGACAGTCTACCACGCGGGGGACACCGACTTCATAGACGAGATGAAGAAGCTGAAGGGAATAGACCTGCTCCTCATCCCCAGTGGGGGAACATACACCATGGACAACCCGGAGGCCGCCGAGGCAACAATCGCGATGAACCCCAAAACGGCGGTGCCCATGCACAGATGGGACACCGACCCGTCGGAGTACAAGAAGATGGTCGAGGCGGGCTGCGACACCGATGTCATAGTGATGAAGCCCGGCGATGTCATCACCCTCTAGCCACCCTTTTTTATGCACTCACGACGAGAACCCTGCATACTGCTCGAATATTCTTCGCATGACCACCCTGTAGGCGGGGTAGTATGCCTCGCGGTAGGCGGCGGAGTGGTGACGCGGCTCCGGACCCTTCTCCTTGAGGCTCCTGTCGTATAGACGGATCGTTTCATCGTCGAAGTCCAGTTCCAGCTCCGCCGCGGCTTCCTTGAACATCCCCCAAAGCGAGACGAACTCGGCGGGGTCGCCCTCATGTTTTGACGACTCCAACATCGCCCTGTACAGGGCCCTGAGGTCTCCCCCCTGCCTAATGTATGGCCTCAGGTTCACCCTCACGAGCCTCCCGTCAACCGAGACGGGCTCAACCAGAGGCTCGTCAACGCTATCCATCGGGGCCACTCTCTCGGCCTCCTCCCTGAGCCTCTCCCAGGCCTCCTCGCCCATGATGTGGGCGACCCCGAA
>CAZTZC010000174.1:0-4594 GCA_964618045.1 uncultured Candidatus Bathyarchaeia archaeon | reverse complement strand
TTCCCCGGCGTAGGTGCGAAGACTGCTGACGTCGCTCTGATGTTCGTGGCGAACCACCAAGTTATTCCAGTTGACCGTCACATCGAACGAGTCTCCAAGCGTCTAGAGATAGTGCCCCCGAAAGCAGGCTACGAGGAAGTAAGCAGGGCGCTGGAGGACGGCTCGACTCCTGATAGGTTCAGAGATGTACACCTCTCCCTGATACGCTTCGGCAGAGAGACCTGTAGAGCTCAGAGACCACGTTGTAGCGAGTGTGTGCTTAACGACATATGCCCCTACCCCGAGAAGGCCAGACTAGGTTTATTTGAAACCAACCACTCTGACCAGTGAATATTAAATGTTCAAGAACCTGAATCGTAACTTAGTCTTCCTTTTCGCTTTGAACGTCGCTTTCGGCCTCACAATGCAGCTCATAAATCCCTTGTTTCCTTTATTCCTGGAGGAGGCGGGGGCCAACGAGGTTCAGAACGCCATGGTGATCTCCGCCGGAAACCTTGTGGCGACCATGTTAATGCTGCCCAGCGGCCTCCTGATTGACAGGGTGGGTAAGAAGACTCTGCTATTATTCGGTGCGGGACTATCGACTGTCTCGATTTTCCTTTTATCGATGGTGAACAGCTGGGTCACAGTGTTCCCACTGTACCTGTTGTTCAGCATGGCCGGGGCCTTCTTCATCCCCTCCAGAATGGCTATGATAACCGAGAACACAACTTCATCGAACAGATCCTCAACCTTTGGCGTGATGAACATGGCTTGGCCCGTCACAGGTATAATAGCGCCTACGCTCAGCGGCTACTTGGTGGAGCATTTCAGCTGGAGACTCGTGTTCCTCATCGCAGGGAGCATAAACGCTCTGAGCCTCATACCCACCTATTTGATAAAGAGGAAAGGAGCATACAAGACGAAGACAGAGAAAGTCTCGTTCAGAGACGTGTTCAAGCCAGAAGTGTTTCCAACCCTGGCATCCTTCTTCGTTTTCCATCTTTTCATGACGACGGGGCTGGGCGGCGTAAACATGATCCTGCCCCTATACCTTGGGGATGTACATGGGCTGTCTCCAACCTTAATCGGGTTCTTTTTCACGGCTCCGAGCATCGTCATGATGTTCACACAGGTCCCAGCCGGCACCTTGGCTGAGAGGTTCGGCAAGAGACGGTGGATACTTTCGTGTTTAGTTCTGATACCATTCTTGTTTCTCTCTTGGATGTTCACCGCAAACTGGATCGTCATGCTCGTGATTTACTCGTTGCTGTTTGGTCTGTGGAGTATGACGTGGCCGGCCACACTTACTCTTCTGTCTGACAGCGTACCAGACGAGATGATTGGGGCCGCGTTCGGTGTGAGGATGACCGGCGTCCGTATGGGGTTCACAGTAGGACCGCTCATCGGTAGCTACCTGTACGGCATGTATTACCCGTCAAGCCCGTTCCTAGGCGCCGCAGTGTTCACGATGCTAGCCGTGATCGTCGCGTATACTCTGCGGGACACTTCGTGAAACTTAACTAAAGTATACATTATTGATGTTCAAAACATGCATCTTCACCGGCTATACGTTTTCTTCTACACTTTACGAATCCTTTAAATCTGAGCCCTGTTGATTCTTTACAGCCTATAAAAATAGGAGTGTCTACACATGCCAAGAACAAGATCACCTAAGCGAGGCTCGCGGTCCTACTCGCCACGTAAAAAGGCGAGGAACGCTAACGGACGCGTCTCCTACTGGCCAACCTTGGACACAGAGCCGAGGCTGGTTGGCTTCGCTGGCTACAAGGCAGGCATGACCCACCTGTTCTACGTAGAGGACAGTAGACGAGTTCCCGAGTACGGTAAGGAGGTGAAAGCCCCCGCAACCGTCATCGACACTCCACCTATGCTGGTCGTCGCCGTCAGGACCTACGAGAAGACCCACGACGGGCTCCAGGCCGTTTCAGAGGCCTGGATGGCGAACCAGCCGAAGGACCTGTACAGGAGGATAAGCTTCGCGACGGATCCACGTCCAGACGCCAAGCTGGCAGAGATCGAGAAAGACCTTGGCAGGGTCGCCGAGATAAGGGTCATAGCGGCGACGCAGCCAAGAGAGGCTTCGGTCTCGAAGAAGGCCCCGGACCTCATGGAGATACCCGTAAGCGGGGGCTCCATGGATGAGCGATTCAGCTACGCCAAGGGGCTTCTGGGCCAGACCGTCACAGTGCAAGACGTCTTCCAGCCCGGCGAGGGCATCGACGTCGTCGCCGTTACCAAGGGAAAGGGTTTCCAAGGCCCGGTAAAGCGCTGGGGGATCAGGATCCTATCAAGAAAGTCTAGGAAACAGAAAAGGGCGGTGGCCTCCATTGGGCCGTGGGTGCCGAGAGGCGTCATGCCTCAGGTGCCGAGAGCCGGCCAGATGGGCTTCCACAACAGGACAGAGTACAACAAAAGGATAATGCTCATGGATGAGGACGTGGATCGCGTCAACCCCAAGAGCGGCTTCAAACACTATGGCTTCGTGAAGGGAGACTACATGCTCCTCAAGGGAAGCGTCATGGGGCCGTCCAAGAGGCTGATAAAGCTCAGGAAGACGGTTCGCAAGACAACGTATCCCGAGGAGCCGCCGCAGATCACGTACCTTCACACCGAGTGGCAGAAGAGGAGCGTAGAGCAATGAAGGTCCCTGTACTCAACCTGAAGAACGAGAAGATCGACGAAGTCGAGACACCCAAGGTCTTCGAGACTCCTGTGAGGCACGATGTTATCAAGCGGGCCGTCTTAGCTCTCCAGAGCACGAGGTTCCAGCCTCAAGGCAGGGACCCCATGGCTGGGAAGAGGACGACGGCCGAGTCGATGGGAACAGGCCAAGGCAGAGCCCGAGTCCCGCGGCTCAAGGATGGAAGACGCGCCGCCTTCGGCGTAAGCACGGTAGGCGGCCATCAAGCCTTCCCTCCACGCTCGGAGAAAGTCATCGTGAAGCGGATCAACAAGAAAGAGAAGAGATTCGCCATTAGGTCGGGAATTGCAGCCACGGCTGTCAAGGAACTCGTAGAGCATAGAAACCACAAGGTAGCCAATGTGAAGCAACTCCCTATCGTCATCGACGACGATGTGGAGAGCCTAACTAAGACCAAGGAAGTAGCGGAGTTATTCCAGTCTCTGGGAATCTGGGCGGACGTAGAGAGAGCCGACCGGAAGAAGACTAGGGCCGGGAAGGGCAAGATGAGAGGCCGCAGAAAGAAGACGGGGAAAGGGCCGCTCATCATAGTGTCAGAGGACAAGGGGATAACCCAGGCAGGAAGAAACTTACCAGGGGTCGATGTAGTCAACGTCCACGGCCTGAACGCGGAGCTGTTAGCCCCAGGGGCGCACCCGGGCAGGCTGGTGGTGTGGGGAAGATCGGCCTTCGAGAAGCTCGACGAGGTTTGGGGGGTTTAAGATGGAGGCTCACAAAGTAATCCAATACCCCCTCATGACGGAGCGCAGCGTCAACATGATCGAGTACGAGAACAAGCTCGTTTTCATGGTTGACCGCAAGGCGACCAAAAACATGATAGCCAAGGCCGTCGAGGAGCTCTACGAAGTAGAGGCTGAGACCGTCAACACCCTCATAAACCGGAAGGGCGAGAAGAAAGCCTTCATAAAGCTCAAAGACGAGTACGACGCGTCAGATGTCGCCATCCGTCTAGGAATACTGTAGGTGTGAACCATGGGTAAGAAGATAAAGGTACAGAGGAGAGGCCGCGGCGGAAGCGTATTCCGGGCCGCTAAGATGAACAAGATCGCACCAGCCAAGTACCCAACGATAACAAAAGAAAACAGGACGGGAACCATCAAGGAGCTTGTCCACGAACCGGGAAGAGGCGCGCCTCTGGCGTACATAGAGTTCGAGCCGGGCTCAGGGTTCTACTCATCAGCTATCGAGGGAACATACGTCGACCAAGAGATAACAGTCGGACCTAACGCTCCTCTACAAGTGGGAAACGTACTCCCGCTGGGAAATATTCCCGAGGGAACCATGGTCAGCAATATAGAGCTGAGGCCCGGGGATGGCGGGAAGATAGCCAGAAGTTCGGGTAGTTTTGGTACATTGATAGCTCACACAATGACTCATACATCGGTGAGGGTCCCCTCCAAGAGGACAGTGACCATACACAACGATTCGCGAGCCACGATAGGGATCATCTCAGGAGCCGGACGCAGGGAGAAGCCGTTCCTCACGGCAGGCGATAAACTGCACGCCAAGAAGGCAAAGGGTCACAAGTATCCAGTTGCTCACGGCGTCAAGATGCCGGCGGCTATGCATCCACACGGCGGAGGGCGCAAAAGGAGGCCCGGGAAGTCCACGACGGTGTCCAGGCATGCGCCCCCAGGCGCAAAGGTAGGGCTCATAGCCGCCAGGAACAGCGGAAAACGTCAGAGGAGGAGAAACTAAGGGTTATATAACCCTTATCTGTTAAGGTGAGTGAAAATGCCCAAGGATTTTAATTATCGCGGGAAGACCGTCGAGGAGCTTCAAGCCATGTCCATGGATGAGTTCATCCGGCTCCTTCCATCGAGGATGAGGAGAAGCCTACGCCGTGGGCTCAGCGCAGAGCAGAGAACAATCCTTGAGAGACTGCGCAGA
>CAZTZC010000173.1:0-4627 GCA_964618045.1 uncultured Candidatus Bathyarchaeia archaeon | reverse complement strand
TGGCGGTGAAGATGTTCGGCGAGAAGGGCGAGGAGGTAATAGAATGACACCCGGCGGATACGCTGGCAAGTGGCTGGACGTTGACCTCACCAAGGACAAGATCAAGGAGGTCGAGTACAGCGACAAGGTGCTCGAACAGTACTTCGGCGGCAGAGGCCTCGCAGCCAAGGTCCTCTGGGACAAGGTTGGCGAAAAGTACCCCGAGCTCGACCCCCTCGACCCAAAGAGCCCGTTTATGGTCTTCACAGGCCCCATGACGGGCATCTACCCGGGCTCACGGATATGCGTCAGCGGCAAGAGCCCGGTGAGCATGGGCACAGTCGGGTCTACGGCGGCCACCGAGTTCGCCAACGAGATCAAGGAGGCGGGCTACGACGGCGTCACCTTCACAGGCAAGGCCGAAAAGCCGGTTTACCTGCTCATCACGGACGACGGAGCCGAACTGAGGGACGCAGGCCACCTCTGGGGGCTCGACGGGGAGAAGACCCTCATCAAGCTAAACAAGGAGGTAACAGCCGAGCTCACGAAGCGGAAGCCCAACGTAGGTCTCTGGAAAGACCCGGGCATGATCTACATCGGCCCGGCAGGCGAGAACCTGGTCCGGAACGCTGCGGTGATAGCGAAGATATGCCACGCCTGCGGCTACGGAGGCTACGGAAGCCTCATGGGCAGCAAGAACCTTAAGGCAGTGGTAGCCAAGGGCCGCGGCAGCCTGCCGAAGGTTGACGCCCCCGAGGCGACGAAGCTGCTTTGGAAGAGGACCCATGAGTACCTCATGGCCAAGACGGCGTTCAGGCGCGACGGCACTGGCTACGCGGGCTACAGCGTAGGCGCCGAGACGAGCTCGGAGCCCATCAGGAACTGGCAGGAGGAGTGGCACGACGAGAAGAGCTACGGCGGCCCCATGTTCGAGAACAGGTTCTGGGTTAAGAAGAAGTGGGCCGACTTCAACTGTACGCAGAACTGCATGAAGGTAAGCTGCATCAAGACGGGCAAGTGGAAGGGTGACATCACAGACATGCCCGACTACGAGCTCCAGGCTTACTGCGGCACCAACTTCGGTATCTATGACCCGGAGGCAAACGTACACCTCAGTGCCTTAGCCGACAAGCTGGGACACAGCGGCATCAACGGCCCCAACACGGCGGGCTACGCAGTCGAGCTCCACCAGCGCGGCATCCTCAAGGACAGCGACTTCGGGTTCAAGCCCAAGTGGGGAGACCCGGACACATTCGACAGGATAATGCGCATGATGGCCAACCGGGAGAAGATCGGCGACGTCCTCGCCGAGGGCACCTACAGGGCGGCCCTTAAGATCGCCGAGATGAAGGGCCTGAAGCCCGAGGAGCTGCTGAAGTACGCGGTGCACGTCAAGGGCATAGAGATAGGCGCCCACGGCACCCGCAGCGACGCAGACTACACCCACGACATCAGCTACGCCGCAAGCGTGCAGGGAGGAGACCACACAAGCACGGCCGTGGACGGCTACAGCGACATGAGCGGCGCCGTCTTCACGGACAGCGCAGTCTTCTGCAACTTCACCTTCTACGGCGTGCCCCAGAGCCTGGTATTCGACTTCGCGAAGGCCATCACGGGGTTCCCGATGACCCTTCACAGCTGGCGAAGCGAGACCGGGCCCAGGATCGTCACGCTACAGAAGGCGTTCCTAATGATGGGAGGACCCGACCTAGAGTGGAAGCCCGTGAAGGACGACGACAACCCGCCCAGGTTCTACGAGCCCCTGCCCAGCGGCCCCTATAAAGGCAAGACGACGGACAAGAAGCTCGTGGACACGAAGCTGCAGGCCTACTTCGAGACCCTTGGCTGGGACGAGAGGGGCATCCCGACGAAGGAGACCCTGAAGAAGCTCGACCTAGGGTTCCTGGAGAAGAGCATGTCCAAGCTCCGCTAGACTCCCCTTTCTTCACCAAAAGTTTCTTTGCGTAACGTCTTCCAGATATTGTCATGAGTTCCATCTGGATAGTGAGAGACTACGAGAACTGCTCGGGCTGCCGCAGGTGCGAGCTGGCCTGCAGCATTCACCACGAGGGCTGGATGTGGCCCGAGGCTTCGCGGATACGCGTCTTCATGCCCTTCCCGGGGGTGGAGGTGCCGCACCTCTGCGCCCAGTGCGACGACTACCCCTGCGTGGAGAGCTGCCCCGTTGAGGCGCTGTCCGTGGACGCCAGGACCACAGCCGTCATCGTGGACGAGGAGGCGTGCATCGGCTGCGGCGCCTGCGCGAGGGCCTGCCCGGGCACCGTCCCCCATCTTCATCCAAGGGACAGGAAGGCCGTCATCTGTGACCTCTGCGGCGGCGACCCCGAGTGCGTGAAGGTGTGCCGCGAGGCCGGGTACAACGCCCTGAGGCTGGTCCACGAGGGGATGGATGGACACCGGAAGCTGTTCGCCCGTAACCCGATCGACGTGGCCAAGGACCTGGCGGTGAAGTTCTTCGGCGAGAAGGGCGAGGAGGTGATAGCGTGACGCCCAGGGGATACGCGGGAAAGTACCTCGACGTCGACCTGACCAAGGAGAAGATCGGTGACATCACCTATCCGGAGGAGACCCTGGAGCAGTACTTCGGCGGAAGAGGCCTCGGGGCCAAGATACTGTGGGACAGGATCGGCGGGAAGTGGAGCGAGGTCGACCCCCTCGGCCCCGAGAACGTGTTCATCGCGCTCACCGGGCCCATGACGGGGATATACCCCGGCGGCAGGATATGCTGCACCGGGAAGTCCCCCGTCAGTAACGGCACGGTGGGCTCGACCGCGAGCACCGAGTTCGCCCACGAGCTCAGGACCGCGGGCTACGACGGCGTTATAGTTTCAGGCAGGGCCGACAAGCCTGTCTACCTCTTGGTGACCGAGGAGGGCGGCGAGATCAGGGACGCGGGCCACCTCTGGGGCGCCATGGGCGAGGAGACCCTCCGGATACTTAACAAGGAGGTCTCGGACGAGCTCTCCTCGAGGGACCCCGACATGGGGCTCATGAAGGAGCCTGGGATGATATACGTTGGCCCCGCCGGCGAGAACATGGTTCGGAACGCCTGCGTCATGACCAAGCTGTGCCACGCCGCAGGCTACGGCGGCTACGGCAGCGTCATGGGCTCGAAGAACCTGAAAGCCATCGTGGCCAAGGGGAGGGGCCCCATTCCTGAAGTCTATGCGCCGGAGGCTGTGAAGCTTCTCTGGAAGCGGGCTCATGAGCATCTCATAAGCCGGGACAGCTTCAGGCGGCAGGGCACGGGGTACGGAGGCTGGTCTACAGGGAACTTCTACAGCTCCGAGCCCATCAGGAACTGGCAGGAGGAGTGGCACGACGAGCGCAGCATAGGGGGCCCCATGTTCGAGACAAGGTTCTGGGTGAAGAAGCAGTGGAGCGACTTCAACTGCACCACCGGCTGCATGAAGGTGAGCTGCGTCAAGACCGGGCCCTGGAAGGGGGCCATAACCGACAACCCCGACTACGAGCTCCAGTCCTACTGCGGCACAAACTTCGGCATCTTCGAACCCGAGGCCAACATCCACCTGAGCGCCCTCATCGACAACCTGGGTCACTCGGGCATCGGCGGCGCCAACACCATGGGCTACGCGGCCGAGCTCTACCAGCGGGGCATCCTCACCGAGGAGGACCTGGGCTTCGAGCTGACGTGGGGAGACACGGAGGCCTTCGACAGGCTGGCGAGGGCCATCGCCTACAGGGAGGGCTTCGGCGACGTGCTCGCCGAGGGCACCTACAGGGCGGCGCTGAGGATCGCCGAGATGAAGGGCCTGAAGCCCGAGGAGCTCCTCAGGTACGCTGTGCATGTGAAGGGCATCGAGGTGGGCGCCCACGGCACCAGGAGCGATGAAGACTTCCTGGCACACGACATAGGTTATGCGGTAAACGTACAGGGCGGCGACCACACCAGCGTCGTCCGCGACGGCTACCACGAGCTCTCCGGCTCCGTCTTCGCCGACTCCGCGGTCATCTGTAACTTCGCCCGGACGCCCCAGGAGCTCATATTCGACTTCGCGAAGGCCGTAACCGGGTACCCCATCACCGTTGAGAGCTGGAGGCGGGAGACGGGCCCCAGGATAGTGACGCTGCAACGGGCCTTGCTCATGCTGGGCGGCCCCGACGTCACCTGGGAGCCGGTGAGTGACGACGAGAACCCGCCCCGGTTCTACGAGCCCCTGCCGTCGGGGCCCTTCAAGGGGAGGACAACCGACAGGGAGCTCGTAGGGAGGAGGCGGCTGGTATACTTCGAGACCTTGGGCTGGGACGAGAGGGGCATCCCCACCAAGGAGACCCTGGAGAAGCTGGACCTTGGCTTCCTAGAGAGGAGCATGTCCAGGCTCCGCTGACCTTCATTTTTTAATCCTATTTACGTGGAATTAGCGGTTTGGGGGCTGCGTTTCTGTGTTCGGTGGACGACACTTTTGTATATAATTAGATATAAAAGGGGTGTTTCTGGGGCTCCTTTAGGTGGAAGAGGCGTCGGTTCGGCTTTTCTCGTATACCCCCCTCCCCCCTGGATGAAGATTTCTGGGGCGGCCTTACGGAAACGATTTTTCTTAGTTACATGGGACAATGATTAACTGCGCTCACATTATGGATAACGTACGTGAACGTGGGTGTGAAC
>CAZTZC010000172.1:0-4676 GCA_964618045.1 uncultured Candidatus Bathyarchaeia archaeon | reverse complement strand
GTGGACGAGGGCCGTGCGGTAGCCAAGGGCACCTTCGAGCCATGATTCATCGATAAACCGGCTATGAAACATGATCAGGCAAACAGATTCTCCCATACACAGCGGTTATAATCAGCGTGGGAGGGGTTTACAGGAGTAAGACGTCTGTCCGCCGATCAGATGAGGAGGCTCAGCTCATCGAACAGCAGCACCCCCAGCACGTGTATCACGACGATGCTCAGCCCCTCGTCAATGGTGAGCCTGCCGTCGTCCACGATGCTCTTCTTCACTATCCACAGCGTCACCGCGATGGCCAGGAACTGGTAGAGCACGTACCCGTCCAGCGGAACCGGCACCATCAACGCGATCACCGGGAATATGAGCATCACACTCTGCACGATCCCCGAGAGGAGGTTGGAGACCCCCAGCTCCACGTGGCCCCTCCGGGCCCCCAGGATGGCCAGCCCGTGCTCCGGGACGCTCCCCGCGAACCCGATGACCGTGGCGGCGATAACCACGTGGAGGTCGAACCTGTGGACCAGGAACTCAGCCGACCCCGAGATCAGCTGGGCCGCCACGATGATCCCCACGAGCCCAAGCATGATAGGCGTCATCCAAGAACGGTTCCCCTCAGATGTGTGTTCCTCGCTGCGTCGCTCCTTCGGCCCCCTGCTCAGGAAGTAGAGGTACCCGGCGTAGGAGACGAGTTGGAAGAGGGGCACCTCCCAGGGGAGCACTTGGCTGCCGCCGGCGCCGCTGATGCCCATGATGACACCTGTGCCGAAGACGATCATGCAGAACGCGATGGTGACCCTCATTAGCTCCACGTCGTGCTCCAACGCCTTCTTCGGTATCTCAACGACGCCGCCCCTGTACGTCACAATGACCACCAGAACGCCTAGGAGCAGCCCGTTGAACGCGGAGGCCAAGAGGACGGTCAGTATAGCCACCTCCCTGAGGTGCGGGCTCGCGATCATGAAAAGAGTCATCACCGCCTCGGGGAGGTTGGAGGCTAAGCTGGACATTATACCGATGATGTGGTCAGATATTCCGGTGTGCCTACCCAGCTCCTTGAGGCCCTCCACCATGGGCTCCCCCACCATTATCACTATGACGAGGCCCACGCCCATGGAGACCACGCTGAACGGGAGGCTCTCCGGGCCGAGGAAGTAGATGGCCGTGCCCACCACGAGCGCCAGGATGGTCACCGCTTGGCCTTTACCGCCTGCTAACATGGTCTATAGTAACGCGGGATGGGTACAATATTTTATCGTCTTAGCTTTCGTCGTCGAGCATCCGCTGCAGCCCTTCCCAGCCCTCCTGGCTCTTCACCTGAACCACGTCCAGAGCCTCCTTGGCACTGCCCAGGCTGGGCCGGGATACGCCGCTTCTCCTGAGCAGGTACTCGGCTGCACGCAGGAGCTTCCCGTTGAGGTCGCTGTCAGCTTGGTCGGCGACGGAGACGATGAGGGCCTCCAGGGTCTTGGGCTTGGTGGGGCCGGCGTCGCCGTGGTGGCCCGCGATGACGTGCACGAGGTCGATGGGAAGCCCCCGCCTGTACATCTCGGCGATCATGAGACTCAAGTGGTCAACGAGGCCGCCGAACTCGCTGGTCCTGAACCCCCCGCCGCCCGTCTCCTCGTAGCAGTAGACCTTCATGATGTCGTGGAGTATGGCGCCGGCCAGCACCAGGTCACGGTCGACGCGGCCGCCATACTGCTCCTCCACGACGTCGCAGAGGCTCCCGCAGAGCTTGACCACGCTGACAGTGTGCTCCACGAGACCGCCTCTGTAGCTGTGGTGCTGGTAGGCCCCCGCCGGGCAGACCCCGACTGGGAGAGCCGGCTGATCGAGGTCCGTCGGGGGGTCCCTGAGGAAGGCCAGCACCTTCTCCCTCAGGCCGTCGTCGGCGATGAGGCCCGCCAACTCTACGAGCTTTTCCATAGGCCGTTTCGCTCCGTGGTGAATCCTATCAACTGTGTGCAGGGATTCTTAAATTCTTCCTAAACCAAACCTTTATCTCGACTCGACAGAGATGTGCCCCGGTAAACGGGGGGTGCTGGGGGTGAGCGGTTACGACAAGCGGCTCTACGCGTTGATGCTGGCCGCCACCAACTTCGTCCTCAGCTGGACGTTGACTCAGCCCGTCTTCAGCCTCTACGTCACCGGGCTGGGGGCCTCCGTGGTTCAGGTGGGGATGCTCTTCAGCCTGATGAGCTTCATCCCCCTGGTGATACGCATCCCCATGAGCGTGATCGCAGAGAGGATAGGCCGGCTCAGGATGCTTTTGCTGGGGCTGTTCATCAGCTCCACCAGCTCGCTGCTCTACGCCCACGCCAGGAGCTTCACCCATGTGCTGCTCATCACAGTCTACCTAAGCGTAGCGAACGGGGGCTTCAACCAGACGGCCATGTCCACGGTGAGCGACGCGGCCCCCGCGAACAGGCAGGGGGACGCCATGGGACGGTACCTGACCTTCCTCGGCTTCGGGATGCTGCTCGGACCCGCCCTGTGCAGCTACCTGGTCAACGTCATGAGCTACCCTCAGCTGTTCTACCTCTCCGCGCTGTTCCCGGCGGCGGGCATCCTACTGTTGGTGTTCCTGGCCCCATCGGTGCCGAGGAGGGCTGCCTCCGTTGAGGGCGCGCCCGAGGTGGGCACGGTGGAGTCCCTGAGGATGATACTCGGGAACAGGAATGTTATGCTTCTCAGCTACTGCAGGGCTTCCTTCAGCGCGGCGCAGGCCATATTCATCGCCCTCTTCAGCATCTACGCGGTGCAGCGGCTCGGGATAACAGAGTCGACTGTGGCCCTCCTCTTCACGGTGAGGGGTTTCAGCAACACGTTGTCGAGGTTCCCCGCCGGCAGGATCAGTGACTCCATCGGTAGGCGCATCCCGATGCTGGTGGCCTATGGGCTGCTCGTGGTGAGCTTCGTCATCATCGCGCTCTACGAGAGTGTGTACATGATGGGGGTGGCGCTGGCGCTGTACGGGCTGTGCTGGGGGACGAGGGCCGTGTCTGAGTGGGCGTTTCTCACGGACCTCGTGGAGCCCGAGATAAAGACCATATCCATCAGCTACCTCTCAAGCGTGTTCGGGTTCGGCTCCACCCTGGGGAGCCTCGCCGCCGGCTTCCTGACGACCCTGTTCCCGTACTCGACGGTCTTCCTCCTGGGGGCGGCTCTTAACCTCGGCGCCATCCCCGCGGTGCTCTCTATGAAGCGGGCTGAGCGTTGAAGCTATTCATCTTCTCTACGATGGCGGCGTAGGCCTCCGCGGGGTCGCTGATGTCCTGGACCATGCGCTCGAAGGGGCAGTAGATGCTCCCATCCTTCATCTTTATGTGGTCGACGAGCTCCTCGTACGTGGTCGCCATGCACTGCTGGTCTAGAACCTGTTTGCCTGGCCTGCTTAGCACCTGCGCGTGTGCCTCGGCTGCCTCGCTGTAGAGTATGAGGAGGGCGGCTGCTCTGCCTACTATCTTGTCCACCATGAGGGTGCCGTGGAGGGCTTCGCCGTGCATCTCTATGGCCTCCAGGTGGGGTCGGATGCCTTTGCTTGCGCTCTGGAATATGAGGCGGCCGCCTTTGTAGATCATCAGGCTGTTCCCGGTCTTGTTCAGCTCCATGAGGTAGCTGTTCATGTTCCTGTTGCTATCGTTGCCGTGGTTTTTATTGGTTAGGGATTTTGGGGTGGCTTTGTGTCGTCCGGGTTCTCCAGGGCTTGGATTAGTTGGTGGAGTAGGGCGAGGAGGCTCTGCCTGAGCCTGTTCCTTGTGTTGCCCCATATGCGGGAGAGTGGCTCTATGGGGTCTCGTCTCGCCGTCTCGAAGATGTTGGTCTTCACCGTCTCTATGTTGGTTCTCAGTGGCTCTGTCACTTTGGTGTGATTTTCCTTCACGTACTCGGTTATCTCCTCATGGATGGAGTAGGCCAGCGCGATGAGGGTCCAGAGTAGGAAGCTGAAGCCGGGGATGACACCTACCCCCGTCCTTATGCCGTTGTACATCACCGATAGCGTCATCAGTGAGATGATTACGGTGATGGTTCCTGCGACAGCCTTCCGCGTTACCTTGATCTGCATGTTTAATGCTTGCAAAAGCTTGATTATGAAGAGCAGGAACCATGAAATTGGATAACTGGATTATTTCTCGAGTACCGATAGCTTTAGCTGCTTCACGCCCCTTATGACAGCCAAAGAACCTGCGAGATTCTTTATTTGAGACGCGGGGCCCTTGACCGCCAATATCTCTAGACAGTTATCGTGATCCATGTGGACGTGGGTCGAGGACGATATTATGCCAAGGTGTTCGTGCTGAAGATGGTTGAGCTCCTCCACCAAGCCGCCCACGTGATGGTCATACACCATCGTGATCGCCCCCGCGACCTCGCCCTCCCCCTCACCCCATTTATAGTCTGAGAGGAAGCCCCTCATGGCCACCTGGACGGCCGTCGACCTGTTGTAGCCGAGCCCCTCTATGGTCCTGTCGAACTCCCCCAGCAGCTCGGGGTCCACTGAGACGCTGAAACGCGAGACGCCAACCATAAGCCCTCAGACGTGTAACCGGGGAACCAGTATAATATTCCTGTGATCACCAACGCTCAGAGTTACACCGCCTCCATGTTACCGGAGACAAACCCTAGTAACACCTAAAAGTATCCGTGGCTCAACAAGCCACATGCATGAGTGGGCGCTA